>NZ_JAACYW010000135.1 GCF_015356825.1 Catenulispora rubra | reverse complement strand
GGCGGGGCCGGCTCTTCGGCCGACTCCTGCTCGGCTTCCAGGGCCGGGGCGGCGGCCTTCGCCGGAGCCGGGGCCGGCAGGAACTGGCCGAGCAGCAGTTGGACCAGCGATCCGGCGCCGACGGCCGCCGCCGGGAACATGATCATCTCGTAGCGCATCAGGGTTGAGAAGCCGACGCTGGCGGTGATCACGTAGGTCGAGGCCGCGGCTCCCAGGAACACCGCGGAGGCATCGGACTTGAAACGCACCACCATGCCGATGCCGGCCGCGACCAGCAGGGCGAACAGGATGTGCTCCTGGTGCCACATGTAGGTGACGGCTTCCTGCGTCACCAGCTTCAGGTTGTGGACGAACAGCCTGAGGAAGCCGAACGTCGTGGTCGTGCCGTGGCTCACGGTGCCGGACGGGCTCGACTTGGTGAAGGCGAGCACGAACAGTTCCTGGCCGACCGTCACCACCGCGGTCACCACCAGCGAGCTCAGCCACCGGTTGCGCCACTGCCGGGTCCGGATCAGCTCCCAGAGCCAGCCGGCGCCGGCCATCGCCGGGGCGAGCACGCCGACCTGCCGGTCCAGCGCGATGAACAGGGTCGCCGAGCCCAGCCACGCCAGGTGGGCCCTGCCGATCGTGCGGTCGATGGGCAGCAGCGCCACGATCACCGCGGCCAGGCCCATACCCAGGGTGTCGGTGCCGGCCCAGGCGAAGCCGAAGATCGGGCCCACCGTGCTGAACGCGCCGACCACGATCACCGCGACGGCCGGGCCGTACAGGCGCTGCACGACGGCCGCGGTGGCCCACAGGAACAGGATGTCGCCGAGCACCGGGATCGCCATCGAGCCGCCGGACAGGCCCCACAGCCACACGAAGGGGATCGACAGCACCGGGTAGAGCACCCGGGAGCGGACCAGCTGCCAGGTCGGGTCGTTGTCGGCGAAGAAGTACGGCGCGACGTGCCAGGAGGAGACCGAGCGGTCCTGCTTGACCGAGCCGAGCCAGCTGTGGCCCATATCCTTGGCCATCATCGTCAGGTAGTAGCGGCTGTCCGGCGGGTGGTTCCAGCCCTGGCGGCTGACCAGCTGCATCGCCATCGACAGGATGAACACCGGCAGCACGAGGAGCAGGACTCCGGCTGAGACCCCGAATACCTGGCGGGTCAGGATCCAGGTGCCCAGCCCCTGGAACCGGTCGAGGCCGGAGCTGCGACGCCGACGCGACTCCGCCTCCTGCTTCTGCGCGACGACGGTGTCCGCACTCATCCCAGAAAACTCCTGACGGTCACGGGCGGTTCCGAGGCGCGAGCGCCACCGCCCCAGTCACAGTGATGCGCGGATACCTCGCCTTGGTTGCAAGGCATGGTATCCGCGCAACGTGAGCCCCGGGACCAGCCCCGGAATTCTCAGCTGGTCTACGCGTCGATGCGCTCCCCGGAGGACGCGGAGAACAGGTGCGTCTCGCTCCCACGCGGCTTGACGTAAAGGGTATCGCCCTTCATCGGCACGGCACGGGCGTCCACCCGGACGATCAGGTCCACGTCCTTGTCGCCGACGTGCGCCGCGCAGTAAGCGAACGCGTCCGCGCCGAGCTCCTCGACCAGGTGCACGGTGATGGCGATGGCGCCCTCGGAGTCACCGACGAAGTCGAACGACTCCGGACGCACACCCACGGTCAGCGTCTGCGCGCCGCCGGCGGTGGCCACACCCAGCGCGTCCCGCGAGACCGGGACGGTCAGACCGTCGAACTTCACGCCGCCCTCGACGATCGGGACCTCGACGAGGTTCATCGCCGGGGAGCCGATGAAGCCGGCCACGAAGACGTTCGCAGGCTTCTCATACATCGCCCGCGGGGTGTCGCACTGCTGCAGCAGGCCGTCCTTCAGCACCGCCACGCGGTCGCCCATGGTCATGGCCTCGACCTGGTCGTGGGTGACGTAGACGGTGGTGATGCCCAGGCGGCGCTGGAGCGAGGCGATCTGGGTGCGGGTCTGCACACGCAGCTTGGCGTCCAGGTTGGACAGCGGCTCGTCCATGAGGAACACCTTGGGCTCGCGCACGATCGCGCGGCCCATCGCGACGCGCTGGCGCTGGCCACCGGACAGGGCCTTGGGCTTGCGGCCCAGGTACTCGGTGAGCTCCAGCAGCTTCGCGGCCTCTTCGACCCGCTTGGCGATGGTGGCCTTGTCGACCTTCGCGATCTTCAGCGCGAAGCCCATGTTCTCCGCGACGGTCATGTGCGGGTACAGAGCGTAGTTCTGGAACACCATCGCGATGTCCCGGTCCTTCGGCGGAAGGTGCGTGACGTCGCGGTCACCGATGAAGATGCCGCCGGAGGACACTTCCTCCAGACCGGCGAGCATGCGCAGCGAGGTGGACTTGCCACAGCCGGAAGGACCGACGAGGACGAGGAACTCACCGTCCGCGATGTCCAGGTTCAGCTTGTCGACCGCGGGGCGCTCGGCACCCGGGTAGACGCAGGACGCGTCCTGGTAGACGACACCAGCCATTGTTGTACTCCCTTTCAACCGGCAGGAACGTGCCGGACGATCCGAGTTGGAAAGGCGGCCGGGGCGGATCCGCTCGGCCGTAGATGCGACCGTACCCCGGCGGGGCGGGATTGTCACCGGTGGGGCCCGGTTTACGGCGATACGCTCCGGGCCGCGGGGCCGGTTCGGCATACCGCACAACCGTTTCAGCGCGATTACCGTCTAAAGGAGAGGGTCGCGCCCAGCGGTCCCTTCAGTGGCATCGCACGATCATACGAACCAATACACGCCGTCTGTACGATGTAGCGATCACCTGACCATGGGAAGCTGGCGCCGCGCGTCCGCCTTCGTGTCCGTGGTCCCCTTTCGCAGGAGAGTCCCGAATGAGCGTTGAAGTCGAACGCCCGCCTGCCCCGGCGCGCAGCGCCGCCGCAGACGGCGTGCTCCGGCTCCTCCGACAGGCCGCCTCCGACCCGGACGCCAGACCCACCGTGGTCCACCGGGTCCTGCTGGTCCTGGCCGCCTTCTCCATGTTCTCCACGCTGATGGGGGTCTTCGGGCCGACCGTCCGGTGGCCGGCCGTGGGGCTGCTCCTCGCCGTGTCGATGTGCGCGCTGGTCGCGGTGGCCGTCATGGGCTTCACCGCACAGACCATGCGCTGGTTCGGACGCGCGGAGCTCGTGCTGGCGGTACTGGCGGTGATCGGGCTGTCACTGTGGATGCTGTCGATGATCATCTCCTTCTCCGGCTACCGCAGTGACGAAGAAATATTCGTCCAGTACTCGGCGGACTTGCTCAGGCACGGACACAACCCCTACGCCGCGGACCTGACACCGTCCTACGCGCAGTACCCCTCGCCGTTCCCGACCAAGCTCCTGGACGGCAGCATCACGCACCACCTGGACTACCCGGCGCTGCCCACGCTGCTGACCGCGGGGCTGACCATGATGGTCGGGACCTTCCACACCGTCGGCCTGCTGTGCACGCTGGCCCTGGCCCTCACCGTCTTCGTGATGTACGTCCTGCTGCCGCGCGGCATGCGCTCGCTGGCCGCGCTGCTCGTCGGCGGCGTGCCGGTGCTGGCCCAGGGCGCCCTCGGCGGCCTGTTGTTCGCCCTGGTCGTACCGACGCTGGCCTTCGCGGCGTACCGCTGGAAGCACACCGGCGAGGGCGGCCGGCTGTCCAAGCTGGACCTGGCCAAGGCCGTCGCGGTCGGCGCCGCGATCTCCACCACGCAGGTCGCGTGGTTCCCGATCCCCTTCCTGTTCCTCGGGATCTTCCTGGCCCGCCGGTCCGAGCTCGGGCGGCGCGGCGCGGCGATCGTCACCGCCAAGTACATCGGCGTGGCGGCCGCCACGTTCCTGGCGATCAACGCGTTCTTCATCGTCTGGGGCCCGGGGGCCTGGCTGCGCGGCGCGTTCGCCCCGCTCACCCAGCACGCCGTGCCCGAGGGCGAGGGCCTGATCAACCTCGTGCAGTCGCTGTCCACCGGCTCGGGGAACCTGAGCCTGTACACCTACGCCGGCGCCCTGGTGATGCTGGCGCTGCTGGTGGCCTACTGGCGGCACTTCGACCGCCTGGCCTCGGCGTGCTTCGCACTGCCGATGATCGGGCTGCTGTTCCCGACCCGCTCGTACTGGACGTACTTCGTCGCCTACGCCGCAGCGTGGATCGTCGCCCTGCTGAGCAACGACCCCGAGCCGGAGGCCGAGCCCGCGACCGAGGAGGCCGAGGAGGCCGAAGCGCCCAAGCCGGTGCCGCTCACCGCGCGGATACCGTGGCTGAGCCGGTACGCGGCGATCACCGTCGCGGCGTTCCTGCCGGCGACCGTCGTGTTCGCCGCGGCGGTGGCCGAGCCGGCGCCGATGACCCTGAGGATCGACAGCTACCTGACCTCCGCGCAGCTCAACTCGGTCCAGACGGTCACGATCACCGCGACCAACCACTCCGGCCACGCGCTCGCCCCGCACTTCATGGCGGTCCACGGCAACGGCATGGTCAGCGCGAGCTGGAACATCGTCTCCGGGCCGAAGACCGTGGCGGCGCACTCCTGGGCGCAGTACGTGGTGACCGCGCCGAGCGTCACCGCGATGCCGCTGATCAGCGACTCCCTGAAGCTGCAGGCGGTCACCGACTCCCCCGCGACGGTCAGCTACTCCAAGGCGCTCTCGGCACAGCCCTACGCCACCGTCCTGGTCAGCGACTCGCCGGTGACGCCGCTGCTGCCGCCGGGCGGCTCCCTGGTCCTGACCGCGCGCATCGAGTCCCAGTTCGGCGCCGAGCTGCACCGGTCCGGGGTCCGCATCTGCCTGGACCAGACCAAGTTCACCAACGCCAGCACGGCTTTCGACACCGCCTCGGTCACCCCCTCCCCGGCCGGCGACACCCCCGGCTGCGGCTTCACCGACAGCCAGGGCCAGGTCCGGTTCACGGTGGTCAGCCATGGCACCGGCAGCCGCCAGCTGTACTTCCAGAGCTTCGGCATGCAGGGCAGCCTCGGCCGGTTCGGGTATTCGACCTTCCTGTCGGCGGCCTGGCGGTGACCGGCCAGGCACGGACCCCGATCGGACGGACCACAGTCCACACCGCCGTCCGCACCACCGTTTACACCGCCGTCGGCGGCGGGACGTCCGCGGTGACGGCCCGATGAGCGCCCCCACCGACATCCCGACCGCGCCGACGGACTCGGATCCGGACCGTCCGGCCGCTCCCGCGGGCGGCCGGACGGTGCGCCCCGCTCAGGTGCTGGCCGTCGCCGTCGCCGCCTCCTGGCTGGTACCGGTCGCGACCCACGTGCTGCACGCGGACATCGTGCTGCCGGTGCTCATCGTGCTGGCGACCGCGGCCCAGCTGACCATCGGCTCGACGGTGCTGGACCGGCTGATCCCGGCCGTGGGCCTGGTGTCCGGGGTCGCCATCGCCGGCGGCCTGCTGTTCTCCGTGTGGCCGTGGGGGCTCGATCCGGTGCCGGTCGCGGGACTGTGGCTGACGCTGCTGTCCGGCACCGCCTACCTGGTCCACGCCCGCACCGGCCGACGGCCCGCGCTGCCCCGCCGGATGACCGGCTCGGATCTGCCGCTGCTGGCCGCCGCCGGATACGCCGGCTGGGTGGCCGTGGCGCCGAGTCTGCGCGGCACCCCGACCCAGGGACTGGCCTACACGACGCTGACCGGCGACCGGATGCGGCAGTTCGGCCTGTTCGACACCATCCACCGGGTCGGCGGATACCCGTTCCTGCACTGGCACGCCGCGGCGCCGGTCGTCGACCCGAAGATCGGCCGGATCTACCCGTCCGGCATGCACTACCTGTACGCGCTGCTCGACATCTTCGTCACCTCCCGCACCGACCCGGGGAACCCGGTGGCGGAACTGGACCGCTACCGCTACTACGTCGCGCTCGGCTTCGCGTTCCTGGTGCTGTGCGTCACCTGGGGAGCCCGCCGGGTGCTCGGCGCCGCCACCGTCGGCTGGCAGCGCTCGCTGGTGGTCTCCGCGGTCGGCGCCTGGGCCGCGACCGGCGTGCTGACCACGATGCTGTGGTGCACCTGGGACGCCGAGGTGCTCGCCCTGGCCTTCCTGGCGCTGGCCGGGGCGATCGCCGTCCGGCCGATCGGGCGGCCCGCCGAACAGCTCGTCCTGGTCGGCGCGCTGGTGGCGGCCACCGGCTACACCTACAGCCTGTACGTGCCCTTCGCCTGGGCGCTGGCCGCGGTGTTCGGCTACGTGAACCGCCGGCGGCTGCGTCCGCACCTGCGGCTGGTGCTGGTCGTCGGGCCGATCAGCCTTCTGATATCGGTCCTCAGCTACCTGCTGGAGCTGCGCTACGACACCGTCAGCACCTCCGACGCGCTGCTGACGCCGGGCTTCGCGATCGCGGTCCCGCACTCCACGCTGCTGATCCTGGCGCTGCTGTGCGTCGTCGGCACGCTGTCCGCGGCGGGCCGGCGCCGGCCGACGACCGCGACGCTGGCGCTGCTGATCGGCACCGCGGCCGTCATCGTCGCCGCGTTCGGCCTCTACCAGAGGGCCGAGATCGGCTACACGACGTACTACTTCCACAAGGCCATGCATCCGGCGCTGGTGTTCGGCCTGATGGGCGCGGGCACCGCGGTCACCGCGCTCAAGCAGGGACGGCTCAGCCGGGCCGCCGGGCCCTGGCGGCACCGCGCGGCCGGCACCGCCGGGGCGCTGGCCGGCCTGATCGCGGTCGGGGCGGCCCTGCCCGGACCGCTGCAGTTCCGCTACCAGGACATGTATCCGGGGCCGGACACCACCTGGGCCCGGGTCTGGACCGACGGCAAGCAGATCTTCGGCGTGCACGGCGCGGCCCTGGGCTACCTGGCG
This sequence comes from Catenulispora rubra, assembly GCF_015356825.1. Lineage (GTDB taxonomy): Bacteria > Actinomycetota > Actinomycetes > Streptomycetales > Catenulisporaceae > Catenulispora > Catenulispora rubra. Next base: position 22,058 of record NZ_JAACYW010000135.1, on the reverse strand, counting down.
GACCGGCACCTGCTCGGCGACGGCCGGCCGACGGTCGCGCTGTGGGACCCGGCCGGGACCGAGAACCGCGACCTGACGCTGATCATGGCCTCGCTCAACCACGATTCCGGCACCATGGGGCCGATCGTCTACGGGCTCACCGGCATCGACGGGCTCGTGAAGATCGCGCCGCCGTCGACGCCGGACGGGCCGCTGGCCCCGGCCGCAGACCAGGCCCTGGGCTCGGTCGCCAAGCTGCTCCAGACCTCGCGGGTCCCGCTGCGCGTGATCACGCCGGACCCGGTCGCCGCGGCGCGCCTGCGCGCCTTCGCGGCCAACCACCCGACGCTCAAGCTCACGGTGCTGTTCCTGCCCGACCTGCCCGGCGAACGCTCGCCGGCGTGAGGCGCTCCGAATAACCGATCCGTACAACCGATCCGAGTGGCCGCTCCGAGGAATCCCGACGGACACCACCTCGTCGCACACCACTTCGTCGCGCTCGGCCTCCGGCTCGGACCCGTCACCCGGGCCCGAGCCGGATCCGATCCGGAGGCAATCGGCAAAGCCGCGACCGGGGCCGCGGCTCGCGCCCGTCACCGGCCTGCCGGGCTATGACAGCCCCTTGACGATCTCGATCTTCATCCGCATATCGGGGTTCTGCGCCGACCAGTCGGTGAGGAGCCGGGCCAGGTAGTTGTCGCCGATCACGACCCGGAAGCCGGGGTCGTGGGCGCTCAGCCAGGATTCGAGCTGCCCCAGCGCGCTCTTGGCCGCGTCCGGCAGGCCCTGGCCCTTCGCCGGCGGCTGGAGGGACACCAGGTTGTCCGATCCGTCCAGACCCAGGAATCCCATCTTCCCCAGGTCATGGTTGAGGACGGCGAGGAACATCGTGGCGTGCATCTCGTCCGCGGCGCTGTCCGAATACAGCAGCGCCGTCGCCTGGCCGTCGCCGAATTGGTAGTGCTGCCCGTACATCGCCAGGGCGTGGGCGTAGGGCGCCGTGATGGGTCCGCCGGCCCACAGCGCGGCCCAGCTCACGTCCTGGATCGGGCGCGGCCCCTGCGACCACTGGGGACCCTTGGTGAGCGGGAAGCCGCTCGACACGGTGACGCCGAGGACGAAGGCCGCCACGGACGCCGGGATCTCGGTCGTCAGCCAGTGCCGTCGCCGGCTCACGTCGAGGCGGGACGCTCCCGCCGGTGCGGCGAGCGCGCTCTTGAGGAACAACCCGACCGCGCCGAAAGCCACCAGCGACATCGTCCAGGTGCCTTCGACCATCTTCTCGTAGTAGTACCGGGTCATCCCCGTCGCCTGGTACCCGATGTACCCGGTGTAGGTGGAGATCGCGGTGCTGATCAAGATCACCGGAGCCACCACCCGCCACCGCGGGAGCCGGCGTCCGGCCCGCGTGGCCAGCGGCGCGACGGCCACGACTCCGAAGAACAGCGACAGCGCACGGGAGAATCGCAGCGTCGTGCCGCCCTGTGTGAACAGGCCCTGCGTGCCGTACGAGTGGAGCTGGGCCATGACGTACGGAACGGCCGCGACGGGGATCGCGACGATCGCGGTGACCAGGGCGAAGCGCCAGTGGCGCAGCAGTCGCTTCCGATAGACGACAGCGGCACAGAACACGATGACGCCTATGAAGATGAAATAGAGGCTGTAGGAGTAGACCACGCCCACGATCAGGGCCGCCGCCAGCAGGATCTGTTCCCGGACCCGCGCCGGCGGCTGGACCACCAGGGCGAACAGCATGGCGAGGAAGGCCAGGCCGATGACCTCGCCGTCGTAGCCCTGCCAGAACAGCGCCGACATCTGGCCCAGCACCGCCATGCCGCCGACCACGGAACAGACCAGCGCCCGCCGCCAACCCGTCAGTGCGGGTCCGGCCACCCACCGGGCGGACCAGATGACCGCCATCGCGAGGAGACCGACGCCGAGCGCCTCGTACTGGTAGTAGCGGAGGAACTCGTCAACAGAGTCGCCCGGGTTGGACGACGAGGTCCGGAACGCGTCGAGAACCGCGTAAAGGAAATGCGCGCCTGAAGGATAGGCGTACTCGTTCGGCGTGGTGACGTAGTGGCGCGCGGCCGCAGGGTGCATGAACGTGTAGCCGCCGATCCGGTGGATGGCGTCGTACAGCGCGTAGTGGTTGAAGAAGTCCTGGCGTGCCGACGTGTACGGCAGCATGTTGCTGAAGGTCTGCCCCTGGACGGGCTTGCGGATCAGCACCCAGGACACCACGGGCGCCGCCAGGATGATCAGGTCGGTCCCGAGGACCCGGCGCGGCAGCTGGGGCCGCCGGCGCAACACCAGGCCCACGACCACCAACACGGTCAGACCGAACCAGCCGACGGCCATCGGACTCAGATGCCACGGCCAGGCCGAGAAGAGCAGGCCGGCACCGATCACCGCGCCGCCGAGCAGACCCCCGGCGATCATGAGCCGGTCGAGCAGGACGGTGCCGACCCGGAGCAGGCTCGCGGTGCCGAACAGGAGCAGCGGCGGCAGCAGCCAGTCCGCGTCCACCAGCTGGAGGGCGGCGGGGATCAACCAGGCCGCGGCCAGCAGGCCTGCCGCGAGCGCGGGGAACCGCGGGAAACGGCCACCCGGTCCATCGCCGCGGCGCACAGGCGCGTCAGCCTGTTCGGTCAACGCCACCATGGTGAGTGCCTTTCATCGAATCGGTCCTTGATCATGAGGGCGATCGCTCGCCGGGGAGGTTCGGGCGCGAAGAAGACGACAGACCCGCGGGTATCGCGGCCGCGAGGAGGAGACACGACGCGATGACGATCTGCGTCGCACAAGCCGGCCGCCCCCGTTGCGGAGTGCCGACCGGCCTGACTCGACTGGCCCGACTCGACCACCGCTGGTCACGCCACGGTCCGTATCCGTGACAGCGGAGTCGATACCGGGATGGTCACGGGCGGCCCGTCGACGGGCCCCTCAGCCCGCACGTCACCGTAAGAGCCCATCCACCCCACCTCAGCTCTCGGACCCGCCCCCCTGTTCGAGCCGAAATGCTACTAGAGGTCAGCGGCAATGCAGTTGTACTTGCCAGAGCCCACTTCTCGTCATTGTCGGGTTAACGGCTCAGCACCATGTCACCAGGTCGGGACCGGGGCGTAGCATGGCGATGGCCGTCTGACCGGCGCTGAGGCGCGAGCCGGCTCGACGCGGGCAGACGCCGACGGCGTCCGACCGTCCCCCGCTGAGGCTCGCACCTCGGGTTGCGGGCCGGTCACGGCATGGCGCCCGACCCACCCGGCATCCGGACCGATGTCATATTGTGGGCCGACTGACTTCTCGACCCAACGCCACCGCAACAGGGGATTCCATGCCCGAAACCGCACAAAACGACTTCGTTCACGATGTCGTGGTCATCGGCGGGGGCGGGCACGTCGGCCTGCCGCTGGCGATCGCGCTCGCCGACCGCGGGGCCTCGGTGGTGGTGTACGACGTCAGCGCGGAGGCCGTGGACGCGGTCAACTCCGCGCGGCTGCCGTTCGACGAGCCCGGGGCCGCGCCGGTCATCGAGCGCGTGGTGGCCGCCGGGCGGCTGTCGGCCTCGACCGATCCGGCGGTGGTGGCCGGCTGCGAGCACGTGGTCGTGGTGATCGGCACGCCGGTGGACGAGCACCTGAACCCGGACCAGACCGCGATCCCGCGGGCGCTGGAGACCTGCGCGCCGTTCCTGCGCGACGGGCAGATACTCGTTCTGCGCTCCACGGTGTACCCCGGGGTCACCGAGCTCGTGGAGCGGATGATCGCCCGGCTCGGCGTGGACGTGGACGTCGCCTTCTGTCCCGAGCGCATCGCCGAGGGCAAGGCCATGACCGAGCTGTTCGAGCTGCCGCAGATCGTCTCCGGCCGCACCGAGCGGGCGCAGCAGCGGGCGGAGGCGCTGTTCCGCCGGCTCACCGAGAAGATCGTGCACCTGAGCCCGGAAGAGGCCGAGCTGGCCAAGCTGTTCACCAACACCTGGCGCTACATCAAGTTCGCCGCGGTGAACCAGTTCTACATGATGGCCAACGACCGCGGCCTGGACTTCGAGCGCATCCGGCAGGGCCTGTCGCAGGACTACCCGCGCGCCGCGGACATGCCCGGCGCCGGCTTCGCCGCCGGGCCGTGCCTGTTCAAGGACGCCATGCAGCTCGCGGCGTTCCACAACAACAACTTCACGCTCGGCTACGCGGCGATGACCACGAACGAGGGCCTGCCGCTGTACGTGGTGGACCGGCTGGACTCGCAGTACGACCTCAAGAACATGACCGTCGGGATCCTCGGCATGGCGTTCAAGGGCGGCTCGGACGACACCCGCTCCTCGCTGTCCTACAAGCTCAAGCGGATCCTGAAGTTCAAGGCCGCCGAGGTGCTGTGCACCGACCCGCTGGTCACCAGCGACGCCTCGCTGGTCAGTCTGGACGAGGTGCTGGAGAAGGCCGACCTGCTCATCGTCGGCGCGCCGCACCCCGAGTACCGGGGCCTGAAGGCGGCGGTGCCGGTGGCGGACATCTGGAACGTCCTGGGTGACGGGGTGCGGGTATGAGCACGCCGACCGCCGAGGGCGCGCCGACCGACCCGACCCGGCCGAAGGTCTCGGTCATCATCCCGGCCTACAACGAGGGCGAGGGCGTGGTCCCGGTGCTGGACCGGCTCTTCGAGTCCGTCCAGCTGCCGTGCGAGGTGCTGGTCGTGGTGGACAGCGCCGAGGACACCACCATGCCGGTGATAGAGAAGTACGCCGTCGCCGAGCCCCGGCTCAAGCCGTTGCTCAACACCTACGGCCGCGGCCCGGCCAACGCCATCCGGTTCGGCATCGACCACGCGCTGAGCCCGGCCGTGGTGGTCACCATGGCCGACGGCTGCGACGACCCGCGGCAGATCGACGACCTGGCCCGGCTGGTGGAGCGCGGCGTGGCGGTGGCCGCCGCCTCCCGCTACATGGCCGGCGGCCAGCAGGTCGGCGGCCCGCTCCTCAAGGGCCTGATGTCGCAGACCGCGGGCCGCTCGCTGGCCTGGTTCGCCCGGGTCGGCACGCGCGACGCGACCAACTCCTTCAAGGCCTACTCCACCGACTTCGTCCGGGAGGTCGGCATCGACTCCCGCGACGGCTTCGAGATCGGGATCGAGCTGGCCGCCAAGGCCCGCCGGCTGCGCCGCCCGGTCGCCGAGATCCCGACCATCTGGCTGGACCGCACCGAGGGCGACTCCCATTTCCATCTGCGCAAGTGGCTGCCGAAGTACCTGCGCTGGTACCGGTTCGCCTTCGGGCCGCCGCTGAGCGTCGAGCAACTCCGTTCCAGGACCAAGAGTTGATACAGCCCAAGAGCTGATACAGCCCAAGAGCTGATACAGACCAAGAGCTGATACAGCCAAGAGCTGATACAGCCCAAGACCTGAACCGCCGGGCCCAGGCCTGAACCGGCAGAAGCAGAAAGCGAAACCATGTCTGAGAAAGTCCTCGTCTCCGGCTCCGCCGGCTTCATCGGCGGCTACGTCGTCGAGGAGCTGCTCTCGCGCGGCTACAAGGTCGTCGGGATCGACAACTACTCCAAGTACGGCAAGATCACCAAGTCCTACGACGAGCACCCGGACTACGAGTTCCACGAGGGCGACGTCCGCGACACCGACCTGATGGTCAAGCTGCTCGCGGACTGTGACCAGTTCATCGCCGGCGCCGCGCTGATCGGCGGCATCTCGTACTTCCACACCTACGCGTACGACCTGCTGGCCACCAACGAGCGCATCATGGCCTCGTCCTGCGACGCCGCGATCAAGGCGCACGACGGCGGCAAGGGCCGGCTGAAGAAGGTCACGTACATGTCGTCCTCGATGGTCTTCGAGTCGGCCCAGGAGTGGCCGTCGGTCGAGGGCTCCGAGCGCCGCGTGCCGCCGCCGCTGTCGTCGTACGGCTTCCAGAAGCTGGCCGTGGAGTACTTCGCGCGCGCCTCGTGGGACCAGTACAAGCTGCCCTACACGATCGTCCGGCCGTTCAACTGCGTCGGCATCGGCGAGTCCCGCGCGCTGGGCGACGAGGAGATCCTGTCCGGCAACGTGAAGCTGGCGATGAGCCACGTGGTGCCGGACCTGGTGCAGAAGATCGTCAAGGGCCAGGACCCGCTGCACATCCTGGGCACCGGCGAGCAGGTGCGCCATTACACGTACGGCGGCGACCTGGCGCGCGGCATCGTGACCGCGATGTCGCACCCGGACGCGCTGAACGACGACTTCAACCTGTCCACCCCGGCCGGGCACTCGGTGCAGCAGCTGGCCGAGGCGATCTGGGCCAAGATCAAGGGCCCGGGCGTTCCGCTGACCCTGGTCTCGGACGACCCGTTCGAGTACGACGTGCAGCGCCGCGTGCCCTCCACGGAGAAGGCCAAGGACGTCCTCGGCTTCGAGGCGACCACCTCGCTGGAGGAGATGCTCGACGAGGTGATCCCGTGGATCGTGGCCGCGGTCGAGAACGGCACGATCTGACGGCCGCGATGTGACGCCGGCGCCGGGCCGGTGGTGCGCCTCCGTTGCGCACCACCGGTCCCGAAGCGTCACAGACCGGTGGCGATCGGTCACCGCAGTACGGTGATTGGTGCACGACCAATACAGACCGTGGGATGATCCTCCACGCCAACCCGGTAAGGTCTGGTCTCGCGCACTCCTGCCCCTCGCCGACCGTGCGCCGCCCCACCAGAAGATCCAGCTCGCTAAAGCGATCAGCGCAGGCCACGAAGAGGTTCCCTTGTCCACTACGAGCCAGGAGGCCGGCGGCCGGGCGACCGGGCAGGCCTTGCCGCCCGCCGTGCCACGACGAATATCGGCCGTGATCTCCCGCCGGTTCCTGGAACCGGTGGCGGTGGCCTTCACGTCGGCCACTTTGCTGTTCCTCCGTCTGATGTTCCCGACGCCGGTCGGCGTCGCGGACAACTACGACGGCAGCCGCCTGCTGTGCCATCTGAGCCTGTACTCCACGGGCGGCTCCGACGAGATGCGCATGTGGGTCAACTTCACGTATGTGATAAAGCAGAAGTCGCTCTGGAACTGTTCAAAGACTCCTTACGGCAACACGACCATCGACCTGCCGCAGCCCGCGTACAACTCCAGCCAGCTCATCCTGATGAACATCGGGCGCTACCTGACCCAGTTGCTGGGGCTCAAGAACCCGATCGGCTACACGGCGTTGGACCTGCGGGTGCTGGGCGCCGTCGCCTGCGTGTTCATCGGCGCCGCGCTGGGGCTGCTGTTCGCGGTCCTGCGCTCCCGCCGCCGGTTCCGCTACCTGCTGATCGCGGCACTGCTGGCGGTCATCGCGGACGCCAGCTTCATCGACTTCGCCGCCTCGCCGCTGAGCGAGATCTCGGCGGTCATCGGCCTGCTGTTCCTGCTGCCGGCGATGGTGCTGCTGTTCCGCGGCGGCCGGGCCCGGTGGGCCGGGGCGATCCTGGCCCTGGGCGCCGGGATGTTCCTGATCAGCTCCAAGGCCCAGATGATCGTCCTGGTGGTGCCGATGGTGGTGCTGCTGGTGGCGTTCCCGCTGCCGGTGCGCCGGCTTTCCGGCCGGATCGGGTCGCGAGTGATACCGGTGGGCCTGGCCCTGGTGCTGGCCGGGTCCTCCGTGGCGCTCACGCCCAAGCAGGACCCGCACTTCACCTTGCAGACCAAGGCCGACTTCGTCTTCAACGAGCTGCTGTACGTGAGCCCGAACCCGAAGGCCGACATGAAGGCCCTCGGCATTCCGGACTACTACAGCACCCAGGTCGGGCATACCGCCTGGTGCCCGCCGTACCAACTCAGCCTGCAGGACACCGGCGTCTTCTCGCCCAGCACCGCCGGCGACAAGTACGTGGCCCGGGCCAAGGCCGCCGACCCCGCCCTGGACAAGGCGCTGAACACCGGCAACTGGGTCAAGTTCCTGCTGCTGCACCCCGACCGCGCGGTCCGGGTCGCCAACGACGCGGCGAACTCGTTCTTCTACACGCGGCCGACGTACACCGGCAGCTGCTGGATCAAGCACTCCAAGCAGGCCATCCCGCTGGGCAACTACGACTCCGGGCACAGCGTGAACGCGGTGGACAAGCGCTTCACCCCGGTCACCAGCACCCTGCGGCTGTTCAGCCACGCCGGGCTGATCCCGCTGCTGCTGCTCTGGCTGCTGCCGGCCGCCGTGGTGATCCGCCTGCTGGCCCGGCGCCGGGACCGCGCCTCCGGGGAACGCAAGACCTTCGCCTGGATGACGCTGTTCCTGTCCTCCGTGGGCCTGCTGCAGTTCGGTGTCGCCGCCTACGGCGACGGCATCGACACCTCCAAGCACATGAACCTGTCGATCTTCGCCTCCGTGCTCGCCGTGGTCACCGCTGTCGCGACGGCCCGGCTGCGTCCGGCGCCGGCCGGCGCGGCCGTCCCGGCAGCCGTCCCCGACCAGAGCAGAAGGACCGAATCCGACGTGGAGAACGCCGCCAAGGACCTGAGCGTCCTGGTGATCATCCCTACCTACAACGAGGCCGAGAACCTCGACAAGATCGTCACTCGGGTGCACGCGGCCAACGCCGACGTGCATGTGCTGGTGGCCGACGACAACTCCCCGGACGGCACCGGCAAGCTGGCCGACGGGCTGGCCGAGAAGGACGAGCGGGTCAAGGTCCTGCACCGGGCCGGCAAGGAAGGCCTGGGCAAGGCCTACCTGGCCGGGTTCGCCTGGGGCATCGAGCACGACTACGACGTCATCTGCGAGATGGACGCCGACGGTTCGCACCGCCCCGAGGACTTCCCGGCGCTGCTGGCCGCGCTGGTCGAGCAGAACGCCGACCTGGTCCTGGGCTCGCGCTACGTCCCCGGCGGCAAGACCGTGGGCTGGCCCAAGCGCCGCGAGATCCTGTCCAAGGGCGGCAACGCCTGGGTCCGTCTGGTCACCGGCATGAAGCTGGCCGACGCCACCGGCGGCTACCGGCTGTTCCGCCGCGAGACGCTGGAGAAGATCGAGCTGGACAGCGTGGTCAGCGCCGGATACACGTTCCAGGTCGACCTGGCCTGGCGCGCGGTGCGGGCCGGACTGAAGGTCGTCGAGGTCCCGATCACCTTCGTCGAACGCGAACTCGGCGCCTCGAAGATGAGCGGCGCCATAGTCGCCGAAGCCTTGTGGCGCACCGCGTTCTGGGGCACCTCCTACCGTTTGGGGCGCCTGGTCGGCAAGAAGTGACGCCCGGACCGGACGCCGGCGGCCGCCGGCGCCGGCTCCGGTCCCCGCGATACGAACCGAACACCCGTCGGAGTCGGTTAGTCTCTGTGGCGGACGCCGTCAGAGCCGATGCTTCGGTGTCACGCCGTCCCGGCCCGTCCGACCCGACCACCCTCCCCGCGGGGGTGCGAAGTTATGGAGCGAGTGCATGTCCTCCGGTATCGGCGCACGACTGGCCGCCATGATCCCGCCAGGGGTGCTGCGCCTGGGCCTCGGGACCGCGGTGCTGGGCCTGGCCTCCTACATCCACCTGGCGCTCGCCGGACACGTCCTGTCCCCGAACGCCAAGTCCGCGGTCTCCGTGCTCTGGACGCTGGCGTTCTCCGTCGGCTACAGCATCTCGATGCCCATCGAGCAGGAGATGGGCCGCATCATCGCCTCAGAGGTCGAACACGGCCGGGGCACCACCGCGGTCCTCAAGCGCGGCGCGGTGCTCGGCGCGGGCCTGCTCGGCGTGGTCTGCCTGCTGCTGGTGGTGCTGTCCCCGCTGCTGGCGCACAAGCTGTTCAACGGCAGCTACGGCATGGTGGCCGCGCTGGCCGGCGCCTTCGCCGGGCTGGTGGTCACCGCGGTGTGGCGCGGCGTGCTGGCCGGCCACAGCCAGTTCGCCGACTACGGCCGGCTGATGTGGATGGACGGCGCCCTGCGCATCGTGCTGGCCGCGGTCTTCGCCGCCGCCGGTGTGAAGTCCGCGATCTGGTTCAGCCTGATCCTGACCATCGCCCCGCTGACCGCGCTGGCCGCGATGACCCCGCGCGTCCGCAGGGCCCTGACACCCGGCGGCGACCTGCCGTGGTCGGCCATCACCAAGGGCATGGGCCTGCTGATCGGCTCGATGCTGCTGTCCCAGGTGGTCCTGAACATCGCGGTGATCAACGTCAAGCTGCTGGCCCCGGCGCAGGTCACGCTGGTCAGCGCGCTGCTGGCGGCGCTGGTGCTGGCCCGGGTGCCGCTGTTCGTCTTCGGCGCGCTGCAGTCCGCGCTGCTGCCGGGTCTGGCCACCGCGCACGCCGCCGGCGACACCGCCGGGTTCCGGGCGCTGGTGCGGCGCAGCACCGGCATCGTGGTGGTGCTGGGCCTGGGCAGCGCGCTGGGCTGCGTGGTGATCGGCCCCTGGTCGGTGCGCACGCTGTTCGGCATGGCCAACGAGATCGGCGTGACCGACTTCGCCTGGCTGTCCGTCGGCTCGCTGTTCTACATGCAGGCCATGGTGCTGGGACAGGCGCTGACCGCCGAGAACCGGCACCGGGAGCAGTTGTACGCCTGGATCATCGGCACGGCGGCGCTGGCCGCCGTCACCTTCGGTCCGGGCGGGATCACCACCCGGGTGGAGCTGGCCTACGCGGTCGGCTCGATCGTCACCGCCGGCGCCATGGCGCTGATTCTGCGGAGCAGGCGGCCTGTGCGCGCCGACCTGGCGGTCTCTACCGAGGCGGAGGGCCAGGCGCACGGTATGCTGGCCGCCCATACTGGCGCGAGTGGGTGGGAACATGGAAAGTCTTGACGACGCTTGGATCGTCATCCCGGTCTATAACGAGGGCACCGTCATAGGCGGGGTGGTCGAGGAGACCCGGAAGACGTTCCCGAACATAGTCTGCGTCGACGACGGAAGTCGCGACGAGTCCGCGGAGCAGGCCCTGGCCGCCGGAGCGCACCTGGTGCGGCACCCGGTGAACCTGGGCCAGGGCGCGGCCCTGCAGACCGGTATCCGCTACGCGCTCAGCCAGGGCGCGGAGTACGTGATCACCTTCGACGCCGACGGCCAGCACCGGGTCGAGGACGCGCTGACGATGGTGCGGGTCGCCAAGTCCGGCGAAGCCGACGTGGTGCTCGGGTCCCGGTTCCTGACCGGCACCGAGGAGGTGCCGATGATCAAGCGGGTGGTGCTGCGCACCGTGGTCACCCTCAGCCGCACCTCGCGCAAGCTGAAGCTGACCGACGCGCACAACGGCCTGCGCGTGCTGAACCGCAAGGCCGCCACCCAGCTGCGCATCACCATGAACGGCATGGCCCACGCCTCGGAGATAGTCGCCTTCCTGGCCTCCTCCGGCTTGCGGGTCAAGGAGGTTCCGGTGATCGTCATCTACACGGACTACTCCAAGTCCAAGGGACAGTCGTTGATCAACGGCGTCAACATCCTGTTCGACCTGTCCGTGCGGCAGCGAGGGGCCTGAGACCATGCTCGCCATCCAAATCGTCCTCGTGATCATGGCGCTCGCGCTGTTCGTCCTGTTCACGCAGCGTGCGCACACCGTGCGGACCCAGGCGGTCAAGCGCATAGGGTTCGTGCTGTTCATATTCGGCGGGATCTACGCGATCCTGCGGCCGCAGGATGTCAACTGGATCGCGCACAAGCTCGGCGTCGGCCGTGGCGCGGACCTGGTGCTGTACCTGCTCGTGGTGGTCGTGGCGTTCTTCGCCGCCAACACCTTCCTGCGCTTCCGCAACCTGGAGCGCCGGTTCACGGACCTGGCGCGCTCGGTGGCGCTGAGCAACGCCGTGGTGCCCGCGCCGCGCCGGGAGTCGGACGCCCTCGCGGCGGTCGAGACCGCCGCCGGCGCCGGGTCCGCGGGCTCTGACAGCGCCGCCGACACCGAGGTCGCCTCCGAGGTCGGCACTGAGGTCGGTACTGAGGTCGGCACCGAGGTCGCGCAGCCGGTTCCGGCCGGCTCCGGGCGGCAGTCGTGACCTGGCTCGTCACCGGCGGCGCCGGGTACATCGGCGCGCACGTCGTGCGCGCGCTGCGCGCCGAGGGCCTGCCCGTGGTGGTGTTCGACGACCTGTCGACCGGCGCCAAGGAGCGGGTCCCGGACGACGTGCCGCTGATCGCCGGCAGCGTGCTGGACGGCGACCTGCTCACCGACGTCCTGCGCGAGCACGACGTCGCCGGCGTCGTGCACATGGCCGGCAAGAAGCGGGTCGACGAGTCGGTGGCCGAGCCCACGTTCTACTACCGCGAGAACGTCGAGGGTGTCAGGTCCCTGCTGGACGCGATGGCCGCCGCCGACGTGCGGCGCCTGGTCTTCTCCTCCTCGGCCGCCGTCTACGGCATGCCGGAGCAGGAGGGGCTGGTCCGCGAGGACGTCGACTGCCGGCCGCTGAGCCCCTACGGCCAGACCAAGCTGGTCGGCGAGTGGCTGGTGCGGGCGCAAGGCCTGGCCCGCGGGCTGGCGTTCGCGAACCTGCGCTACTTCAACGTGGCCGGCGCCGCCGAGCCGGCGCTGGGCGACCAGGGCGCGTTCAACCTGATCCCGATGGTGTTCGCGCGCCTGGACGCCGGCCGGCCGCCGCTGGTCTTCGGCACCGACTACCCGACCCCGGACGGCACCTGCGTCCGGGACTACATCCACGTCGCCGACCTGGCCACCGCGCACGCCGCGGCGGCCCGCCGGCTGGCCGGCGACCCGCGGGCGGCGCTGACGCTGAACGTCGGCCGCGGCGCGGGCGTCTCAGTGCTCGAAGTCCTGACCGCGGTGGCCGCCGCCACCGGCCTGGACACCACCGGAGAGCCCGCCGACCGCCGGCCCGGCGACGCCCCGAGCGTGGTGGCCGCCGCCGACCGGATCGGCGCGGAGCTGGGCTGGCACGCCGAGCACGACCTGGCCTCCATGGTGGACTCGGCCTGGGCCGCCTGGCAGGCGCGCCGCGCGACGAAGACGGGCACCGAGCGTTCGTGAGCAGTGAGGAATCCATGACCGAGTACGACGGCCGGCCGCCCCTGCTCGACATCGTCATGCCGTACTACGGCGACGTGCCGATGATGCAGGGCGCGGTGCGCAGCGTGCTGGCGCAGACCGACGCACGCTGGCGGCTGACCGTGGTGGACGACGGCAAGGAGCCCGGCGTCCCGGAGTGGTTCGCCGAACTCGGGGCCCGCGACCCGCGGGTGCGCTACGAGCGCAACGAGCACAACCTCGGCATCACCGTGAACTTCCAGAAGTGCCTGGACGCCGCCGGCGCCGACCTGGTGACGATGATCGGCTGCGACGACGAGATGCGGCCGGACTACGTGGCCACCGTGCTCGCGCTGTACGAGGCACACCCCGAGGTGGCCATGGTGCAGCCCGGCGTCGAGGTGATCGACGAGCACGGCGCGGTCGTGGACCCGCTGGCCGACCGGATGAAGCGCAGCGTGTTCGCGCCCAAGGTCGGCGGCGTGCAGATCATGGGCGGCGAGGAGCTCGCGGCCTCGCTGCTGCGTGCCAACTGGATGTACTTCCCGTCGATCTGCTGGCGCACCGAGGCGATCAAGAAGGTCGGCTTCGACCCGGCGTTCACCATCGTGCAGGACCTGAACGTGACGCTGAGCCTGGTCAAGGCCGGCGAGAAGCTCGCGGTGTCGGACCACGTGTGCTTCCGGTACCGGCGGCACCTGGCCAGCGAGTCCTCGGCGCAGGCCGTGGACGGCAAGCGGTTCCGCGAGGAGCGCCGCTTCTTCCTGGCCGAGGCCGGCCGCATGGAGGAGCTGGGCTGGCACCGCGCGGCCCGCGCCGGGCGCCGGCATCTGGCCTCGCGGCTGCATGCCGCCACGCTGGTGCCCTCGGCGGCCAAGCGCGGGGATGTGAAGAGCTTGCGGCGGCTGGCCGGCTTCGCGCTGCTGCCCGCCAAGGACACCAGCAAGGACACAGCCAAGAACGCGGACAAGAACGCGGACAAGAACTGAGCGAAGCGCTGATCGTCGCCGTCGGCGACGATCAGCGCAGCGTAACGGTTTGGCAACGATGCGCCCGGCGGTATCGTGACCTCTCAGGCATCGCCACGCACAAGCGGTCGATCCGTACGATGAACGGCCCTAAACTGGCGGGATGCCGTCCGCCTCTTCCCGCGCCGTCCTGCGCCTGAAACCGCGTACGACCGGGGCGAAGGCTTTTCTGCTGGCGTTCGTCGGCTTCTTCCTGCTGGGAGCCGCGTGGTCCCTGGCGATGCCGTATGACGGATCCGCGGATGAGTTCCGTCACGTCGTACGCGCCTACGGAGTGCTCGACGGGCAGGTCGCCGCGCGTGTCGACGCGCAGATCACGGTGCCCGAGAGCCTGGTCCCGAACGGCATCGCGGATCAGGACCCGCAGGCGTGCATGCGCTGGAAGCTCAACGTCACCGCGGCCTGCGTGTCCGCCCCCGCGCCCGGCGACGAGCACCGCATGGTGGTCACCACCAGCGGCGCGGCGAACTACAACCCGATCTACTACGCGGTCGCCGGCTGGCCGGTGAAGCTCTTCCCGGACTACGGCGGCGTCATCGCCGCCCGGCTGCTGACCTGCCTGCTGACCAGCGCGCTGCTCGGCGGCGCGGCCGCGGCCGCGGTCCGGCTGGCGCGCGGGCGCGGACCGCTGGTGCTCGGCGGGGTGCTGCTGGCGGTGACGCCGGTCGCGGTGAACCTGACCGGGGCGGTGAACCCGGCCGGTCCGGAGATCGCCGCCGCGGTCGCGGTGTGGACCTCGCTGATCGCGATCTTCCTGGCCCGCGACGACTCCAAGTGGACGCTCGCGCTGTTCGGCGTCTCCGCCGGGACCCTGGCGGTGCTGCGGGAACTCGGCATCGGCTGGCTGCTGGGCGCCCTGGTGGTGGTCGCGTTCGGGGCGTCCAAGGACCGGCTGCGCGAGCTGGCCCGGCGGCGCTCGGTGCTCCTGTGGTCGGCCGTCGTGGTGGTCGCGGTCGTCGTCGGAGCGGCCTGGATACTGCTGTCGACCCAGGCGGGCATCCCGAAGAGCGGTCAGACCACCAACGCGATCCCGCAGGGCATGAAGCTCTGGATAAAGGAGCTGACACACCGGGTCCCGATGTACACCAACGGCCTGGTCGGGCTGACCTCCTTCGGGGACGTCGCGATCCCGCTGCCGCTGGTCCTGGCCTGGTTCGCGGCGGTCGGCGCGCTACTGGTCACGGCGGCGCGCCGGGCCGGCATGCGGGTGCTGCTGCAACTCGCCGCGATCGTGGGCGGCGCCTACCTGTTCCTGATCGGCGCGGACCTGCAGGCCGCCGCCACCGGCTGGTGGTTCTCACAGGGCCGCTACGCGCTGCCGATGCTGGTCGGGGCGCCGATCCTGGCCGGGTTCGTGCTGGCCGACCGGGGTCTGGTGTCCGTCGGCCGGCAGGCGACGCTGATGCGCTGGGCCGCGTGGATCCTGATCCCGACGCAGGTCGTCGCACTGTGGATCACCATGGTCCGGTTCCAGCACGGCTTCCACAGCCTGCACCCGAACCTGGTCTTCCTGTTCGACCAGACCTCGTCGGTGAACCCGTTCTCCGGGGCGTGGACGCCACCGGGTTCCGGGGTCCCGGCGGTACTGCTCGGCGTGGCGGGAGTAGTGGCATTGCTCACCCTTGTACTCCGTGCGGCACGCTCCAGGCCGATATCGGACATCGAAACGGTCACAATCCGTGAACGGTACATAAGGATTTCCTAAGCTCCGAGGTCCGATCCGTGGACGGGTCGGTAGCATGGACGCCACGCCCATGGCCAGCGGGGGAGCGGCCGGTTTCGTTGCGGGGCGGAACACGGATGAAGGAGTACGACCGATGCGGTATCGGCTGGCCGCGGGCATCGCGCCCGGCACCTGGACCGCGCGTCGCGTCTGGCTCACCGCCTTCGTGGCCTTCTTCGCGCTCGCCGCGGCCTGGGCCCTGGCCTCCCCGCTGACCTCGGTCCCGGACGAGCCCTGGCACATGGTGAAGGCCGCGGCCACGGTCCGCGGCCAGTACCACGGCACGCCGATCACGGTCGTCGAGCACGGCCGCGCGGGCAACACCCCGGTCCCGATGACCGGCTACCGGCTGCCGACCGCGTACTCGTTCCTGACCAACCTGCACGAGTGCTACTACACGAACCCGCACGTGCCGGCCTCCTGTGCCCGGGCCCTGTCCGCGCAGTCGGGCACGGCGCTGGCCGGCACCACCGCCGGGTCCAACAACCCCCTGTACTACCTCGCGGTGGGCTGGCCGAGCCTGCTGTCCGGCGGCCCGCTGGGGATGTACGGCATGCGCCTGGTCTCGGCCGCGCTGAGCTCGGCGATGCTGGCCAGCGCGGTGGTCACCGCCTTCCAGTGGAGCCGCCGGCGGCGCTACCTGATGACCGCGGTGCTGGCCGCCGCGACCCCGATGGTGTTGTTCCTCAACGGCGCGGTGAACCCGAACTCGCTGGAGGCCACCTCGGCCATCCTGCTGTGGATGGCGGTCCTCAGCCTGCTGACGGACCCCCGCCCGGAGATGGTGCCCCGGCTGCTCACCCGGGTCGGCGTGGCCGCGCTGGCGCTGGTGTCGGTGCGGCAGCTGGGCCCGGCGTGGGCCCTGGTGATCATCGTCTGCGCGGCCCTGGCCGGGCAGCGCGGCGCGCTGCTCGACACGCTGCGGCGGCGCACGGTGTGGCTGTGGACCGCGATCGTCGGCGTGGTGGGCCTGGGCTCGATCGCCTGGACCGCGCGGTTCAGCGTGCTGGGCAGCACCGCGGCCAACCACCCGAACCTGACCTTCTCCGTGGCGGCCCGCCAGACCTTCGCCGACAGCACGGCCTACCTGCGGCAGATGATCGGCTACTTCGGCTGGCTGGACGTCCAGCCCCCTTACCACCTGGCCTCACTGTGGTACATCCCGGTCCTGGCCCTGCTCGTCAGCGCCTGCCTGGTCGGCGGTCCGCGCGAGGTCACGGCGCTGGTCCTGCTCGCCGTCTCGGTGGTCGCCATCCCGGTCGTGGCCCAGGGCCGCCAGGCGCAGACCCTCGGCTACATCTGGCAGGGGCGCTACATGCTCGCCGTGGCCGCCGGCCTCCCGCTGCTGGCCGCGGCGATCCTGGCCAAACGCGAACCCCGCTGGAGCTGGCTGGACCGCGTGGTGAACCGGCTGCCGATGCCGGTGACGGTCTCGACGCTGGTGCTCGGCTTCCTGATGTTCGCCACGACGCTGCGGCGCTACGCGGTCGGCACGCGCGGGCCGTGGCTGACGCTGCATCCCTCGTGGTCGCCGCCGGGAGGCATCGTGGGCGTGGTGCTGCTGTACCTGGTCGGCGCGGGTTTGGTGGCGCTGGTGATGCTCGCGAGCCGGGCACCGTATCCGACGCCGGTCGGGTCCGCGGACAGCGCGGAAGCGGTGGCAGCCTCTGCGCTTGAGGTACCGGCCCTGGCCGGGGCTCCGACGGGGGCGGCGAACGGCACCGCCAACGGCTTGACGAACGGTACGGCGCAGCATCTGAACGGCTCCGGCCCGGCCACAGCCCCGGACAGCGACACCGGGGACCGGGATACCGCGGTCGCGTCGGCTTCCTGAGCGAAGGCTTGGCAGGGCTCGGGCGCGATCCTGTCGGCTTCCTGAGCTTCTTGGCCGAGCTCTGACAGAGCCTGGACAGGGCTCTGACGGGTTTCTGGCGGGCTCGGACAGGGTTGCGGGACCCGAGGGGCACCAACTACCGCGCCAGCGCCTCAGTCCCGCTCTGCGCCTGTCCCCCGCCCCGCAGCACGTTCCTCCGAGCCTCCGCCACGGCGTCCGCGTTCAGCGCCGCCAGACCCTTCGCGTCCAGATCCGACAGCGGGCTGCCGAGCTCTGCGCGGGTGCGGATGTACAGGCCGACGGTCAGCGTCGGCGCGTCGGCCGGGTCGATGACGGCGTTCGGGTCCAGCCGGGCGTCGCCCCGGTCGTACCAGACCGTCTGCAGCATCGCCTTCTGTCGCACGAACTGTCGGTCGCGGCGGTCGATCGCCGTGCTCAGCGACAGCGTCCCGGCCCCGCACGCGACCACCGCGACCCCGACCGCGACCGCCCGCCACCGCGCCTCCCACCGCACGTCGCGCACCGCCTCGGCGACGATCGGCAGCAGGAACACCGCCGCGATGTAGACGTACCGGGAGGCACCCGCGAGCTGCGTGCCGAACTGTGCGCGCACCAGGCCGGTCATGCTGTACTGCGCGATCGCGCCGGCCCCGAGCGCGATCGCCAGCGCCGCGGGGCGCCCGCGCCGGCAGACCAGGACGAACAAGAGCACGAACACCGCGAACCCGATCCACCACTGCCGCCAGCCGGCCCCGAGCAGTCCCGCCATGCCGGAGCCCAGACCGGTCGGAACGAACGACAGCAGCCCGGAGGCGGCTGTCAGCGACAGCGGCGAGCGCGCGATGTCGGCGTGGCGGGCGCCGTACAGCGGGTACCAGATCCCGTAGGCGACCACCGGCGCTGCCAGCACCATCGCGGCTGTGCGGAAGCGCGCAGGCCGCCACCAAGGCGCTTCTGCGCCATCCCCGCGCTCGGCGCCGGAACGCACGACCAGCAGCACGCCCACCGCCCCGGTGAAGAACAACCCCTCGCCGGAGGACGCCAGCGACAGCACCAAGGCCGCCGAGCCGCCCGCCAGCGCACGCTGCGTCAGGCGCTCGGCGTCCACCAGCAGCACCGCGATCAGCCCGAAGAAGACCGAACACGAGAAGCCGATCTGGAACGCCCAGATGAAGTCGTCCGAGCCGCGCCCCAGCACCAGCAGGATCGCCGCCGCCGCGATGCCCAGGGCGTCGCCGCTGCGCCGCCGGATGATCGAGAACAGCAGGAAGGCGTTCGCGCAGTGCAGCGCCAGCAGGGTCGCGCTGAACGGGAGATAGCTGTGCATCCCGTTCAGCCCGAGCAGCACCCGGTAGATCACCATGGGCACGGTCGACCAGTGCTCCTGGTGCGGGACGAAATAGTCGCTGAAGTGCCAGCCTTCGGCCTTGTCGACGAAATCCCACTCGTCGTAGAAGAAGTCCAGACCGCGTACTGAATACAGTAGTACGCCGAAGGTGACCACACACATGCCGATCACTACGTGAGCAGCGTACTTATAGCGCACAAGCGCAAAGGTCATCACGGACTCAGCTGGAAAAACGCATCCTGATGTCGCACAAGGTCACAGGGTACCGTCATGGCCCACGGCCTGAAGAGCGGGGCCACGGTGATCACCGCGCTGTGGGCATCCGCGCTGCTGCACGTCTGGGAAGCCTTGGCGAGTTCCGCGGAGAACGAAGGCCCGGACGCCCGCCAGTGGCTGGACCGGCCGTAGCCGCCGTATATGCACAGGACGACTAGTCCGAGAATCGCGAACGCGGGAATGACACGCGGTATCGCTACCGCCATACGCGGGGACGCTGTAGTCGCGTCTCTACGTGGCACGACAAGTCCGGCTACCGCGACCAGGAACAAACAGATCGCCGGAAGCTCATAGCGGGGTGCGGCGCTCCCGCCCTGCATGGCCAGGCCGCAGAACAGCAGAAGGCTGTGGACGAGCGCCGTGAACACCAGCGGCCAGTTCGGCGCCGTGATCCGCAGCAACGCCAACAGCAGAGCCACGCCGGCGATGGCCCAGGCGACGTATTGCGTGTCCAGGACGTTTACCGGGAGCCCTAGGCGCTCATTCACATCGGCCGTATAGAGCCCCTGCCCCGCCACTGTCTTGAAGAACTGCCCGACCGCCCAGACGGGGTCGTAGTGCGGCTTCATGGGCCGGTTGTCCAGCGCGTGCCGGAAGACGATGCCGATCCCCTGGAACAGCATCCCGGCGCCCATGCCGAGCGCGGGGAGCGCGCCGCGCCGCCCGCGCACCGTCCACCACCGCAGGAGCGCCAGCGGGAGGAACACGCCGTCCACCGGGTCGCTGCCGATGGTGCAGAACAGCACGAACGTGGCGAGGAACTGGTTGCGCCGGTGCTCCGGGTTCCAGATGACCATCCAGAACGACACGTAGAGCAGCAGGAAGTGCAGACAGGCGAAGTTGTTGGCCAGTTCCAGCTGCCCCACGTAGGGCAGCGCCACCGGGGCCGCCACGGCGACGCGCAGCGCGGTCGAGGGCAGGTGCCGGCTGCTGGCGCGGTAGACGAGCAGCGCGCAGGCGCTCGCCACCAGGGCGCCCATCGTCGCGATGACGGCGGCCGCCCACGACAGCGGGAAGAACCTGACGATCTCTATGAGGACGCGCGGAATGAAGTGCAGGTAGCCGTTATAGGGCGTGAACAGCAGGTCGATGAAGTTGTGCTGCAGCGTTCCCGCATAGAACTGGCGGCCGTCCTCGGCCCATATGGTGTCGGTCGAGCCGAACCCCTGCGTGCGCTCCAGCGACAGCAGGACCGCGGCCACCAGGACGAGGACCGCCACGACGGGCTTCCACGGCCTCCACAGGGCGGTCCTCCGCTTCAGCGCCGCCAGAGGGGACGCCGGGGAGGCCACCGCTACACGGTCGGCTACGTACACGTGTGAGTCCCCCCTGCGCGGAACACCTAAAGTGCCGCGTCGCCAAATGCTCCAGAAGTCTTGTGTTACTAACCTGGGAGGCTACCTCAGCGGCTGCTGAACCTTGTCACGTCTCGTCTACGATTGGCGGATGCCGACCATCGCCGCGGTCACCACCGCGTTCCACCCCGACGAGCGCCTGACCGCGGTCGTGGAGGCGGCGCTGAAGAGCTGCACGCGCGTGGTCGTGGTGGACAACACCCCGGGTGACGGGCCGTTCTTGAGCGATACGCTGCGTGACCGGCACGGCGTCACGGTACTCCGCGACGGACGCAACCGCGGCTTGGCAGGAGCGCTGAACGCAGGCGTGGACGAACTGACGTCACCAGAGCCACCGGACCTGATCCTCTTCCTCGACCAAGACTCCGTCCTCGGCGAGGACCTGGTCACCGGCCTCGCCGAGCACCTGACGGACCCAACCGTCGGCATCGCAGCCCCCGCCCCATGGGACGAGGAGCAGGGCCGCTACTACGAACCGGGCACCGCGAACGGCCCGGACATCGCCGAACGCGACGTGGTCATCACCTCCGGCATGCTGGTCCGCCGCAACGTGCTGACCGAAGTGGGCCCATTCCGCAGCGAGTTCTTCGTCGACCACGTCGACAACGACTTCTGCCTCCGCGTACGCACCGCCGGCTACCGCGTCCTCCGCGACAAGCGCCACAAGCTGCCCCACAGCCTCGGCCAAAGGAACCAGCACAAGCTGGCAGGCCTATCGGTGGCCTCATCACGCCACCCAACCTGGCGCCTGTACTGGATCGCCCGCAACGGCACAGTGCTGATCAAGGAGCACCGCAAGGACGCCCCAGTCTGGAGCCGCAACACCGCACTGTACCTGGCCTGGTGGTTCGCCCTGCGGACCGCGATCGAGGCACCACGCGGACCCCGCGCGATGGCAATGCTGCGCGGCTTCCGGGACGGGGCCCGAGGACGGACCAGTCAGCGGTATCTGCCGCCAGGCGCCGAGATTTAGGCCGGAGCGCTGCTGGCCCGTGGTCGGCCGTTGTGGCAAGAACCGGCGCCTTGGCAGCTACGGCCGGCGACGTGCCAGCGCGACCGGTGGTGTGGTGAGGGGGTCCGAAGGACCATGCGGGGTGTTGGTTCTGGGTCCCTCGCCGCGTCAGCGGGCGCAGCCAACCTGCCCGGTTTGGCGGTGTCAAGCCGGACGAGGCTGGACCACAGCAGCAGGGGTGCGGCTTGATTCCGCCAAACCGGGCTGGTTCCGTTTACGGCGATGACGCGGCGAGGGACCCAGAACCTCGGCGACCACAAGCAGCACCACCAGCAAACAACGCCGCGCAAGCAACAGCGGATAGAAAGCCGAACAGTCGCGGACCGCCGCCAAACCGCCGGACGCGCGGGTCGCCCCCTCGTCGAGGAGCGCCCGCCGGAGGCCTCAACGCACCCACCAAACGCGGCCGCCACCCGCCCGCACGACGCGTGCGCAGTGACTCAGGCTCATGCGTGGTCGTGCACGCGAATACCGGCGGCCGCCAGCGCAACCCACGCCCCTTAACCGAACTGCGTCCCCCTGCGAGGCCATCCAACCATTGGCGAAGCCGTAAAAATTTGCCTGTAAAACCACAGACAAACTGCACATACAGAC
>NZ_JAACYW010000134.1 GCF_015356825.1 Catenulispora rubra | reverse complement strand
GATCGGGGGGCTGTTCGGCGGGCTTGCCGTGGCCACGAGCGTGCGGACAGGCGGCGGTGGCGCGGTGCAGCGCTTGCTTGCGCCGGGCTGTGCGACCAGGGGCCGATTGTGTGGTCGGCGGCTCGGATATCGGCTTGCCAGGCGAGCGCGCGCAGGCTTGCCAGAGTCAGGTGGACACGGTTGCGCGCGTGGGCGACTCGCACGGTGACGACGAGCGAGCACGATGCGGCTCACGAGGGCCTGAACACCCTGCTGGTTGCTCAAATCCGACCAGGCGACCGAGTTGGCAGCGCTGCGAAATCCGGCCGGGCAACGCGACTTCGAGCTCCGGCCCCGCGATCAGCGCGCGTCCGGCCACGCTGTCGAGCGAGCAGCGCGGCGGTGCGGGCTGGCAGCACTTCCGGTCCTGCGATCGCGCCACAGCCACGCGAGCCGCACCTATCTATATGTGTGTTCGCTGTAGGCGCACAAAAAGCGCCGCCCCGAGCCATACGGCCCGGGGCGGCGCCCTGTACTGACTCCTGCGCCTACCGGCTCAGATCTCCTCGGCGGAGCCACCGGCGGCAGCCAGCTTCTCCTTCGCGGAGGCGGAGAAGGCGTGCGCCTTCACCTGGAGCGCGACGGAGACTTCGCCGGTGCCGAGCACCTTGACGAGCTCGTTGTCGCGGACCGCGCCCTTGGCGACCAGGTCGTCGACCGTGACCTCGCCGCCGGCCGGGTACAGGGCCGAGAGCTTGTCCAGGTTGACGACCTGGAAGGTCACCTTGAACGGGTTCTTGAAGCCGCGACCCTTGGGCAGGCGCATGTGCAGCGGCATCTGGCCGCCCTCGAAGCGCGCCGAGACCTGGTAGCGGGCCTTGGTGCCCTTGGTACCGCGTCCCGCCGTCTTGCCCTTGCTGCCTTCGCCGCGACCCACGCGGGTCTTGGCGGTCTTCGCGCCCGGAGCCGGGCGGAGGTGGTGGACCTTCAGCGTCATGTCAGTCGACCTCCTCGACCTTGACCAGGTGGCGGACGGTGTGGACCATGCCGCGGAACTGCGGGAGGTCCTCCTTCACCACGGTGTCGTTGATCCGCTTCAGACCGAGCGACCGGAGGGTGTCCCGGTGGTTCTGCTTGGTGCCGATCTTGGAGCGGGTCTGCGTGATCTTCAAACGGGCCATGTCTCTCAGCTCCCCACACCGGCGCGGGCGCGCAGGAGGGCGGCCGGGGCCACGTCCTCCAGCGGGAGCCCGCGGCGAGCGGCGACTTCCTCGGGCCGGACCAGGCCCTTCAGAGCCGCCACGGTCGCGTGGACGATGTTGATCGGGTTGTCCGAGCCGAGCGACTTGCTCAGCACGTCGTGGACGCCCGCGCACTCCAGCACGGCGCGCACCGGGCCGCCGGCGATGACGCCGGTACCGGGGGCGGCCGGCTTCAGGAGAACGACGCCGGCGGCGCGCTCGCCCTGAATCGGGTGCGGGATCGTGCCCTGGATGCGCGGGACCTTGAAGAAGTTCTTCTTGGCCTCCTCGACACCCTTGGCGATCGCGTCGCGGACTTCCTTGGCCTTGCCGTAGCCCACGCCCACGGTGCCCTCGCCGTCGCCGACGATCACCAGAGCGGTGAAGCTGAAGCGGCGGCCACCGCGCACGACCTTGGCCACGCGGTTGATGGTGACGACGCGCTCGATGTGCGCCGACTTCTCCACCGGGGCCTGGTCGCCACGACGGTCACGGCGCTCGCGGCGGTTGTTGCCGCCCTCGCCGCCGCCACCCTGGTTGTTCTGTCCACCGAAGCCGCCTCCGCGGCGCTGCGGTCCAGCCATCAGAGGCTCCTTCCGTTCGTGCTCGTGTTACTGGTCACAGGTCCAGCCCCGCTTCCCGGGCGCCGTCGGCCACCGCGGCCACCCGGCCGTGGTACTTGTTGCCGCCGCGGTCGAAGACGACCGTGCCGACACCCTTGGCCTTGGCCCGCTCGGCGACGAGCTTGCCCACTTCCTTGGCCTTGGCGGTCTTGTCGCCCTCGCCGCTGCGCAGGCCGGCCTCCATGGTGGAGGCGGACGCCAGCGTCACGCGGGTGACGTCGTCCACGATCTGCGCGACCATGTGGCGCGCCGAGCGGGTGACCACCAGGCGCGGACGCAGTGCCGTGCCGGAGACCTTCTTGCGGACGCGCAGGTGACGGCGCTTGACCGCGTTGCGCTTCTTCGCCGGACCCTTGCCGATCTTGACTGCGAAAGCCATTACTTCTTCCCAGCCTTTCCGGCCTTGCGGCGGATGACCTCGCCGGCGAACTTGATGCCCTTGCCCTTGTACGGGTCGATCTTGCGCAGCTTCTTGATGTAGGCGCAGGTCTCGCCCACCAGCTGCTTGTCGATCCCGGACACGGAGAACCTGGTCGGGCTCTCCACGGCGAAGGTGATACCGGCGGGAGCCGGGACCGGAACCGGGTGGCTGTAGCCCAGGGCGAACTCGAGGTCCGAGCCCTTGGCGGTCACGCGGTAACCGACACCGGAGATCTCCAGGCTCTTGGTGTAGCCCTGGGTCACGCCGATGATCATGTTGTTGACCAGGGTGCGCGACAGACCGTGGCGCTCCTTGGCGATCCGCTCGTCGTTGGGGCGCGAGACGACCAGGTTGCCGTCCTCGCCCTTGGCGATCGTGATCGGGTTGACGACCGTGTGCGACAGGGTGCCCTTGGGACCCTTGACAGTCACGTCCTGGCCGTTGATGGTGACGTCGACTCCGGTGGGAACCGGGATCGGCAGCCGTCCAATACGAGACATTGCTTCTCCTCCTTCCCTTACCAGACGTAGGCGAGGACTTCGCCGCCGACGCCCTTGCGGGCGGCCTGGCGGTCGGTCAGCAGACCGGTCGAAGTCGAGATGATGGCGACGCCGAGTCCGCCGAGAACCTTCGGCAGGCCCGTGGACTTCGCGTACACGCGCAGACCCGGCTTGGAGATGCGCTTGATGCCCGCGATGGAGCGCTCACGGTTCGGGCCGAACTTCAGCTCGATGGTGAGGGACTTGCCCACCTCCGCGTCCTCGACCTTCCAGGAGGCGATGTAGCCCTCCTGCTTGAGGATCTCGCAGATGTGGGTCTTGATCTTGCTGGACGGCATGGTCACCTGGTCGTGGTACGCCGAGTTGGCGTTCCGCAGACGGGTGAGCATGTCCGCGATCGGGTCGGTCATGGTCATAGTCGGCCTGAGGCCTTCCTCGCCGTGGTATCCCCGCGCTGCTCACACTCTCCGATCAGAGTGCACATACGCGGGGACCTGCGGCGTGTAGTAGTTACCAGGAGCTCTTGGTCACGCCCGGCAGTTCGCCGGCGTGCGCCATCTCGCGCAGGCAAACCCGGCACAGGCCGAACTTGCGGTAGACCGAGTGCGGGCGACCGCACTTGGAGCAGCGGGTGTAACCGCGCACCTTGAACTTCGGCTTCGCGAGAGCCTTGTTGATCAGGGCCTTCTTCGCCATGTGATCACGCCTCCTTGAACGGGAATCCGAGGAGGCGCAGCAGCGCGCGGCCCTCGTCGTCGTTGCGGGCGGTGGTCACGACGGTGATGTCCATGCCGCGCACTCGGTCGATCTTGTCCTGGTCGATCTCGTGGAACATCGACTGCTCGTTCAGACCGAACGTGTAGTTGCCACGGCCGTCGAACTGCTTGGGCGACAGGCCGCGGAAGTCACGGATACGGGGCAGCGCGATCGACACCAGCCGGTCGCAGAACTCCCACATCCGGTCGCCGCGCAGCGTGACGTGCGCGCCGATGGGCTGACCCTCGCGCAGCTTGAACTGCGCGATGGACTTGCGGGCCCGGGTCACGGTCGGCTTCTGGCCGGTGATCGCCGCCAGGTCCTTGACGGCGCCGTCCATCAGCTTGGAGTCGCGGGCGGCGTCACCGACGCCCATGTTCACGACGATCTTCGTCAGACCGGGGATCAGCATGACGTTCGGGAAGCTGAACTGCTCCTTGAGCGCCGGGGCGATCTCCGAGCGGTAGCGCAGCTTCAGACGCGGCTGCACCGCGGTCTCAGTCTCGGTCACAGTCATGTCAGATGTCCTTACCGGTGCGCTTGGCGTAGCGGACGCTGCGCGTGACGGTCTTCTTGGAACCGTCGGCGAGCGTGCGCTCCTCCTCCACGCGGCGGTAGCCGACCCGCGTGACGACCTTGGCGCCCTCGTGCTCGACGACCAGCATCACGTTGGAGACGTGCACCGGGGCCTCGATCGTGATGATGCCGCCGGTCTTGCTCCCCCGGACGGACTGGCCGACCTTGGTGTGCTTCTTGACCCGGTTGACGCCTTCGACCAGGACCTTCTCAGTCTCCGGGAAGGCCTGGATGACCTTGCCCTGCAGACCCTTGTCCTTACCGGTGATGACCTGGACCAGGTCACCCTTCTTGATGTTCAGACCGGCCATGGTTTACAGCACCTCCGGGGCGAGCGAGACGATGCGCATGTAGCGCTTCTCGCGCAGCTCACGGCCCACCGGGCCGAAGATGCGGGTCCCGCGCGGGTCCCCGCCGTCCTTGATCAGGACGGCCGCGTTCTCGTCGAAGCGGATGTACGAGCCGTCCGGACGCCGGCGCTCCTTGACGGTGCGCACGATGACCGCCTTGACGACGTCGCCCTTCTTGACGCCCGCGCCGGGCAGGGCGTCCTTCACGGTGGCGACGATGACGTCGCCGATTCCGGCGTAGCGGCGGCTGGAGCCACCGAGCACGCGGATGCAAAGGATTTCCTTCGCACCGGTGTTGTCGGCGACCCGGAGCCGCGACTCCTGCTGGATCACTATCTATCTCCTTCGTCGTGCCGGTTCACAGGGGGCTGCCGCTCGAAGCGGACTCCGGTCGGCAGCCCTTCCTGTGCCTGGCCGAACGGACTGGTTACTTGGCCTTCTCGAGAACCTCGACCAGGCGCCAGCGCTTGGTCGCCGAGAGCGGCCGGGTCTCCATGAGCAGCACGCGGTCGCCGATGCCGGCCGTGTTCTGCTCGTCGTGGGCCTTGAGCTTGGTGGTGCGGCGCACGACCTTGCGGTACTTCGGGTGCGTCTTGCGGTCCTCGACGAGCACGACGATGGTCTTCTCCATCTTGTCGCTCACGACGTAACCTTCACGCACCTTGCGCGCGCCACGCGCCTCGGTGTTCTCCACGGTCTGCTCGCTCACTTCGCCTCCTCAGTACTGATGCCGAGCTCACGCTCGGTCATCAAGGTGTAGATGCGAGCGATGTCCTTCTTCACGGCGCGCATGCGGCCGTGGTTCTCAAGCTGGCCGGTGGCCTGCTGGAAGCGGAGGTTGAACAGCTCCTCCTTGCTCTCACGGAGCTTCTCCAGCAGTTCGGCGTCGCCGAGCTCGCGCAGTTCGCGCGCGGTGGTCCCGGTCGCCATCAGATGTCACCTGCCTCACGCTTGATGATCCGGCACTTGAGCGGGAGCTTGTGCGTCGCGCGAAGCAGGGCCTCGCGTGCGCGCTCCTCGTTCGGGTACGAGAGCTCGAAGAGCACTCGGCCGGGCTTGACGTTCGCGACCCACCACTCGGGCGAGCCCTTGCCGGAACCCATGCGGGTCTCGGCCGGCTTCTTGGTGAGCGGACGGTCCGGGTAGATGTTGATCCACACCTTGCCACCACGGCGGATGTGCCGGTTGATGGCGATACGGGCGGACTCGATCTGCCGGTTGGTCACGTACGCCGGGGTCAGCGCCTGGATGCCGTACTCGCCGAACGCCAGGTTGTTGCCGCCCTTGGAGGCGCCCGAGCGACCGGGGTGGTGCTGCTTGCGGTGCTTGACCCGCCGAGGGATCAGCATCACGCCTCCTTGGTCTCGGTAGCGGCCGGGGCCGACGCCTCAGCGGCGGCCGGAGCCTGGGCCTGCGGTGCGGACTGCTGGCCGCCGCCACCGCCGCCGTCGCGACGCGGGCCGCGGCCACCGCCGCCACCGTCGCGACGCGGGGCACGGCGGTCGCCGTCACGGCCGCCACCGCCGCGGCGGTCGCCGCCGTCACGCGGCGGGCGCCCGGCACGGGCCTCCGCGGCGTTCAGCGCGCGCTGCGCGGACAGCGACGTGACGTCGCCCTTGTAGATCCAGACCTTCACGCCGATCCGGCCGAAGGTGGTCTTGGCCTCGTAGAAGCCGTAGTCGATGTTCGCGCGGAGCGTGTGCAGGGGCACGCGGCCCTCGCGGTACTGCTCCGAGCGGCTCATCTCGGCCCCGCCCAGACGGCCGGAGACCTGGACCTTGATGCCCTTGACGCCGGCCTTCATCGAGGACTGGATCGCCTTGCGCATCGCGCGGCGGAACGCCACACGCTGCGCCAGCTGCTCCGCGATGCCCTGAGCGACCAGCTGCGCGTCGCTCTCGGGGTTGCGCACCTCGAGGATGTTCAGCTGGACCTGCTTGGCGGTCAGCTTCTCGAGCTTGCCGCGGATGCGGTCGGCCTCGGCGCCGCGGCGGCCGATGACGATGCCCGGACGCGCGGTGTGGATGTCGACGCGGACGCGGTCACGCGTGCGCTCGATCTCCACCTTGCTGATGCCCGCGCGGTCCATGCCCTCCGTCATCAGACGGCGGATCGCGACGTCTTCCTTGACGTAGTCCTTGTACAGCTTGTCGGCGTACCACCGGGACTTGAAGTCCGTGGTGATGCCGAGGCGGAACCCATGCGGGTTAACCTTCTGGCCCACTATCGGGTCCTGCCCTTCTGAACGCGCGCGACACTGTTATTGATCGAGGCCTCCTGGACCACGATCGTGATGTGCGAGGTCCGCTTGCGGATGCGGTAGGCACGGCCCTGGGCGCGCGGCCGGAACCGCTTCAGGGTCGGACCCTCGTCCACGTAGGCCTCGCTGATGACCAGCGAGCCGCGGAGCTGCTTGTTGTTGCGCGCGTTGGCGGCAGCCGACGCGACGCACTTGAAGACCGGCTCGGCGGCGGCGTACGGCGCGAAGCGCAGGGTGTCGAGCGCCTGCTCGACGTCCTGGCCGCGGACCATGTCCACGACGCGGCGCACCTTCATGGCGGTCATGCGGATGTTCTTCGCCTGGGCAATGGCCTCATTGCCAGCGAGGTCCTTGGCCTTGTTCTCAGCCACGGCGCGACCTCCGATCGTCCTTCACGTGACCCTTGAACGTGCGGGTCGGGGAGAACTCGCCGAGCTTGTGGCCGACCATCGCCTCGGTGATGAACACCGGGACGTGCTTGCGGCCGTCGTGCACGGCGATGGTGTGACCCAGCATGTCCGGCACGATCATCGAGCGCCGGGACCAGGTCTTGATGACGGTCTTGGTGTTCTTCGCGTTCTGGGCGTCCACCTTCTTGATCAGGTGGCCGTCGACGAAGGGACCCTTCTTGAGACTGCGCGGCATCTAAACCTCCTCCTAGCGCTTCTTGTTGGACTTGCGACGGCGGACGATGTACTTGTCGGAGGCCTTGCCCGGCTTGCGGGTGCGGCCTTCCTTCTGACCCCACGGGGACACCGGGTGGCGGCCGCCGGAGGTCTTGCCCTCGCCACCGCCGTGCGGGTGGTCGATCGGGTTCATCGCGACACCGCGGACGGTCGGGCGCTTGCCCTTCCAGCGCATGCGTCCGGCCTTGCCCCAGTTGATGTTCGACTGCTCGGCGTTGCCGACCTCGCCGACCGTGGCGCGGCAGCGCATGTCGACGTTCCGGATCTCGCCGGAGGGCATGCGCAGCTGCGCGAACGCACCGTCCTTGGCGACGAGCTGCACGCTCGCGCCGGCGGACCGGGCGATCTTCGCGCCGCCGCCGGGGCGGAGCTCGATCGCGTGGATCGTGGTACCGGTCGGGATGTTGCGCAGCGGCAGGTTGTTGCCGGGCTTGATGTCCGCGCCGGGACCGTTCTCGATCCGGTCGCCCTGGCTCAGGTTCTTCGGGGCCAGGATGTAGCGCTTCTCGCCGTCCGCGTAGTGCAGCAGCGCGATGCGGGCGGTGCGGTTCGGGTCGTACTCGATGTGCGCGACCTTGGCCGGCACGCCGTCCTTGTCGTGGCGGCGGAAGTCGATCAGGCGGTAGGCCCGCTTGTGGCCGCCGCCCTGGTGGCGCACGGTCACGCGGCCGGTGCTGTTGCGACCGCCCTTGCTGTGGACCGGGACGACCAGCGACTTCTCCGGGGTGCTCCGGGTGATCTCGACGAAGTCGGCGACCGACGAGCCGCGACGGCCCGGGGTAGTCGGCTTGTACTTACGGATGCCCATTAGGAAACCGGCCCTCCAAACAGCTCGATGCGGCCCTTCTTGCCGTCACCGGGGTTCGGGTCCACGGTCACGATCGCGCGCTTGGTGTCCTTGCGCTTGCCCACGCCGTAGCGGGTGCGCTTGCGCTTGCCCTGGCGGTTGATCGTGTTCACCGACAGGACCTTGACGTCGAAGATCTCCTCGACGGCCTCGCGGATCTGGATCTTGTTCGTGTCCGGGTGGACGACGAACGTGTACGTGTTCTGGTCCAGAAGGCTGTAGCTCTTCTCCGACACCACCGGCTTGATGATGATGTCGCGGGCCAGGACCGAGCGGTCGGCGAACTTGCTGCTCACGCCTCGCTCCCCTCAACTTCGAGGGAGCTCGCCACCGCGGTAACGGACTTCCCCTTGGCGGGACCGGCCACGAACTGGTCGTACGCGCCCTGGGTGAACACGACGGCGTCGTTGACGAGCACGTCGTAGGTGTTCAGCTGGCCGACGTCGATCAGGTGCACGGTCGGGACGTTGCGGAGGCTCTTGTAGGAGACCTCGTCGGTGCGCTGCAGCACGACGAGCACCTGCTTGTGCTCGGTCACGCCCTTCAGCAGCGCCACGGCGGACTTCGTGTTCGGGGTCGCGCCCTCGACCAGGGCGTCCACCACGATCACGCGGCCGTCGCGGGCCCGGTCGGAGAGGGCACCGCGCAGCGCGGCGGCCTTCATCTTCTTCGGGGTGCGCTGGGCGTAGTCGCGCGGCACCGGGCCGTGGACGACGCCACCGCCGGCGAACTGCGGCGCGCGGGTCGAACCCTGGCGGGCCCGGCCGGTGCCCTTCTGGCGGTACGGCTTCTTGCCGCCGCCGGACACCTCGCCGCGGGTCTTGGTCTTGTGCGTGCCCTGGCGGGCCGCCGCCAGCTGGGCCACCACGACCTGGTGGATCAGCGGGATGTTGGTCTGGACGTCGAAGATCTCGCCGGGGAGGTCGACGGAGACAACCTGCGTCATGTCAGGCTCCCTTCTTGACCGAGGTCTTGACCAGGACCAGCCCGCCGTTGGGGCCGGGGATGGCGCCCTTGACGAGGATGAGGCCCTTCTCGGCGTCCACGGCCTGGACGGTGAGGTTCTGGACGGTCACGCGCGCCGAGCCCATCCGACCGGCCATGCGCACGCCCTTGAAGACGCGACCGGGGGTCGCGCAGGCGCCGATGGAACCGGGCGAGCGGTGCTTGCGCTGCACGCCGTGGCCCGCGCCGAGGCCCCGGAAGTTGTGGCGCTTCATGACACCGGCGAAGCCGTGGCCCTTGGAGGTGCCGGAGACGTCCACGATCTGACCCTGCGTGAAGGTCTCGGCGGTGATCTCCTGGCCCAGGGAGTACTCGGCGGCGTCGGTGGTGCGGATCTCCACGGTGTAGCGGCGCGGCGTCACGCCGGCCTTCGCGAAGTGTCCGGCCTCGGGCTTGGTCACCTTGGTCGGCTTCACGGCACCGTAGGCGATCTGCACGGCCTCGTAGCCGTCGATCTCCTGCTTGCGGATCTGCGTCACGACGCACGGCCCGGCCTTGACGACGGTCACCGGGACGACCCGGTTGTTCTCGTCCCAGACCTGGGTCATGCCGAGCTTCTCGCCCAGGACGCCCTTAATCTGCTTTCCCATGTGCCGGCCGCCTAGAGCTTGATCTCGATGTCGACGCCCGCCGGCAGGTCGAGACGCATCAGCGAGTCAACCGTCTTCGGGGTCGGGTCGAGGATGTCGATGAGTCGCTTGTGCGTGCGCATCTCGAAGTGCTCGCGCGAGTCCTTGTACTTGTGCGGCGAGCGGATGACGCAGTACACGTTCTTCTCAGTCGGCAGCGGCACCGGGCCGGCGACCTGCGCACCAGTGCGGATCACGGTCTCGACGATCTTCTTCGCCGAGGAGTCGATCACCTCGTGGTCGTAGGCCTTGAGCCTGATGCGGATCTTCTGTCCCGCCATGGCTGCTTGGTTCCTTATCCTTCGTCTTTCTTGGACCTGTTGTCCGGCGTCTGCGTCGGCCGACCCCGATCGGTGCCGGGGACTGCTCGCATCAACGCGCCCGGCGATCAAGGTGGTTGTGGACCCACCCGACCACCGGGTTTGCCGCGTTCCACAGCCTGTGTGTCCCGCGAAGCTTGTCGTGCTTGTCCTGCGTTGTCCGGTCCACGCGGTCGGGCGTGTCGCCCGGTGGAGCGTGGCGATCCCATAGGCGCGACTCATCGCCTCGCCTGCAGAATCGGATTCCGCGAGAACGTGCTCTACCATCCCCACAGCTGCCGCATCTCAGCCGCTCCGCGGCTTGTTGATGCGTCTTGCGTGTGGGCCCATGACCCCCCGCCGAAGACGACAGAAGGCTCCCGCGCACCCAAAAAGGGCGCGGACGGTTAAGCAACCTCAACAGTATGGCCCAGGCCTGGGGGTTTTGGGAAATCGAGGCGTGGGCATACCACGCTTCCTTTTTGAGATGTGATATGGAGCACGTGCCCTCGCGCGGACCTCGGCGACATCGCGCTGGTCACGGACCGGAATCGGGCCGGCACTGTCGACATTCGACAGAACCGGCCCGACACCGTCCCGGCCTCAAGCAGCGATCCGCGACTCCCCCGCCATCCACACCGCTGGCGCCACGGGCTCCATCGGGTACTCCTTGTACTCCTTGTACTCCACGGCATTGGCCGCCCGCGCCGTGAGCCAGTTGAAGAAACCGCCCACCATCTTGCGGGTCAGCATCTTGTAGGCCTTGTTGCGGCTGGCGATCTTCTTGGCGTCGACCGGCGCCAGGAAGCCGCCGGCGCCCTTGCCCTGCTTCTGGCCGATCTTGACCGCGGGGCGCAGGATCCGCTCGTAGGCGGCGAACGCCGCGGTGTGGTCGCCGCCGGCCGCCGCCAGCTCTCCGGCCAGGACGTGCGCTCCCATCATCGCCATGCCGGTGCCGCTGCCGCCGGGGCCGGCGCACCAGGCGGCGTCGCCGAGCAGGACCACGCGGCCGGTCGACCAGCGGTCCATGCGGATCTGGCTGAGGGTGTCGAAGTACAGGTCCTCGGCCTGCCACATACCCTTGAGCAGAGTCCGCGTCTCCCAGCCGGCGTCGGCGTAGGTCGCCGCCACGAGCTGCTTCTGCGCTTCGACGTCGTGGCGGTCGTAGGCCAGGTCCGGGGCGTGGAAGACGAAGCCGACGCCGAGGCGTGCCCCGTCCCGGGCGCTGGCCGCCATGACGCCGCAGCCCGGGACGTTGTAGATGCGCCCCTCGTGGTCCAGGCCGAGGTCGTTCGGGGCGGTGAAGCCCGCGATCGCCCAGCCGAGGTCGTGGCGGTAGCCCTCCTCGGGGCCGAAAGCCAGTCTGCGGACGCCGGAGTGCAGGCCGTCCGCGCCGACCACCAGGTCGTAGGTGGCCGTCGCGCCGCTGGCGAAGGTCACCCGGACGCCGTCCGCGCGGTCGTCGAGGCCGACGATCCAGTCGCCGAACACGTAGCGCGTGTCCCGGCAGGTCGCGTCGTACAGGATGCGCGCCAGGTCGCCGCGCTCGATCTCGACCTCGCCGCTGAAGAAGGCCGAGGAGAAGGCGATGACCGGCTCCCCCGCGCCGTCGATCACGACCTGGTCGCCCATCGCGGTCTCGGCGGCCTTGACCGCGTCGAAGATTCCCATCGCCTTCAGCAGCTTCACCTGCTCGCCGCGGAAGTCGACGGCGCCGCCGCTGTCCCGCAGGAACGCCGAGCGCTCGACCACCGTCGCCTCGAAGCCGTGGCGGTGCAGCCAGTAGGCGAGTGAGGGGCCCGCGATGCCGGCGCCCGAGACGAGGACGGTGCGGACGGTACGGATGGCGCGGACGCCCTTGGCGCTGTGGCCGTTGGTGGCGTTCTGGCTGTTCCGGTTGCTGTTCATGGCTCTACCCCCTGGGATCGACGGGTCCTGCGCTGTCGTGGTGAGACAACCGTACAACCGTCTTGGACGATCGTGCAAGACGGTTGTACAAACGTGTCGATCCGCGATTCCCGGCGGCGTGCGGCATACGGTCGCGCCATGGAAGCCGCCTACACCCTCGACGACGCCCGCGCCCTGTTCCCCGACCTGGTCGAGGAGGCCCGGGTCACGCGCCACCCGGTCTACGTCACCGACGACGCCGGGGAGCCGGTCGTGGCGATCGTGGGGATCCAGTGGCTGGAGGAGTGCGAGAAGCTGATGGCCGAGAGCGGGACCTCGGCCTGACGCGGGGCGGCGCTAGATCAGCTGGAGGCCGTAGCGGTCGGCGAAGGGCTGGTAGCGCCGCTTGTCCAGGGTGGCCAGGGGCAGTCCGTACGACAGGCAGCCGGCGGCGGTCCAGGCGGCGTTCGCCGGCGGCGGGTTACCGGTGCGCTGGGCGGCCACCACGATGCGGCCCCAGATGCGGGCCACCGTCTCGTCGCCGGGGATGGTGCGGCCGGGATCGAGCCATTCGCAGAGCTCCTCGGTGCGGGAGTGGCCCCACAGCAGGCGTTCCGGCCAGGTCGCCAGTTCGGCGACGGCGGGGAACGGCAGGAGCACCGTGCAGCCGGCGAAGTCGCCGAGGGTGCGGTCGGCGGTGAACCAGCGGGACGCCAGGTCAGCGTCAGCGGCTACCAGGTCCGGCATCGGACGTTCACCGATCGCGGCGATCACGTCCGGGGCGATGTGCGCTCCGTTCGCGGCGGTCACTTCCATCCCAAGAGAGTCACCATCGACACCGCCATCGGTGCCGTCATGGGTGCCGTCATCGCGGGCAGGCCCATCACCAGGACCTCCGTCGCCGGAAGGTTCACCGCTCGCCGCAACCGCAACCGCATCGGCCGCGGAATACTCGCCGGCCGAATCCACGGCAGCCCAGCCCCATGCCCCGCGTCGGCCCAGCACCTGGTCCACCGTCAGCCACCGCGACGCCAGCTCCGCGCCGGAGAACTCACGCTCCTCAGCCGGCATGGTGCCGCCGTTCCTCGTGCAGCCACGCGAGAAAGGCCGCGCGCTCGCGCTCCGAGGCGAACAGCGTCGGCCACCCGGCCAACTCCTCCAGCGTCAGGGGCCTGACACCGGCCGTGCGCACCCTGCGGTCGAGATCGTTCCTGCGGAGCGGCTGGATGCGGGCCAGCCACGCGTCGAAGGTCTCGCCGGGCAACGGTGGATACTTCACACCTACCTCCGAAGTTCGGGGAATTACATCTAGTTAATGCCCCGGGTGCCGCTCAGGGGTCTGAGCCGCACAGGAAATTCACTCGAAAGTAGAAAGGGAAGGCCCCCGGAGCCGAAGCTCCGAGGGCCTTCCCGCAAGAGGCACCCGCGGCCTGACGGCCGGGAGGGTACTTACTTGGTGATCTTCACAACGCGGCCGGCGCCGACGGTGCGGCCACCCTCACGGATGGCGAACCGCAGGCCCTCCTCCATGGCGATCGGCTGGATCAGCGCGACCGACATCTCGGTGTTGTCGCCCGGCATGACCATCTCGGTGCCCTCGGGGAGGGTCACGACGCCGGTCACGTCGGTCGTCCGGAAGTAGAACTGCGGACGGTAGTTGTTGAAGAACGGCGTGTGCCGGCCACCCTCGTCCTTGGACAGGATGTAGACGTTCGCCTCGAAGTCGGTGTGCGGGGTGGTCGTGCCCGGCTTGATCACGACCTGGCCGCGCTCG
Organism: Catenulispora rubra; assembly: GCF_015356825.1. Classification (GTDB taxonomy): domain Bacteria; phylum Actinomycetota; class Actinomycetes; order Streptomycetales; family Catenulisporaceae; genus Catenulispora; species Catenulispora rubra. Next base: position 15,442 of record NZ_JAACYW010000134.1, on the reverse strand, counting down.
ACGTCGTCGCGCTTGATGCCGCGCAGCAGCAGACCGACGTTCTCGCCGGCCTGGCCCTCGTCGAGCAGCTTGCGGAACATCTCGACACCGGTGACCGTGGTGGTCTGCTTCTCGTTGCGGATGCCGATGATGTCGACGGTCTCGTTGACCTTGACGATGCCGCGCTCGATACGACCGGTGACGACGGTGCCACGACCGGTGATCGTGAAGACGTCCTCGATCGGCATCAGGAACGGCTTGTCGATCTCGCGCTCGGGCTGCGGGATCGAGTCGTCGACGGCCTTCATCAGCTCCAGGAGCTTGGCCGACCACTCCGGGTCGCCCTCCAGGGCCTTGAGCGCCGAGACGCGGATGACCGGCAGGTCGTCGCCCGGGAACTCGTACTCCGAGAGCAGCTCGCGGACCTCGAGCTCGACGAGCTCCAGGATCTCCTCGTCGTCCACCATGTCCGACTTGTTCAGCGCGACCACGATGTAGGGCACGCCGACCTGGCGGGCCAGGAGCACGTGCTCCTTGGTCTGCGGCATCGGGCCGTCGGTGGCGGCCACGACCAGGATGGCGCCGTCCATCTGGGCCGCACCGGTGATCATGTTCTTGATGTAGTCCGCGTGACCGGGGCAGTCGACGTGCGCGTAGTGCCGCGCGTCGGTCTGGTACTCGACGTGCGCGATGGAGATGGTGATACCGCGCTGACGCTCTTCGGGCGCCTTGTCGATCTGGTCGAACGGGGTGTAGGGGTTCAGGTCCGGGTGGGCGTCGTGCAGAACCTTGGTGATGGCCGCGGTCAGCGTCGTCTTACCGTGGTCGATGTGACCGATGGTGCCGATGTTGACGTGCGGCTTGGTCCGCTCGAACTTCGCCTTCGCCACGATGTCCTCCTGTTGGACGGTTGTGGTGCCGCCGAGGGATGGCTGCCCCCGGCGGCTCTACAGATTTGTTAGGTGAACCGGCTTGGGCTACTCGCCGCGCGCCTTCTTGACGATCTCTTCCGCCACGTTCCGGGGAACCTCGGCGTAGGAGTCGAACTGCATGCTGTACGAGGCCCGGCCGGACGTCTTGGACCGGAGGTCCCCGACGTAGCCGAACATCTCGCTCAGCGGAACCAGGGCCTTGACGACCCGGGAGCCGAACCGCTCCTCCATGGCCTGGATCTGGCCACGGCGGGAGTTCAGGTCGCCGATCACTTCGCCCATGTAGTCCTCGGGCGTGGTGACCTCGACCGCCATCATCGGCTCCAGCAGCGCCGGGTCGGCCTTGCGGGCCGCTTCCTTGAACGCCATGGAGCCGGCGACCTTGAAGGCCATCTCGGAGGAGTCGACCTCGTGGTACTTGCCGTCCAGCAGCGTCACCTTGACGCCGGTCAGCGGGAAGCCGGCGAGCACGCCGAACTCCATCGCGTCCTGGCAGCCGGCGTCCACCGAGGGGATGTACTCCTTGGGGATGCGGCCGCCGCTGACGGCGTTGACGAACTCGTAGCCCTCGGCACCCGGCTCGCCGTCCGCAAGCGGCTCCAGCGAGATGATGACGGAGGCGTACTGGCCCGAACCACCGGTCTGCTTCTTGTGCGTGTACTCGACCTTGGGCACCGCGCGACGGATGGTCTCGCGGTAGGCCACCTGGGGCTTGCCGACGTTCGCCTCGACCTTGAACTCCCGGCGCATGCGGTCCACCAGGATCTCCAGGTGGAGCTCGCCCATGCCGGAGATGACGGTCTGGCCGGTCTCCTCGTCGGTCCGAACCTGGAACGACGGGTCCTCCTCGGCCAGGCGCTGGATCGCGACGCCGAGCTTCTCCTGGTCGGACTTCGTCTTCGGCTCGATCGCGACGTGGATCACCGGGGCCGGGAAGGTCATCGACTCCAGGATGATCGGGTTCGCGGTGTCCGACAGCGTCTCGCCGGTCGTGGTGTCCTTCAGACCCATGACGGCGATGATGTCGCCGGCGCCCACCGACTCGATCTCCTCACGCTTGTTCGCGTGCATGCGGTAGATCTTGCCGATGCGCTCCTTGCGCCCCTTGACCGAGTTCAGGTACGTCCCGCCGGACTCCAGCTTGCCGGAGTAGACGCGCACGAACGTGAGCTTGCCCAGGTGCGGGTCGCTCATGATCTTGAACGCCAGCGCGGACATCGGCTCGTCGTCGGAGGGCTTGCGGTGCAGCACCGTCTCCTCGTCGCCGACCTTGTGGCCGTCGATGGCCTCCACGTCCAGCGGCGAGGGGAGGTAGCGGACGATCGCGTCGAGCAGGGGCTGAACGCCCTTGTTCTTGAACGCGGTCCCGCAGAACACCGGGTTCAGCTTGGCGGCGAGGGTGGCGCGGCGGATGGCCGCGTACAGCTGCTCCGTGGTGGGCTCCTGGCCCTCCAGGTACAGCTCCATCATCTCGTCGTCGGCCTCGGCGATGGTCTCCAGCAGACGCCCGCGCCACTCGTCGGCGGCCTCGGTGTGCGTCTCCGGGATCTCGACCTCGTCGTAGGCCTCGCCCAGCTTGGTCTCGGCGCTCCACACCAGGGCCTTCATCTTCACCAGGTCGATGACGCCCTTGAAATCCGCCTCGGCACCGATCGGCAGCTGCATGACCAGCGGAGTGGCCTGCAGACGGGTGACGATCATGTCGACGCAGCGGTGGAACTCCGCACCAGTGCGGTCCAGCTTGTTGATGAAACAAATGCGCGGGACGCCGTAACGGTCGGCCTGCCGCCAGACCGTCTCGGACTGCGGCTCCACGCCGGCGACACCGTCGAACACCGCGACCGCGCCGTCGAGGACGCGCAGCGATCGCTCCACCTCGACGGTGAAGTCCACGTGTCCGGGCGTGTCGATGATGTTGATGGTGTTGTCGACGTCGTCCACCGACCAGTGACAGGTGACAGCCGCGGAGGTGATCGTGATGCCACGCTCCTGCTCCTGCTCCATCCAGTCGGTGGTGGCAGCGCCGTCGTGGACCTCGCCGATCTTGTAGCTCATCCCGGTGTAGTACAGGATGCGCTCGGTCGTCGTGGTCTTGCCCGCGTCGATGTGGGCCATGATCCCGATGTTGCGGACCTTGGCCAGGTCAACGGCGTTGGGGGCCATTTCGCTCAGCTACTTTCTGCGGTCTCGGCTACCGGGGTTACCAGCGGTAGTGCGCGAACGCCTTGTTCGCGTCCGCCATCTTGTGCGTGTCCTCGCGGCGCTTGACGGAGGCACCCAGGCCGTTGGAGGCGTCCAGGAGCTCGTTCATCAGGCGCTCGGTCATGGTCTTCTCGCGGCGCTGCCGGGAGTAGCCCACCAGCCAGCGCAGGGCCAGCGTGGTGCTGCGGCCGGCGCGGACCTCGATCGGCACCTGGTAGGTCGCACCGCCGACGCGGCGGGACTTGACCTCCAGGGTCGGCTTCACGTTGTCCAGCGCGCGCTTGAGCGTGATCACCGGGTCGGTGCCGGTCTTCTCCCGGCAGCCCTCCAGGGCGCCGTAGACGATGCGCTCGGCGGTGGAGCGCTTGCCGTCCAGCAGGACCTTGTTCACCAGCGAGGTGACCAGGGGGGAGTTGTAGACCGGGTCGATGACGACCGGGTGCTTCGGGGCAGGACCCTTGCGAGGCATTAGCTCTTCTCCTTCTTGGCGCCGTAGCGGCTGCGGGCCTGCTTGCGGTTCTTGACGCCCTGGGTGTCGAGCGAGCCACGGACGATCTTGTACCGAACGCCCGGCAGGTCCTTCACACGGCCGCCGCGCACGAGCACGATGGAGTGCTCCTGCAGGTTGTGGCCGACGCCCGGGATGTACGCCGTGACCTCGATGCCGGAGGACAGCTTCACACGGGCCACCTTGCGCAGAGCCGAGTTCGGCTTCTTGGGCGTGGTGGTGTACACGCGGGTGCAGACGCCGCGGCGCTGCGGGGATCCCTTGAGCGCAGGAGTGTTGTTCTTCACAACCTTGTCCTGCCGGCCCTTGCGGACCAACTGCTGAATTGTAGGCACTAGGTGCTGGCCTTCCCTTTCCTTCACGGCTCCGCGGGGGCGACCCCCGGGCGCGGAGTGCTACTACCTCTCGGTTTCGCGTCGAGTTCCTGCTGGTTGTCCACGGCCACGGCCCACCCTCGCGACTGCTCGGGCGTCCTGTCCGGGTATCACCCGGGACGTCCGGTCCACGAGGTCGGGCGTGTCGCGACCTACAGACCCCTGCTGTCCCAAGGCTTTGGGCTGCGCGCTGGACGCGAGCCCGCACCCGGATGGTGCGCAGGCAGGAGTAGCCGGGGGGACACCCCTGGCACGGCGACGAGCCTACCCAGGGCATGCCGGTGAGGTCAAAACGGAGGGAGGGACCTTAGCACCGGACTCCACCGCCATCAAGGCGGCCGGTCCGTGCATCGGGCCCGCCACGGTCCGCCCCACTGGCGAACCCCCTCATTCTCGCATGCCGGACACGCGACCGTAGCCGTTTAACGAGGCGGGTGACACCAGCCGACATGGGAGTCAACGACAGGGGCCCGGGAGGTATTCCCGCGCCCCACCGGACTCGGCCCGTCACGTGAGCAACAGCGTCAGCACGCCTTTGATTCCGGCGTGCGCCACGAAGTAGTAGTGGAAGATCAGGTAAGCGAGGATCGCCAGATCGGCCAGCCCCAGCAGCCGGGCCAGGTCTGCGAGCCCGGCCCCGGTCCGGGCGCCCTCGGCGGCCAGTATGCTCCGCTTCGCCCGCGCCCCCCAGCGCGCGGCGCACACCGCGGCCACGAGCGCGACGGCTATCGGCAGGTTGTAGAACGGCGTCCACGACGACCAGGCCAGCACCGCGGCCGCCATCGCGGCCACCGCCCGCAGCTCCAGCCGGGCGCCCTGGTCCGGTCCCCCGTACCCGCCGCCCTGCCCCGGCACCGGGCTCGGCGAGGGCCGGCTGCCGGCCGCACTGTAGTTGGGACGCCCGACCTCGGGCTGGTCGTTCATCGGCCGTCCGCCTTTCGGGTCACTGGCGACATGTTCAGAGTACCCACGGGGAACCTGAACCACGTCTCATGCATCAAAGGTCTGTAACGTCCGCACAACCGGGGGACCCACATGACCGCCCACGAGATCTTCCAGCAACGCTTCAACGCGCTCGACGTCACCACCCGGGCAGCGTTGGTGTTCCGCTACCGCGAAGGACTGCCCCTGGCGCACGTCGCCCAACTGGTCGGCCGGCCGGTCCGCAAACTCGGACCGTTGCTGGACCGGACGCTGGCAGAGCTGTGCGAAGCCGGGGCGCTGAGCGCGTCGGCCGATCCGGCGCTGGCCGTGCACGACGAACTCGACGCGCTGCGCGGCGATCCCGCGCTGTCGTCGTTCAGTCTGGTCTCGGCCGTCCGGGCCGAGCAGAACCGTCGGGGACTGCTGCGCGGCGGCATGCGCCGCTTCGCCTAGAAGCCGGAGCCGCCGAGGCAAAGCCGAAGGGCGGCCGCTCCCCACCGGGGAACGGCCGCCCAATCAGCGTGCTAGGGGATCAGCTCCCCCGGCCTCAGCCGCTGTAGCCGCCGAAGTCGTACTCCTCCAGCGGGACCGCCTGGCCGGAGCCGCTGCCGAAGCTGTACGACGAGTAGTCGTCGTCGTAGCCCACCAGCGTGTACATCTGGGCCTTCGCCTCTTCGGTCGGCTCGACCTTGATGTTCCGGTAGCGCGGCATGCCGGTCCCGGCCGGGATCAGCTTGCCGATGATCACGTTCTCCTTCAGGCCGAGCAGCGAGTCGGACTTGCCGTTGATCGCCGCGTCCGTCAGGACCCGGGTGGTCTCCTGGAAGGAGGCCGCCGACAGCCACGAGTCCGTGGCCAGCGACGCCTTGGTGATACCCATCAGCTGCGGACGCCCGGAGGCCGCGTGCCCGCCCTCGGCGAGGACCTTGCGGTTCTCGGTCTCGAAGCGGCCGAACTCGACCAGCTCGCCCGGGAGCAGCTCGGCGTCCCCGGCCTCGATGATCGTCACCCGGCGCAGCATCTGCCGGACGATGATCTCGATGTGCTTGTCGTGGATCGGCACACCCTGGCTGCGGTACACCTTCTGGACCTCGGCCACCAGGTGGATCTGCACCTGGCGCTGGCCCAGGATGCGCAGCACGTCGTGCGGGTTGACGGTGCCCTTGGTGAGCTCCTGCCCGACCTCGACGTGCTGGTCGTCGGCGACCAGCAGCATGGTGCGCTTGCTGACCGGGTAGGCGACCTCCTCCACCGACGGGTCGTCGGGGGTGATGACGATCTTGCGGGTCTTGTCGGTGTCCTCGATCCGGACCCGGCCGGCCGCCTCGGCGATCGGCGCCACGCCCTTGGGCGTGCGGGCCTCGAACAGCTCGATGACACGCGGCAGACCCTGCGTGATGTCGTCGCCGGCCACACCGCCGGTGTGGAAGGTGCGCATGGTCAGCTGGGTGCCGGGCTCGCCGATCGACTGCGCGGCGATGATGCCCACCGCCTCGCCGACGTCCACCAGCTTGCCGGTGGCCAGCGACCGGCCGTAGCACATCGCGCAGGTGCCGACCTTGGACTGGCAGGTCAGGACCGAGCGGACCTTGACCTCGGCCACGCCGTTCTCGATCAGCTTGTCGATGGCCACGTCGCCCAGGTCCACGCCCGCGTCGAGGATCGTCTTCTTGTCGACGACGACCTTCTCCGCGGTGTTGCGCGCGTAGACCGAGTTCTCGACGTTCTCGTCCTTGATCAGCCGGCCCTCGGAGTTCCTGGCCGCGATCGGCATCATGATGCCGCGCTCGGTGCCGCAGTCCTCCTCGCGGATGATCACGTCCTGCGAGACGTCCACCAGACGCCGGGTGAGGTACCCGGAGTCCGCGGTGCGCAGCGCGGTGTCGGCCAGACCCTTGCGGGCGCCGTGCGTCGAGATGAAGTACTCGACGACCGACAGGCCCTCACGGAAGGACGCCTTGATGGGACGCGGGATGGTCTCGTTCTTAGCGTTCGACACCAGACCGCGCATACCGGCGATCTGCCGCATCTGCATGAAGTTACCGCGCGCGCCGGAGTCGACCATCATGAAGATCGGGTTCGTCTTCGAGAAGTTCTCCTGCATCGCGTTGGCGACGTCGTTCGTGGCCTTCGTCCAGATGGAGATGAGCTCCTGGTTGCGCTCTTCCTTCGTGACCAGACCGCGCTCGTACTGCTTCTGGATCTTCGCGGCCTGAGCCTCGTAGCCCTCGAGGATCTCGGCCTTCTTCGGCGGGACCACGATGTCCTCGACGGACACCGTGACGCCGGAGCGGGTCGCCCAGTAGAAGCCCGAGGACTTCAGGTTGTCCAGGGTCGCCGCGACGGTCACCTTCGGGTAGCGCTCGGCCAGGTCGTTGACGATCGCCGAAAGCTGCTTCTTGGCGACTTCACGGTTCTCGTACGGGTAGTCCAGCGGCAGCAGCTCGTTGAACAGCGCCCGGCCCAGCGAGGTCTTCAGGCGGAACGGCTGGCCGGTCTCCCAGCCCTCCGGAGCCACCCAGCCGCGCGGCGGGACCGCCTCGGAGATGCGCAGCTCGATCGGCGCCTGCAGGTCCAGCTCGCGGTTGTCGAAGGCCATCATGGCCTCCGAGATCGAGCCGAACGCCCGGCCCTCGCCCTTCATCCCGTCACGGTCCATCGTGAGGAAGAAGATGCCCAGGACCATGTCCTGCGTCGGCGAGGTGATCGGCCGGCCGTGCGCCGGGGACAGGATGTTGTTCGAGGACAACATCAGGATGCGGGCCTCGGCCTGTGCCTCGGCGGACAGCGGCAGGTGCACCGCCATCTGGTCGCCGTCGAAGTCCGCGTTGAACGCGGTGCACACCAGCGGGTGGATCTGGATCGCCTTGCCCTCGACCAGCTGCGGCTCGAAGGCCTGGATGCCCAGGCGGTGCAGCGTGGGGGCGCGGTTGAGCAGCACCGGGTGCTCCCCGATGACCTCCTCCAGCACGTCCCACACGACCGGCCGCGCGCGCTCCACCATCCGCTTGGCGGACTTGATGTTCTGCGCGTGGTTCAGGTCCACCAGCCGCTTCATCACGAAGGGCTTGAACAGCTCCAGCGCCATCTGCTTGGGCAGACCGCACTGGTGCAGCTTCAGCTGCGGGCCGACGACGATGACCGAACGGGCCGAGTAGTCGACGCGCTTGCCCAGCAGGTTCTGGCGGAACCGGCCCTGCTTGCCCTTGAGCATGTCGCTCAGGGACTTCAGCGGACGGTTGCCCGGTCCGGTGACCGGACGGCCGCGGCGGCCGTTGTCGAACAGCGAGTCCACGGCCTCCTGCAGCATCCGCTTCTCGTTGTTGACGATGATCTCCGGCGCGCCCAGGTCCAGCAGCCGCTTGAGGCGGTTGTTCCGGTTGATCACGCGGCGGTACAGGTCGTTCAGGTCGGAGGTCGCGAAGCGGCCGCCGTCCAGCTGCACCATCGGACGCAGGTCCGGCGGGATCACGGGCACGCAGTCCAGCACCATGCCGGACGGCGAGTTGTTGGTCGAGCGGAAGGCCTCGACGACCTTCAGGCGCTTCAGGGCCCGGGTCTTCTTCTGGCCCTTGCCGTTGCGGATGGTGTCGCGCAGCGACTCCGCCTCGGCGTCCAGGTCGAAGGTCTCCAGCCGGCGCTGCAGCGCGGCAGCACCCATCGACCCGGAGAAGTACGTGCCGTAGCGGTCACGCATCTCCCGGTACAGGATCTCGTCGCCCTCCAGGTCCTGGACCTTCAGCGACTTGAACCGGCTCCAGACCTCGTCGAGCCGGTCGATCTCGCGCTGCGCGCGGTCGCGCAGCTGCTTCATCTCCCGCTCGCCGCCCTCGCGCACCTTGCGGCGCTGGTCGGCCTTGGCACCCTCGGCCTCCAGGGCCGCGAGGTCCTCCTCGAGCTTCTTCTGCCGGGCCTCGACGTCGGCGTCGCGCCGGTTCTCGACCTGCTGGCGCTCCACGGAGACCTTGGCCTCCAGCGAGGGCAGGTCGCGGGTGCGACGCTCGTCGTCGACCTCGGTGATCATGTAGGCGGCGAAGTAGATGACCTTCTCCAGGTCCTTCGGCGCCAGGTCCAGCAGGTAGCCCAGCCGGGACGGCACACCCTTGAAGTACCAGATGTGCGTCACCGGGGCGGCGAGCTCGATGTGGCCCATCCGCTCACGGCGCACCTTGGCCCGGGTGACCTCGACGCCGCAGCGCTCGCAGATGATGCCCTTGAAGCGCACCCGCTTGTACTTGCCGCAGTAGCACTCCCAGTCCCGGGTGGGGCCGAAGATCTTCTCGCAGAAGAGTCCGTCCTTCTCCGGCTTCAGGGTGCGGTAGTTGATGGTCTCCGGCTTCTTCACCTCGCCGTAGGACCAGGTGCGGATGTCGTCGGCAGTCGCCAGACCGATACGGAGCTCGTCGAAGAAATTGACGTCAAGCATGTGGTTTCTATCCTCCTCGATGACTCGTTCGATCAGACCTCTTCGACACTGGACGGCTCACGCCGGCTCAGGTCGATGCCGAGTTCCTCGGCCGCTCGGAACACGTCCTCGTCGGTGTCGCGGAGCTCGATCATGGTGCCGTCCTTGCTGAGCACCTCGACGTTGAGGCACAGCGACTGCATTTCCTTGATCAACACCTTGAAGGACTCCGGGATGCCGGGCTCGGGGATGTTGTCGCCCTTGACGATGGCCTCGTAGACCTTCACGCGGCCGAGCACGTCGTCGGACTTGATGGTGAGCAGTTCCTGCAGCGCGTAGGCGGCGCCGTAGGCCTCCAGGGCCCACACCTCCATCTCGCCGAACCGCTGGCCGCCGAACTGGGCCTTACCGCCCAGGGGCTGCTGCGTGATCATCGAGTAGGGGCCGGTGCTGCGCGCGTGCAGCTTGTCGTCCACCAGGTGGTGGAGCTTGAGGATGTACATGTAGCCGACCGAGATCGGGTACGGGAACGGCTCGCCGGAGCGGCCGTCGAACATCCGGGCCTTGCCGGTGCTGTCCACCAGCCGGACCCCGTCGCGGGTCTTCAGGGTGTTGCCCAGCAGGCCGGTGATCTCGTCCTCGCGGGCGCCGTCGAAGACCGGGGTGGCGACCTTGGTCTTCGCCTCGGCCTTGTCCGCGCCGATCGAGCGCAGCCGCTCCTGCCACTCGCCCTCGCCCTCGCCGATGTCCCAGCCGGTGGCGGCGATCCACCCGAGGTGGGTCTCCAGCACCTGGCCCGGGTTCATCCGGGAGGGCACGCCCAGCGGGTTCAGCACGATGTCGACCGGGGTGCCGTCCTCCAGGAACGGCATGTCCTCCACCGGGAGGATCTTGGCGATGACGCCCTTGTTGCCGTGCCGGCCGGCCAGCTTGTCGCCGTGGGTGATCTTGCGCTTCTGCGCCACGTACACCCGGACCAGCTGGTTGACGCCCGGCGGCAGCTCGTCGCCGCTGTCGCGGTCGAAGATCCGGACGCCGATGATCTTGCCCTGCTCGCCGTGCGGCACCTTCAGCGAGGTGTCGCGGACTTCGCGGGCCTTCTCGCCGAAGATCGCGCGCAGCAGCCGCTCCTCCGGGGTGAGCTCGGTCTCGCCCTTGGGCGTGACCTTGCCGACCAGGATGTCGCCGGGGACGACGTCCGCGCCGATCCGGATGATGCCGCGCTCGTCGAGGTCGGCCAGGACCTCCTCGGAGACGTTCGGGATGTCCCGGGTGATCTCCTCCGGGCCCAGCTTGGTGTCCCGGGCGTCGACCTCGTGCTCCTCGATGTGGATCGAGGACAGGACGTCGTCCTGCACGAGGCGCTGCGACAGGATGATCGCGTCCTCGTAGTTGTGGCCCTCCCACGGCATGAACGCCACGAGCAGGTTCTTGCCCAGGGCCATCTCGCCGTCCTGGGTGCACGGGCCGTCGGCCAGCACCGAGCCGACCTCGACCCGCTCGCCCTCGGCCACGACCACCTTCTGGTTGAAGGAGGTGCCCTGGTTGGAGCGGCGGAACTTGGCGATCCGGTAGACGCTGGTGGTCGCGTCGTCGTTGGCGACGCTGACCAGGTCGGCGGACACCTCGGTGACCACGCCGCCCTTGTCGGCGGTGACCACGTCGGCGGCGTCGACCGCGCAGCGGTACTCCATGCCGGTGCCGACGTACGGCGAGTCCGACTGCAGCAGCGGCACGGCCTGGCGCATCATGTTCGCGCCCATCAGGGCGCGGTTGGCGTCGTCGTGCTCCAGGAACGGGATCATGGCGGTGGCCACGGACACCATCTGGCGCGGGGAGACGTCCATGTAGTCGATGTCGGCCGGAGCCATCATCTCGATCTCGCCGCCCTTGCGGCGGCACAGCACGCGCTCGTCGGTGTAGGAGCCGTCGTCCAGGACCGGGGCGTTGGCCTGGGCCACGACGTACCGGTCCTCCTCGTCCGCGGTCAGGTAGTCGATGTGGTCGGTGACCCGGCCGTCGACGACCTTGCGGTAGGGGGTCTCGATGAAGCCGAAGGCGTTGATCCGGCCGTAGGAGGCCAGCGAGCCGATCAGGCCGATGTTCGGGCCTTCCGGGGTCTCGATCGGACACATGCGGCCGTAGTGCGAGGGGTGCACGTCGCGGACTTCGAAGCCGGCGCGCTCGCGGGACAGACCGCCGGGGCCCAGCGCGTTCAGGCGGCGCTTGTGGGTCAGGCCCGAGAGCGGGTTGGTCTGGTCCATGAACTGCGACAGCTGGCTGGTGCCGAAGAACTCCTTGATGGAGGCGACGACCGGCCGGATGTTGATCAGCGTCTGCGGCGTGATGGCCTCGACGTCCTGCGTGGTCATGCGCTCGCGGACGACGCGCTCCATGCGGGCAAGGCCGGTGCGGACCTGGTTCTGGATCAGCTCGCCGACGCTGCGCAGGCGGCGGTTGCCGAAGTGGTCGATGTCGTCCTCTTCGACGACGACCATCGGCGCGCCCTCGACCTGCGGGTCCATCTCGGTCTCGCCGGCGTGCAGCTTCACCAGGAACTTGATCGCGTTGACGATGTCGTCCTCGGTGAGCACCGTGTTGTCGATGCCGCTGGCCTGTCCCAGCTTCTTGTCGATCTTGTAGCGGCCGACCTTGGCCAGGTCGTAGCGCTTGGGGTTGAAGTACAGGTTGTCCAGCAGGGTCTGGGCCGCCTCGCGCGTCGGCGGCTCGCCCGGGCGCAGCTTGCGGTAGATGTCCAGCAGCGCCTCGTCCTGGCCGGCGGTGTGGTCCTTCTCCAGCGTCTGGCGCATGGACTCGTACTCGCCGAACTCCTCCAGGATCCGGGCGTCGTCCCAGCCCAGGGCCTTCAGGAGCACGGTGACGTGCTGCTTGCGCTTGCGGTCGACGCGAACGCCCACCATGTCGCGCTTGTCGATCTCGAACTCGAGCCAGGCGCCCCGGCTCGGGATGATCTTCGCGTTGAAGACGTCCTTGTCGGAGGTCTTGTCGATGTCCTGCGAGAAGTACAGACCCGGGGAGCGCACCAGCTGGGTCACCACGACACGCTCGGTGCCGTTGATGATGAAGGTGCCCTTGTTCGTCATGAGCGGGAAGTCGCCCATGAAGACGGTCTGGCTCTTGATCTCGCCGGTCTCGTTGTTCGTGAACTCGGCGGTCACGAACAGCGGGGCGGCGAAGGTGAAGTCGCGGTCCTTGCACTCGTCGATGGAGTACTTCGCGGGCTCGAAGCGGTGGTCGCGGAACGTCAGCGACATGGTGCCCTGGAAGTCCTCGATCGGGGAGATCTCCTCGAAGATCTCCTCCAGACCGGAGGTGGTGGGCACGTCGAGGCCTGCGGCCTGCTGCTCGGAAACGCGACCCTTCCAGGTGGCGTTGCCGACGAGCCAGTCGAAGGACTCCGTCTGCAGCGCGAGCAGGTTCGGAACCTCGAGCGGCTCTTTGATCTTCGCGAAGGAGATGCGGCGGGCGGCGTTCTTGGTGATGTTCTGGGCGGTGCGCGAGGCGGCCAAGAGGGGTCCTTCCGGGGCTCGGACTGGACTGGCTGTCCTTAGCGCTACCAGGCGGACCTGTATCCCTACCCGGCGACGGAACCGGCGAAACCCCTGGTCGGCGGCGGTGTTGGAGGCACCGGGGCCGGGTGGTCGGAAGGGGTTCGCGAGGCCGTTGACGGAACGAGGCATGCAGAAAGGCAGCGCAAACGAACAGTGTAGCCATGTCGGCCACTCCTGTCCAGCCCGTGCCTTAATAGGCCTGACGCGGGTCGAAAGCCCCCGCCTAACGGGGCTCCGACGCGTCGGGCAACAGACGGACAGACTAGCCGGGTCCACCGACAGTTGTCGCCGCCGACACGGGCGGCAGGTCCGTCCTTCGCACCTTTTTTCTTCCCCGGCCTTCGCCTCGCGCTGCCTCGGTCCCGGGGGTCCTGCTGTATATCGCTGACGTACCGCAGAATCCCGCGTAGCTGGGCCGACGTCAAGAGCTGTGCCGGGATCTTTCTCCTGGCAAGCCCGCCGCACACGGTGATCACACTGGTCACGGCCGAACGCGAAGGACCCCCGGGGATAACCCCGGGGGTCCTTCGAACGGCTCGCGCCGTGAAGACGAACTACTTCACGGTGACGCCGGCGCCGGCCTCTTCCAGAGAAGCCTTGGCCTTCTCGGCGGCCTCCTTGGTGGCCTTCTCCAGGACCGGCTTCGGCGCGCCGTCGACCAGGTCCTTGGCTTCCTTCAGACCCAGCGAGGTCAGCTCGCGCACGACCTTGATGACCTGGATCTTCTTCTCGCCGGCCGACTCCAGGATGACGTCGAACTCGTCCTGCTCCACCGGAGCCTCGGCGGCGGCGGCAGCCGGGCCCGCGACGGCGACGGCGGCCGGGGCGGCAGCCTTGACGTCGAAGGTGTCCTCGAACAGCTTCACGAACTCAGAGAGCTCGATCAGGGTCATTTCCTTGAAAGCCTCGAGCAGCTCGTCGGTGCTGAGCTTCGCCATGACAGGCGTCCTTTCTCTAAGTGAGTTCTAGCTAGGTTTTGCCGGGTGCCTATCAGGCGTCGGCGGACTTCTTGGCCGACAGCGCGTCCACGGTACGGACGGCCTTGGCCAGAGGAGCCTGGAAGAGCGCCGCCGCGTTCGCGAGGGACGCCTTCATCGCGCCGGCCGCCTTGGCCAGCAGAACCTCGCGGGACTCCAGATCCGCGAGCTTGGTGATGTCGGCCGGGGAGAGGGTCTTGCCCTCCATCACCCCGCCCTTGATCACCAGGAGGGGGTTCGCCTTGGCGAAGTCACGAAGACCCTTGGCCGCCTCGACCGGGTCGCCCTTGATGAAGGCGATGGCCGAAGGACCCTTCAGCGCCGTCTCGTCCAGACCCTCGATACCGGCCTCGCGAGCAGCGACCTTGGTCAGCGTGTTCTTCACCACGGCGTAATCCGTGGTCGCACCGAGCGCGCGCCGAAGCTCCTTCAGCTGCGCGACAGTGAGCCCGCGGTACTCGGTCAGCACGGCGGCGTTCGAGCCGCGGAAGTGATCCGCGATCTCGGCGACCGCAGCCGCCTTGTCAGGCCTCGCCATACGGGCCTCCTTCCGGGGTGTCAGAGCCGACGATGAGCCACCAGACACGAAAAAACGCCCGGCGCGTCAGCGCGGGGCGTCACAGGTACGAAGGCCAGTCCGAGGACCGGCTACCACTGCTTCACTTATCGCGCCTCGGCGGGTCGCTCCGTGTGGAGGCCTTCGACTGGTCCGGGCCGTTCGGCTCGGAGCAGCGACCAGCGGTCTTCGGCTTCATCAAGATTAGCACGGGGCCAGGGGTGGTTTTGACCGGCCGCTCGGCCGCGCGGCCGAGCGCGGCCTTAGCGGCTGCGGTAGGCGACAGGACAGACCGGCCGGTGGTGTGGCAAGGGGGTCCGAAGGACCATGCCGGGTGTTGGTTCTGGGTCCCTCGCCGCGTCAGCGGGCGCAGCCAACCTGCCCGGTTTGGCGGTGTCAAGCCGGACGGAAAACGACCACAGCAGCAGCGATGCGGCTTGATTCCGCCAAACCGCGCTGGTTCCGTTTACGGCGATGACGCGGCGAGGGACCCAGAACCCGGCGACCACAAGCAGCACCGCCAGCAAACAACGCGACGCAGGCAACAGCGGATAGAAAGCCGAACAGTCGCGGACCGCCGCCAAACCGCCGGACGCACGGGTCGCCCCCTCGTCGAGGAGGCCCGCCAGAGGCCTCAACGCACCCACCAAACGCGGCCGCCACCCGCCCGCACGACGCGTGCGCAGTGACTCGGACTCATGCGCGGTCTTGCACGCGAACACCGCCACCCGCCAACGCAACCGAGCGCGCGCGTCAGACATGGCGGCATTTTGTTAGAGAATTATCGCCCCTTATACACAGATATAGCACGCGCCATCGACAACCCACACCCACACCGGCGGCCGCCAGCGCAACCAGCGGGGCACAGCCGAACTGCGTCCCCTGCGAGGATCCTGTTGCCCATTTGAATTGGTCATGCGGCGAGGGAGAGTTCGAGGCGGGCGAGGTGGCTGGTGCGGCTGCGGTCGAGTGGCTGGTCGTTCCACCAGGCGTGTAGTCGGATGAGGTTGAGT
>NZ_JAACYW010000133.1 GCF_015356825.1 Catenulispora rubra | reverse complement strand
CCTCACCCGCTAGCCCCGCCCGTGAAGTTCCACCCCGCCAGCCGCAGCGCCGGCGCCATCGCCGAGAACGCGCCGTACTTCGACGCGAACGCCGGCGCGTAGGTGCCAATCCCCAGCACGCGCCCCGGTGCGAGCGCTTCGGGGTAGGACTGTGTGAAGCGCAGGTTCTTCACCGGGCGGGTGATCTCGCCGTTCTCGATCAGCCAGACGCCGTTGCGCGTCAGGCCGGTCATCACCAGGCGCCGCGGGTCGAGGCAGCGTGTGTACCAGTGGTCTGTCACCAGCAGCCCGCGCCGTACCTGCGCGACCAGTGCCTGGACCGAGGAGTCCGCCGCCGGTCCCTCGACCTCCGTCGGCGCCAGGCCGACGGTCGGCTCCAGGCGGATGTTGATCGGCTGGGCGCCCTCCACCGCGCTGAACGCGCTGGCGTGGCCGGTGCTCACCGCGCCGATGCCCGCGCCGATCCCCGCAGCGCCAGCGCCGGCGCCGGCTTCGCGCGCCGAGCGCCGATCGTGCGCGACGGCCCGGGTCACGCCGTCGCGGGCCAGCTCCAGCACGTCGCGCGGGGTGCCCTCGGTGTCGAAGAGCGGGCCGGCCGCCGGGCCCGAGAGCGGGTCGTCGATCAGCGTCACCGACGCGTCGAACTGCTGCTCCCCGAGCCTCACGAAGGAGGTGCCCTCGATCAGCGACTTGCCGTTGAAGCCGAAGTCGGCCAGCGCCCACAGCACGTCGCTGACCGCCGTCGGCTCCAGCACGACCTCGTACTCGCCCGGCTCGAGCTCGACAGGGTTCTGCGACGCCAGCGCCTTGGCCGCGGCCCGCGCACCCATCGCGGCGCCGTCCAGGTCGCTCATCCGGCGCGAGGCCTGGCGCGAGGCGCCGTCGGAGCTCTCGGTCTTGGCGATGCCGTCGATCGTGGCCTCGACGACCGTGCCGTGGACGCTCTGTCCCTCAGAGTTCGCATACGCGGTGACGACCAGCCGGTTCCGGTAGAACCCGGCCGCCGTGAGCCCGCCGACCGCGTCGACGTACGCCTTCACCTGCTCGGCCCGCGCCTCCGGCCCGGCGCCGCCGGTCGCCAGGTCCGGCTCGTCGGCGGGCACCGGCAGCCCGGCGCGGCCGGACAGCCCGGCCCAGCCGGGGTCCGCCGGCGAGAGCCGCACCGCCGCGACGGTGCGCTCGACCAGCGCCGCCAGGCCCGCGTCGTCGGTGACCGTGGTGGAGTTCAGCGCGGTGCGGCCGTCGGCGTGGATCCGCAGGGTGACCGTGTCGGTGTCGCTGGCGACGTTCTGGTGGATGTAGGAGTTCGCGAAGCGGGTGAGCGCGACGTGGTCGTGCTCGACCGTCACGTCCACGTCCGCCGAGCCGCCGACGACCGTACGCGCGGCCTGGAGCACGCGCTCGGCGGTCTCGATCCGCGCCGTGGCGTCCGGGCTCATCCGCGCACCCCCACTCGCACGTTCTGGAACCGGGCCGGCGCCGCCGGGTGGCCGGTGTGCCCGATCTGGCCGGGCTGCCCCTTGCCGCAGTTCGGCGTGCCCCAGGCGACGATCTCGTTGGAGAGCATGTCCATG
The DNA here is from genome assembly GCF_015356825.1 of Catenulispora rubra. Lineage (GTDB taxonomy): Bacteria > Actinomycetota > Actinomycetes > Streptomycetales > Catenulisporaceae > Catenulispora > Catenulispora rubra. Next base: position 28,040 of record NZ_JAACYW010000133.1, on the reverse strand, counting down.
TTCTGCCAGAACGTCGGGCCGATGCCGGTGTAAGTGGGGTTCTTCACCATCCGGCCGAGCTTGCCGTTCTTCACCTCGTAGCCGACTTCGCAGCCGAACTGGAAGTTGAGCCGTTTGTCGTCGATGGACCAGGACCGGTTCATGTCCATGAACACCCCGTCGTCGGTCGCGGCGATGATCTCGTCCAGGGTGTGCGGCCCCGGCTCCAGGCCCACGTTGGTCATCCGCACGATCGGCAGCCGCGACCAGTCCATTGAGCGGACGCTGCCGCCATAGTCGAGCCCTGCGACGGCCGCGCTCTCCCGGCCCGCCAGCACGCCGGTCCAGATGCCGTTGCGCACCGCGTCACGCTTACCGGCCTTGGTGCCCTCGTCGTCGTAACCGAACGAGCCCAGGGCGCCGGGGTGGGTGGCGTCGATGACGATGTTCATCAGCTCACTGCCATACCGCAGCGTGCCGAGCTCGGCCAGGTTCAGCCACGAGGTTCCGGCGTACGCCGCCTCCCAGCCGAGGATGCGGTCCAGCTCGATGGCGTGGCCCACGGACTCGTGGATCTGCAACGCCAGCTGCTCGCTGCCGAGGATGAGCGTGGTCTGGCCGGACGGGCACTGCGGGGCGCGCAATAACGCCTGCGCCTCGTCGGCGATTCGGACGGCCTGCGAGGCCAGGTCCAGCTCGGTGACCAGCTCCCAGCCACGGGTGCCGTACTGGCCGCGCCGCGAGGGGTAGGAACGGACCTGGGTCTCGCGCTCGCCGACCGCGGTGGCCGAGATGCCGCCGCCGCACTCGCGGATGTGCTGGTCGATGCGGTGGCCCTCGGAGGAGACGAACCACTTGCGGGTGTCCCAGATCTGGTACAGGCCGGTCGCGATGTCAGCGCCCTGACTGCGCATCGCTGCGGTGGCCGCCGTCAACAGATCGCCCTTGTCCGACACCGGCACGTCCAGCGGATCCACCTCGCAGTGGCTGGCCCAGCTGCCGACCTCCGGATCGGCCGGGATCATGGCCGCCGGTCCCGGCACCCGCGAGGAGGCGGTGGCGATCTCCACGGCCTGCCGGCCGGCCGCGCGGACCGAGGGCGCGTCCAGGTGCGGCGTCGCGAAGAAACCCCAGCTGGACCCCACGAGCGCCCGAACCCCGATACCGACCGTCTCGCCCTGCTCCAGCGCCTCGACAGCACCGTTGCGGGCGGACATGGACTCGGTGCGACGGTGCATGACGCGGGCGTCGGCGTAGCGGGCCCCCAGCGCGAGCGCGTGCTCCACGGCCTGGTCGGCGGCGTCGAGGTAGCTGCTCATGGCTCCGACCTTATCCCGGGCCCGACCAGGGCGTCGCGGTGAGCTGCTGCCAGCGGTCGACCAGCAGGTCGGTGGCGGTCCGGTCGCGCACGGCCAGGCGCAGCCACTGCGGGCCCAGGCCCGGGAAGGTGTCGCCGCGCCGGACGGCGATGCCCTCGGCCCGCAGGCGCACCCGCAGCTCGGCCGCGTTCGGCGTCCTGACCAGCACGAACGGGGCCCGGGAGGCGGCCGGGACGGTGAGGTCGGGGAGCTCGGCGAGGCGGGCCAGGAGATGGTCGCGGTCCTGGTCGGCCTGCTTGGCGAGGGCTTCGGCCTCGGCCAGGGCTTCGGGCTCGGCGGTGGCCTGTGCGGCGATGAGGCCGAGGGTGGAGACGGACCAGAGCGGCTGGGCGGCTTTCAGGGTACTGATGAGCGGCGCCGGGCCGAGGACGTAACCGATGCGAAGGCCCGCCAATCCCCACGTCTTAGTCAGGCTTCTGATAGCGACGACATCGGGATGGCCTGCCAGGGTCTCGGTTTCGCCGGGGATCGCGTCCATGAAGGCCTCGTCGACGACGATCGTGCGGCCCTTGTTCTGCAGGCGTTCGATGGCAGCTGCCGGATGCAGGACGGAGGTCGGGTTCGTCGGGTTGCCGATCATGACCAGGTCCGGACCGGCGGGGACGCGGGCCGGGTCGAGGGTGAAGTCACCGGTCAGGATGTGGCGCTCGACGCGGTGGCCGGCGGCGAGCAGGGCGGCTTCAGGTTCCGTGAACTGGGGATGCACGACCAGCGCGCGGCGCGGTGTCAGGACTCTGGCAAGCAGGACGAAGGCTTCGGCCGCGCCGGAGGTGAGGAGGACTTCGTCCGGGGTGCGGCCGTGGCGTTCGGCGACCGCTTCGGTGGCTTCCCGGGGGTCGGGGTACGCGGCCAGCCTCTCGATGCCGGCGGTGAGGCGGTCGCGGAGCCAGGGCGGCGGTCCCTGCACGCGGACGTTGACCGCGAAGTCGTGACGGATGGCCGCGTCCCGCACCTCGACGTCACCGTGGTGGCCGAGGTCCTCAACCATGCGAGTGCGCGTGCGGGTGATGGTGGCTGTGGCCGTCCTCGTCGGGGTGGTGGTGCGGGGTCTGCGCGGCGCCCACCTTGTCTTCGAACCCTGGCATGGCGATCCGGTACACGCAGGTGTCGCAGTTCATGCGGATGTCGCCGGCGACAGCTTCGGCGTGGCGTTCCAGGACCAGGTCGGCGAGTTCGTCGCAGTCGCCGATGACCGGGGCGACGTCGTAGCCCGCGGCCTGCTCGACGATGCGGTCCGGGAGCACGCCGCGGAACAGGAAGTAGGGCAGGACCACGATGCGCTTTGCGCCCAGGCGCCGGCAGCGTTCCAGGCCTTCTTCCACCGACGGGTGCGCGAGCGAGACGAACGCGGTCTCGACCATGCCGAGGCCGCGGCCCTCCCACAGCAGGCGGGCGGCGCGGTAGACCTCGGCGTTGGCGTCCGGGTCGGTCGAGCCGCGGCCGACGAGCAGGACGGCGGCCTCGGCGCGTTCTTCGCGCGGCAGGACGGTGTCCAGGCGCGCTTCGAGCAGCGACAGGATGGTCGGGTGGACGCCGAGGGGACGTCCGTAGGAGAAGGACAGGCCCGCGTGGCGCAGGCGCTCGCGGTTCAAGGAGCCGGGGATGTCGCCCTTGGCGTGGCCGGCGGCGACCAGGACCAGCGGCACCGCGGCCACGCGCCGATGGCCGGCGTCGACCAGGCGGGTCACGGCCTCGCCGACGGGGGGTGCGGAGAGCTCGATGAAGCCGCCGTCCACCGCCTCGACGGTCTGCGGCGCGCGGCGGGCCACGCGCTGCACGAAGGCGCGGAAGTCCTCGGCGCCGTCGGCGTCGCGGGTGCCGTGGCCGACGATCAGGAGCGCGGTCATGATGCGTTGCCTTCTTTCACCAGGTCTTGGTATATCAGTGCATTGAGTGCGGCGGCGGCGACGGCCGAGCCGCCCTTGCCGGAGACGTTCGACACGGCCGGCAGCCCGGACTCCCGCAGCGCCGCCTTGGACTCCGCCGCGCCGACGAAGCCGACGGGGAGCCCGATGACCAGCGCGGGCCGGGCCTGCTCGGCGATCGCGATGAGCTCGAACAGGGCGGTCGGCGCGCAGCCGATGACGTAGACGGCGCCGGGGCCGGCCTGCTTGGCGGCGATGCGCAAGGCTGCGGCGGAGCGCGTGATGCCGTTGGCGGCGGCGAGTTCCGGGGCGGCGGGGTGCCTGATGGCGCACAGCGCGTCGCGGCGCGTGATGCCGGCGGCGACCATCTCGACGTCGGCGACGATCGGCGCCCCGGTGCTCAGGGCGGCGGCGGCGCGGGCCAGGGCGGCTTCGTCGGTGACGAGGTCGGTGCCGTAGTCGAAGTCGGCGCTGGCGTGGATGACGCGCTCGACGACGGCTCGGGTGTAGGGCGAGAGGCCGGAGGTGTCGAAGTGCTGGCGGAGGATGCGGTAGGACTCGGCCTCGATGGGGTGGACGGTGCGGGCGGTCATGAGGTGGGCTCCGGGTTCGGGTTCGAGGCCGCGCTGACGAGGACGATGGCGTCGACCGGGCACACCTCGACGCACTCGCCGCAGCCGGTGCAGCGTTCGGGGTGGACGAGGAGTGTCCCGCCGAGGGGGCGGATGGCGTGCTCCGGACACGTGAGCAGGCAGGCGCCGCACCCCTGGCAGGCGCGCACCTCGGCGATCAGGGCACTCATTCGCCGCTCCAGGTGTAGCCGCGCGGCGTGACCATGCGGCCGGCCGCGACGCGGGTGTGCGAGCTGCCGACCAGCACGATCGTGTACATGTCGACGTCGGCGGGGTCGAACTCGCTCAGGGTGCTGATCCACGCGCGCTGCCCCGGCCGCGAGGCGTCCCGCACACAGCCGACGGGCGTGGTCGCCGGCCGGTGCTGCCGCAGGATGTCGAGGGCGTGGCCGAGCTGCCAGTCCCGGCCCTTGCTGCGCGGGTTGTAGAAGACGGTGACGAAGTCCCCCTCCGCCGCCGCGGTGACGCGCCGCACAATCACGGGCCACGGCGTGTGCAGATCGGAGAGCGAGATGACGGCATGATCGTGCCCCAGCGGCGCCCCGAGCACGTTCGCGGCCGCGAGCGACGCGGTGATGCCGGGGACGCCGACGACGTCGACATCATCGAGGTCGGCGAACAGGTCGAGCGCGGGGCTGGCCATGGCGTAGAGCCCGGAGTCACCGGAGCCGATGAGCGCCACGGCCCGACCCTCCCGCGCGGTCTGGACGGCATCGCGTGCGCGCGCCTCCTCGCTGCCGAGGCCGGTGGCACGGACTTCGGTGCCGGGGCGCAGGAGGTCGCGGATCTGGTCGAGGTACTGGTCGAGACCGACGACGACGGACGCGCGGCGCAGCTCGGCGACCGCGCGGGGCGGGAGGAGGTCGCGCGCGCCGGGGCCGAGGCCGATGAGGGCGAGGCGGCCTCGGGGGGCGAGGCGGGCGATGGCGGCGGTGGCCATCGGGGCGGGGGCCGCGGCGGGTAGCGCGGCAGAAGCTTGCGCCGAGACAAGCGCGCGGTCGGCGGCATCCTGCGCGGCGGCCTGCACACTCTTGGTCTTCGGCACCAGCAGGTCGGCGAGGGGGCGGTTCGGGCCGTCGTAGCGGGCGGCGGCTTCGGCGACGGAGGGGGTGCCTACTTCGGCGAGGACTGTTGGGCTTGGGTTGGGGACCTCGATCTTTGCCAGTTCGGCGGCCGGGTGGAAGACGACCTGCCAGCCGCGGCGGCGGGCTGCTTCGAGGATGCCTGGTTCGTCGGACTTGGCGTCCACCGATGCCAGGCGGGCCACCGATGCGGCGCTCAAGCCGCCGGCGGTCAGTGCGCGGTCGACTGCGTCGAGGACCTCGTCGGCTGTCACGCCGCGTGATGCGCCTACGCCCACGACCAGCGACGGTGGGCGGTAGACCAGTCCATCGGCCTCCGCCGAATCACTCACCGAGAGCGTTGCTTCGGGGTCGCCCTCGCTGTTGGCGTGCAGTGGGGGCAGGGGCCAGGTATCTGTGCCGATCAGCGCGACGGGGGCGCCGGACAGTAGGGCGGTGCCGACTGGGGCCAGGAGTGCGGGGTTCTCGATCGTGAAGCCTAGGTCGGCGCCGTAGGAGTCGAGGGCCTGTGCGCCGGAGGCGTCCGAGGCGGTCGTGATCACCGGGGTGCAGCCCAGGACCGCCGAGACGCGCTCGGCCAGGTCGTTGGCGCCGTGGTGGCCGCCGAGGACGGCGACCGCGTGGCGCAGCGACTCGTCGACGCAGACCACGGCGGCGTCGGTGTTCTTGTGGCCGAGGGCGGGGGCCAGGGACCGGACTGCGGCGCCGACCGCGAGGAACGCCACCACCGCGTCGCAGGCTTCGAAGGCGGTGCGCAGTTCGGACGCGCCGCCGTAGACGTGCACCTCCGAGGGCCAGGCGGCGGCCAGCGCAGCGGCGGCGCGGCGGCCGGCGGCGGTGGCGGCGACCACGCCGATCGGCTTGCGGGGCGGCGGGGTGTCGTGGCTCAACGTCGTTCTCCCCAGAGCAGGAACACGGGATTGGCGGCGGCGAAGCGGTGGGCGTCGCCCGGAAGCGCGGACAGGCGCGAGGACTGGAGCAGCACACCGTCGACCGCGCGGTCGGACTTCGTCAGCAGGCTGATTGCCTCCGGCACGCGCTCGATGGCGGCGAGGGCCACGACCACGGTGGCGGCTCGCGTCGCGGCGCAGGCGGCGATCACGTCCACACCACCGCCGCCGACGAACACCGCGTCGGGCTGCGGCAGGCGGTCCAGGGCGAGGGCTGCGTCGGCGGTGACCACCTCGACGGCGACGCCATGCGTGGCCGCGTTGGCACGGATGCGGTCACAGGACTCTGCGTCCCGCTCGACCGCGACCACTGCGGCACCGAAGCGTGCGCACTCGACGCCGACGGAGCCCGAACCCGCGCCGATGTCCCAGACCAGGCGGCCGGGGCGCGGGGCGAGTCTGCTCAAGGCCAGGGCGCGGACTTCGGACTTGGTGATCATCGACGCCCGGTGCGCGAAGTCCGACTCCGGCAGTGCCCAGGTACCCGGCACGCCGCCGAAGCCCGCGATCCAGCCGCGCTCGGAGGTCAGGCGGGACTCGTCCAGGCACAACAGGACGTGCGGATCGGCGAACTCGGCGTGCGCCGCCGCGTGGGAGCTGAGCGTCTCAATACGCTGATCCGGGTGGCCCAGGCGCTGGGCGACCACGAAGGTACGGTCAGGGAGTTCGGCGCCGAGCTCTCTCGCACCGGCGCCGGGGCCGGTCAGCACCGCCACCTTTGGGAACGCGCGGCACACATTGGCGACCGGCCGCAGCTCACGGCCGTGCGCGCTGACCACGATCGCGTCGTCCCAGGACAAGCCGATCGCGGCGAACGCCGTAGCGACCGAAGACGGCGCCGGCAGAACATTGATTTCGAGCCCGTATTCACGCAACTGCCGGACGATGCCGAAGAAACCCGGGTCGCCGCTGGCTATCACGCAGACGTTCTCGTGCGACGGAAGGGCCGCGTAGAGAGCGTCCAGAGCGCCGAGCACGATGCGTTCGGCGGCGTGCGGGACCTCGGCCGCGTCCAGGTGGCGGCGTCCGCCGGCGACCAGGGTGGCCGAGGCCAGCGCAGCGCGGGCCGGCTCGGGCAGCGGGCCGCCGTCGAAGCCGATGACGGTGATCACGTCCGCGCCACCACTTCCAGGCCACTGAAGTCGACCATCGCGACCTCGGCACTGATCGTGCCGCCGCACTCGGTGGCGGCGAAGCGCTCTAGGACGGCGGCGACCCGGCGGCAAAGTTCGAGTCCTGCGACGGGCAGCAGCCCAGCGGCATCCCACAGTTCGTAAGCGTGCCGAGCGGTGTTGGCGACGCCGACGGTATCCGCGAGCTCGTCCGGGCCGCCGACGAAGCGGGTGATGTCGCCGAGCAGCGAGCAGTCGACCTTGGAGCGCGTGTAGTGCGTCATCAGCACGCCGGCGCCGAGCTTGGTCAGCTTGCCCGCCATGCCGACGAACACCACGCGCCGCACCCCGTGCTCGACGCACCGCCGCAGCGCCGCGCCGGTGAAGTCGCCGACCTCGACGAAGCTGACCTCCGGCAGGTCCGGGAACATCAGCATCGCGCCCTTCTCGGTCCGGCCGCCGGTGCACAGGACGAGGACAGGGTCCTGCGACGTCTCGGTAGCCTGCGCGGAGAGAACGGAGACGGCCTGCTCGACACTGGCCCGCCAGGCCGCAGTGGAGAACGGCCGCACGATGCCGGTGGTGCCCAGGATCGAGATGCCGCCGAGGATTCCGAGGCGGGCGTTGGTGGTCTTGCGCGCCATCACCTCGCCTTCGGGCACGGAGATGACGACGCGCAGGCCGCGGTCGGCAGACTCGCTGCCCAGCGCTTCGGCGACGGAGGCCTCGATCATCGAGCGCGGCACCGGGTTGATCGCCGGACCGCCGACCTCCAGGCCGAGGCCGGGCTTGGTGACGACGCCGACCCCGAGCCCGCCGTCGAGCTGAAGGCCGGTGCCGTCGGGCAGCCAGGAGACGGTCGCGGTGAGGTGCGCGCCGTGCGTGACGTCGGGATCGTCGCCGGCGTCCTTGACGACGACCGCCTCCGCACGGCCGGGGCGCGACAGATCGCAGCGGTCGGTGGCGAAGGTGACGCGGCGACCGGACGGAAGCGCGATCTCGGTCCAGGTCTGGGGCTCGCCGGTCACTAGCGCGGTGGTCGCGGCCTTAGCGGCTGCGGCAGCGCACGCGCCGGTAGTCCAGCCGGGACGCAAAGCCTTCGGACGCACCTTCATCGTCCGAGGCAGATCGGGTTCACGAAGAATCGGCTCGCCCGGAACCTCCTGCTCGGGCGAGTCGCTGTCGTTGTCCCTGTCGCTGGGCTCAGAAATCTCAGACATCTGATTCCCGATGCACCAAAGCCGCGTCCGCCGCCAGCAACTCCTTCCGCGCGCCCCGCTCAGCCCGCCGGAACCCGTGGAAGTGCCCGGGGTGGTACAGATGCGAGCGCGTCCCGTGCGCCCCCAGCGCGGGCCCGACCAGGAACAGCGTGTGCTTCCAGAGCTTGCGCGCCTTCACCGTCTCTTCGAGGTCTGCGATGGTGCACTGCGCCAGCTCCTCGTCCTCCCACGTGGCGCGGTAGGCGACGATCACCGGCGTCTCGGGCGGGTAGCCGCCTTCGAGCAGTTCGGCGGCGAGCTGGCCGGAGCGTGCCGCCGACAGGAACACGGCCATCGTCGTCCCGTGCGCCGCGAAGGCGCGGATCGACTCCTTCTCCGGCATCGGGGTCTTGCCGCCGCCGAGCCGCGTGAGGATCACCGACTGCGCGACCTCCGGGATCGTCAGCTCGCGCTGCGCGATGGCCGCCACCGCCGAGAACGCCGAGACGCCCGGCACGATCTCCGTCTCCAGCCCCAGCTCGCGGCAGCGCTCCAGTTGCTCCTGCACCGCGCCCCACAGCGACGGGTCGCCGGAGTGGATGCGGGCCACGCGCAGGCCCTGCGCGACCGCGCGTTCGTAGATCGCGATCACGCCCTCCATCGGCAGCGCCGCGGAGTCGACGATCTCGGCGTCCGGCCGCGCGTGCTCCAGCACCGCCTCCTGCACCAGGCTGGAGGCCCAGATCAGGACGTCCGCCTCGGCGATCGCGCGGGCCCCGCGCAGCGTGATCAGATCGGCCGCGCCGGGACCGGCTCCGATGAACGTGACCTTCGCCGTGCCGGCGCTCACAGTGCTCCCCCTCGCCCGCGCCGCCGCGCGGTGGTGATGACAGTGGACAGATACGGCGCGGCGCCGATCGTGTCCGGGGCCAGGTCCTCGACCGGTCCCACGACTTCCTCCGGCAGGCCCAGTGCGGCCCCGAATACGGTCTCGCCGCCGCGGCCTGCCTTCTCGACGGCGTCCAGCATCTCGGGCAGGAACCGGCCGCCCTTGTAAGCGACGACCGTGTCGAACGCCTCCAGCGCACGCTCGTACGCCTCCAGGCCCGCGGTCATCGGGAACAGCGCCAGCACCTCGCGCCCCTCGGCCAGCACCGTTCCGGAGCGCGAGGCGAGGTCTTGCATCGCCGTGATACCGGGCACGGTCTCCACCGAGACCGACGGCATCAGGGTTCGAACGGTCTGCGCGAGGTAGCTGAACGTCGAGTAGATGTTCGGGTCGCCGATGGTGGCGAAGGCGATGCGTTCGGCACCGTCGTCGAAGGCTGCGACGACCGCGCGCGCCGCCTCGTCCCAGGCGTTCAGGCGTTCGGCGGTGCGTCCGCCGCGGTCGGACAACGCGAACGGGACGGCGCGGATCGTGTCGCCGTCGATGTGTACGCGGACCGTGGCCTCGGCGCGTCCCGGACCTTCGGGACCGTCGGCGAGTATGGGCACGAACACGACATCAGCAGCCTGCAACACCCGGACGGCCTTCACCGTCACCAGATCCGGGTCGCCGGGACCGACGCCGACCCCGGTGAGCAGTCGCATCACACCACCCCGCAGCTCTCGACCAGCCGCCGGGCGATCGACGGCGCGCCGGCCCAGTGCAGATGGAGGTAGGAGGCGTGGATCCGGCTGCCGGCGAAGCCTTCGGTGACCGCTCCCCCGTTGCGGCGCCAGTGCCACGCCGGGGGCGAGCCGGCCGACGGACTGACCACGGTGCGGTGGAATTCGTGCCCTGACACGCGCGTGCCGGCCGCGGCGAGCACCGACTCCGAGGCGGCCACGGCGTGCCGGTAGCCGAGGGTGAGGCGGTCGGTCATGACGGCTTCGGCGTCCACGACCCCGCACATCGGCAGGCCGTCCAGGCTCTTGCCGAGGTACAGCAGGCCGGCGCACTCGGCGGCGATCGCGCCGCCGAGGCGCGCGAACTCCGAGACGTTCTCGCGCAGCGCGTCGTTCGCGGCCAGTTCGGGGGCGTAGACCTCGGGGAAGCCGCCGCCGATCACCAGGCCGCCGATCCGCTCGGGCAGGGCCTCGTCGTGCAGCGGGTCGAAGGGGCAGACCTCGGCGCCGGCGGCGGCGAGCAGTTCGGCGTTCTCGGCGTAGGAGAAGGTGAATGCGGGCCCTGACGCGATGGCGATGCGCGGGCGCGGTCGGGCGCCCCGGCCCCGGCCGATCTCCTCGGCGGCGTCCCAGGCGACGACGTCCAGCGGCGGGGCGCTGCGGGCCAGCCGGTAGACCTCGTCGAGCTGGACGCCGACGTCGACCAGGGCGCCGAGGGCGTCGACCGCGGCCACCGACTCGGCGCGGCGTTCGGCGACGGGGACCAGGCCGAGGTGCCGCGAGGGGTTCGCGACGGCGGCGTCGCGGCGCAGCGCCCCGAGGACCGGCACGCCGAGTTCGTCCAGCGCCTCAGTCAGGATATTGCGATGGTTCTCGGAGCCGACGCGGTTCAGGATCACGCCGGCGATGCGCACCGCAGGGTCGAACGCACGGAATCCGTGCACCAGCGCGGCGACCGAGCGTCCCTGGGCCGCGGCGTCCACGACGAACAGCACCGGGGCGTCGAGCAGCTTGGCGACCTGCGCCGTGGAGGCGAGCTCGCCCTCGCCGGTCGCGCCGTCGTACAGGCCCATGACGCCCTCGATCACCGCCAGGTCGGCCCCGGCGGCGCCGTGCGCGAACAACGGCGCGATGCGCTCGGTGCCGACCAGGTAGGGGTCGAGGTTGCGGCCGGTGCGGCCGGCGGCCAGGGAGTGGTAGCCGGGGTCGATGTAGTCCGGGCCGACCTTGAACGGGGCCACGGTGAAGCCGCGGCCGGTCAGGGCTTTGATGATGCCGGTGGCGATCGTGGTCTTGCCGTGGCCGGAGGCCGGGGCGGCGATGACGACGCGCGGGACGGTCAGCGGTGACGAGGTCACCACTCGATGCCTTTCTGGCCCTTCTGACCGGCGTCCATGGGGTGCTTGACCTTCGTCATCTCGGTCACCAGGTCGGCGGCGTCGAGCAGTTCCGGCGCGGCGTCGCGGCCGGTGATCACGACGTGCTGGCTGCCCGGACGGTCGGCGAGGGTCTTCACCACGTCCTCGACGTCCACCCAGCCCCACTTCATCGGGTAGGTGAACTCGTCCAGGACGTACAGGCGGTAGGTCTCGGCGGCGAGGTCGGCCTTGATGCGCTCCCAGCCGGCACGGGCGTTGTCGGCCTGCAGGTCGGGGTCGCTGTGCAGGTCACGCTGGATCCAGGACCAGCCCTCGCCCATCTTGTGCCAGTCGACGGGGCCACCCTGGCCGGTGCGCGCGTGCAGCTCGCCGAGCGCCTTGAGCGCGGTCTCCTCGCCGATGCGCCACTTGGCCGACTTGACGAACTGGAAGACCCCGATCGGCCAGCCCTGGTTCCAGCCGCGCAGGGCCAGGCCGAAGGCGGCGGTGGACTTCCCCTTGCCGGGGCCGGTGTGCACGATCGTCAGCGGCCGGTTACGGCGCTGGCGCGTGGTGAGGCCGTCGTCGGGGACGTGTGCGGGTTGGCCCTGCGGCATCAGGCGGCCCTCCGGTCGGAGCGGGGTCGGTTGCCGTGCACCGCCGCGGTGAGTGCGTCGGCGGCGAGGTCGGTGAGTGGCAGGTGGTCGGCGGCGAGGTCGGCGGCCAGGCGTGCGGCCAGGCCCAGGCGGACCGGGCCGGACTCGCAGTCGACGACGAGCGCGCTGCCGCCGAGGGTGGCAACGGCTTGGCGGAGGTGCGCTGCGGCGCGGCGAGTGTCGGCGAGGGGGTCGGCTCCGGCGGCACGCGAGGTGGATGCGCGCGGCGCGGCGGCGGACGATGACAAGGAGATCGACTGCGTGGCGCGGCCGTCGGTAACCACGAGCACCAGCGGCCGGCGGTTCGGGTCGCGCATGCGCTCGACACGCAGGACGTCGGCGGCTTGCAGGAGCCCGGCGGCGAGCGGGGTGCGGCCGCCGGTCGGGAGCGAGGTGAGGCGGGCGGCGCCGGCGTCGACGGACCAGGTCGGCGGGAGGGCGACTTCGGCGTCGCGGCCTCGGAAGGTGACCAGGCCGACCTTGTCGCGGCGCTGGTAGGCGTCGAGCAGGAGAGAGAGGATCGCGCCCTTGACGGCGGCCATGCGCTGGCGTGCGGCCATCGAACCGGAGGCGTCTACGACGAACAGGACGAGATTGCCTTCGCGGCCCTCGCGGATCGGTTCGCGGAGGTCTTCGGAGCGCAGGCGGAGCGCGCCTTCGCGACGGCCTCGGGCGACCTGCTCCGGTGCCGCGGCGCGGACGGTCGCGACGAGGTGGAGGCCGTGGGCCCCGGGACGCGCGCCGACCGTGCGGCCGCCGGTGGCACGGGCGCGGGAGCGGCGGCCTTCGGCGCCGGTGCCTACGCCGGAGACCTGTAACAGGCGGGCTTTGAAGGGCTCGCCGGGAGTCGCCACTCCCTGCTCACCCGACGAGCCAGACACACGCTTCTGCTCAGTGGAGGTCCCGGTCGGCGGTTCGGACTCGACGTCCCTGGCACCGCTCGCATCCTGTTGTGCGGCGCTGGATGAGCCGTTCTGCGGACCGCTCGGTTGGTTCGGGGAATCACCACCGTCGGGACCGCCGGAGCCGGGACCGGGATCAGGGTCCTCATTCCCGTCCTCGCCGTCCTCCCCGTCCTCCATGGCCTCGTCCAAGCGCTCCTCGTCGAGCCCCGGCGCGTCGAAGGGATGCCGCCGTCGCCGATGCGGCAGCGCCAGCGTCGCCGCCTGGCGCACGTCCTCGGCGATGACCTCGGTCCGGCCGGCCCAGGCCGCGAGCGCCGTCGCGGCGCGCGCCGTGACGAGGTCCGCGCGCATCCCGTCGACCTCGAAGGCCGCGCAGATGCGGGTGATCCGCAGCAGTTCCGCGTCCGGCAGCGTCACCGACGGCAGCAGCGCACGCGCCGCCTCGATGCGTGCGGCCGTCTCCTTGTCCGCCTGCTCCCAGGCCGCGGCGAAGCCCTCCGGGTCGGCCTCGTACGCCAGCCGGCGGCGCACCACCTCGGCGCGCTCGGCCGGGTCCCGGCTTGCGCGCACTTCGACCGTCAGGCCGAAGCGGTCGAGCAGCTGGGGCCGCAGCTCGCCTTCTTCCGGGTTCATGGTGCCGACCAGCAGGAAGCGCGCGGCGTGCGAGACCGAGACGCCTTCGCGCTCGACGTGCGCGACGCCCATCGCGGCCGCGTCGAGGAGGAGGTCGACGAGGTGGTCGTGCAGGAGGTTGACCTCGTCCACGTAGAGCAGGCCGCGGTGCGCCGCCGCCAGCAGGCCCGGTTCGTAGGCCGCGACGCCGGACGCCAGTACCTTCTCCAGGTCCAGGGAGCCCACGAGCCGATCCTCGGTCGCCCCGACCGGCAGCTCGACCAGGCGCGCCGGGTGGGACTGCGAGGCCACGACGCCGGCGGAGTGTGCAGGGTGCGTGGGGTGCCCGGTGTGCGCTGTGTGCGGGCCGTCCGGGCAGGCGGGGTCGGGCGCCGCGGGGTCGCAGGAGAAGCGGCAGCCGGGCACGACGGCGATCTGCGGCAGCACCGCGGCCAGGGCGCGCACGATCGTCGACTTCGCGGTGCCCTTCTCGCCGCGCACGAGGACGCCGCCGACGGCCGGGGACACGGCGTTCAGCAACAGGGCCAGCCGGAGGTCGTCAAGACCCACGACCGCGGTGAACGGGTACGGCGGCACGCCGGATCAGCTCCTCACGGGTATCCACGCCCGACAGGTCTCTTCACAAGAACACGCCGCGGGAGCGGCGTGCCGGGGGGCGGTCGTAGTCTCCTGACTCTCAGATCCGCGCGCCTGCCCGGCCTTCCCAGAACGCTGACGTCCCAGTGGCTTCGCAAGCGGGAGGCGCTCCCTGATCACAGTGGCGGGACCGTTCCGGATTCGCACCGGATTCCTGCCGACCATCCCGGGTGCAGCATCCCGCAGCGATCATCGGGCGTCAAACCGCGCCCGGGCGGCGCCGGCTGGCGGAATGCTCGGTTCTGTCCCTCAATGGGAAGGTGAGTGAGCGACGGCGCAGACCCCGTGTCCTGGGTGAATACGAGCTGGACGGCGGCGCGTTCGCGCTGGCGCGGGGTGAGCAACGCGACACGGCGACACTGACACCGATACTGACACTGCCGCCGACGGCACAGCAGCGGCTGCGCGCGCTCGGTCGGCCCGGGACGCTGTGGCGGGCCGTACTGAGGCGGATCCGGACGACCTGAACTACAACCGCCTGAACTACAACCGCCTGAACTACAAAGGACTACAGCGATAGGACTACAGCGGAGGCCCGTCCCCCGGGTCCTCCTGGTACGAGTACCGCTGTTCCTGCCACGGGTCCCCGATGTTGTGGTACCCGCGCTCCTCCCAGAACCCGCGCCGGTCCGCCGTGAGGTACTCGATCCCGCGCACCCACTTGGGGCCCTTCCACGCGTACAGGTGCGGCACGATCAGCCGCAGCGGGAAGCCGTGTTCGGGGGTGAGCGGGACGCCGGCGTAGTGGGTCGCGAACAGGACGTTCTCCCGCAGAAGGTCCTCGATGCGCAGGTTCGAGCTGTAGCCGTACTCCGCCCAGACGGTGACGTGCGTCGTGTCCGGGGCCGGCGGCACGAGCTCGACGAGAGTGCGGCCGCTGACGCCGCGCCAGGGGGCGTCCAGCATCGTGAACTTGGTGACGCAGTGGAAGTCGGCGGTCACCTCGACGGCCGGCAGGGCGCCGAACTCCTCGTGGAACCAGATCGTCTCCTCGCCGTCGGCGGTGGCGCCGGTGACGCGGAAGTCCCAGGTCGCGGGCTTGAAGCGGGGCACCGGGCCGTAGTGCAGCACCGGCCACTCCCCGCGCTGCATGCGCTGGCCGGGCGGGAGCCTTTCGTCGGACTGCACCGTCTCGCCTTCTGTGTCCACCCCTGATCCCGGCTGCCCCATGGGGACCATCGTCCCAGATGTGGTGGACGGCACGTGCGGCGGGGACTTGGCACGTGGCCGATATGTAGCTTAGGCTCCCCTAAGTCAGCCGATGCCGAACCCGGTGTCGAATCCGAAGCCGAACCCGCCGACTGCCGGAGCCCCGCTTGTACGCCTGCATATGCCACGCGGTGACCACCGCCGAGGTGGACGCCGTCGTCGCCCTGGGCGCCACGTCGGTCAAGCACGTGCGCGAGGCGACCGGGGCGGGGTCCGCGTGCGGGACCTGCGTGAAGCGGCTGAGCTGCCTGCTCGCCGCGGCCCGGGTCGCCGACTCGGCGCCGGTGGACACGATGCCCGAGGCCGAGCGGCTGCCGGAGACGGTGCCTGCGCGCCGCGCGCTCCCGGTGTTCCAGTTCCAGCACGCACCGGACTGCCCGGCCGCGCTGCCGGCCCTGGGCTGAACCCGCCGGCCGCACCGGCCGCACCGGCCGCGGGCCGGTTCGGCGTGCCCGGGGACGTCCCCGTTCGGCGCAATCCGCGCACGCGCCGTTACCTCCCGGATCGGCGGCTCTGGCAGTATCGGACGCCATGCAGGGTGACAAGGACATCATCGCGTTCCTCAACGAGCAGCTCACGGCCGAACTGACGGCCATCAACCAGTACTGGCTGCACTACAAGCTGCAGGACAACCGCGGCTGGAAGAAGCTCGCCGAGTACACCCGCAGCGAGTCCATCGACGAGATGAAGCACGCGGACAAGCTCGCCGACCGCATCATCTTCCTGGAGGGGCTGCCCAACTTCCAGAAGCTGTTCCCGCTGGAGATCGGCCAGACCGTCACCGAGATGTTCAACGCCGACATGAAGGTCGAGGTCGCGGCCGTGGAGCGGCTGCGCGACGGGATCAAGCTGATGCGCGAACGCGGGGACGTCACGTCGGCGAACCTGTTCGAGGAGATCCTCGCCGACGAGGAACACCACATCGACTACCTGGAGACCCAGCTCGACCTGATCGGCCAGCTCGGGGAGCCGCTGTACATCGCGCAGCTGGTGGAGCAGCCGGAGGCGTCCTGAGCATTCGGTCACGAGGCCGGTTCGAGCGCCTCATGGGCTTGGCAGGGTCCGACCCCGAGAACGTCTCGGGGTCGGACCCTGATGCGTAGGCGGCGACCGGCGTGTGACCATGGCCGGCATGCTGCGACCGTCTTCCGCCGGGGTGCGCGGCGCCTCGGGTCCGGTGCTGGTGGCCGTGGGCGTCGTGGTCGTGACGGCGCTCGACGGGCCCAGTTCCGGTGATCAGCTGCGGGCCCTGATACCGCTGGCCGCGGTGGTGCTCGGCATGGTGCTGGTGCTGCGGGGTCTGGCGGCGGAGCGGCGCGGGGCGTGGCTGGACGTGCGGGAGCGGGGGCGGCGGGCGGTCGACGCCCGGACCGCGATCGGGGCGCTGGTCATCGGGGGTGCGCTGCTGCGGCTGCTGACCAACGGGGCTTCGTTCGCCGCGGAGACCAGTGCGGTCATCGCGGCGCTCATCCTGTTCTCCGGCGGGGTGTTGATCGCGCTGCCGTATCTGCTGCGGGTGCTGCGCGATCTCGACGCCGAGCGGGCCGAACGCATCCGCGCGCAGCAGTTCGGCGAGGTCGCGGCGCACATGCACGACTCGGTACTGCACACGCTGACGCTCATCCAGCGCGCCGATCCGGCCGACGTCGCGGGGCTGGCACGGGCCCAGGAACGCGAGCTGCGGGCCTGGCTCTACGACCGGCGCGGGCGCGCGGCCGACGGGACCGAGCCGGAGACGTTCGCGGCGGCGGTGCGGGCCGCGGCGGCCGAGGTGGAGGACCGGCACGGGGTGCGGGTGGAGGTGGTCGCGGTCGGGGACGCGGAGCTCGGCGACCGGCTCGGCGCCTGCGTCGCGGCCGCGCGTGAGGCGCTGGTGAACGCGGCGAAGTACGCCGGGGGCGCGCCGATCTCGGTGTTCGCGGAGGTGGCGGACGAGGACTCGGCGGGGCAGCGGCGGGTCGAGGTCTACGTGCGCGATCGCGGGCCCGGCTTCGAGCTCGAAGCCGTGGAGGCGGACCGGATGGGGATCCGGGAGTCGATCGTCGGGCGGATGGCGCGGCACGGCGGGGTGGCCGAGGTGCGGACGGCGCCCGGGGCGGGGACCGAGGTTCGATTGGAGATGCGCTGTGAGTGAGGAAGCAGGCGAAGACGTGAGCCCTGTCGGCGATTCCAGGGCAGCGGATCCGATCACCGTCGTACTCGTCGACGACCACCAGATGTTCCGCGCCGGAGTACGCACCGAGTTGAGCCGGGCCGCCGAGGCGGCAGGGACGGCGAGGATGTCGGGGATGGCAGGGCCGGGGATGGCGATCGAGATCGTCGGGGAGGCGGACGACACCGACCGGGCCGTCGCCGTCATCACGGCGACGCGGCCCCGGGTCGTGCTACTCGACGTGCACCTCCCCGGGGGCGGCGGCGTCGAGGTACTGGCGCGGACGGCGGCCGCGCTGCCGGACGTGCGCTTCCTGGCGCTGTCCGTCTCCGACGCGGCCGAGGACGTCATCGCCGTCATCCGGGCCGGGGCGCGCGGCTACGTCACCAAGTCCATCAGCGGCGCCGAGCTCGCCGACGCGGTGCGACGGGTGGCCGAGGGCGACGCGTTCTTCTCGCCGCGACTCGCCGGGTTCGTGCTCGACGCCTTTTCCAGCGGCGGGGCGGCGGCCCGGGACGAGGAGCTGGACCGGCTGACGCCGCGCGAGCGGGAGGTGCTGCGGTTCATCGCGCGGGGCTACGCCTACAAGGAGGTCGCGCGCGAGTTGGTCATCTCGATCAAGACCGTTGAGACGCACGTGTCCTCGGTGCTGCGCAAGCTCCAACTGTCGAACCGCCGGGAGCTCACCCGTTGGGCGAGCGACCGGCGGTTGGCGTGAGAGGTATCCAGGGCGCGTTCTAGAACCGGAGGTTCCCGGGGCCGGCGGTGATGATCGTCTGGCTCACGAAGGCCTGGGTCCCGTCGCAAGGCTGGCCGGCGGTGGGCTTGTCGACCTCGTCGAGGCTGAGGGTCAGCGTGAAGTCGCCGGAGACGCCCCGGTAGGCGCCGGTGCCCGAGCCCTTCACGACCGCCACGTGCTGCGTCACGTCGATGTGGCCCGAGCAGGTGGCCGGGTCCGACGGGAACTGGTGGGCCATCGCGGCGACGAAGGCCTTGTCGATCGAGGCGATGTCGAGGCGGAAGGTGCCGCGCTGGAGCTGGAGTTCCAGCTGGCTGTTGTGCTCGGGGTTGACCGAGCCGTCCGGGTTCACGCTGACGCCCTTGCCGAAGTCGCCGACGGCGCCGGAGAGGATCACCTGCTCGGTGGGGCCGTCGTCGGTGGTGAAGCCGGTCAGGTGGGCTGCGGTGACGGGGGTCTTCGCGGCGGAGGCGTCGGCGGTCGCCGCCGAGCAGCCGAGGATGGTCAGGACGCCCAGGGCGGCCGCAGCGGTGGTGGCAGTGAAGGTCTTGTTCATCATGGCTTCAACAGTGGTGGCGGTGGTGGCGGCCGGGATCCGGGGCGGACCCTGGGATTGCCCTGATCGAACCCTGACGGGGTCAGGCGGACACGCCGAGCGTCAGGTAGGCGAAGCCGAACACGCCGTGCGTGCCACGCAGCCAGATCGAAAGGTGTTCGTCGAGCTTCGCGCGGAGCTCGGCGGCCTCGGGGTGACCGGGGTTGTCGAGCAGCCACTCCTCGACGTCGGCACCGTATCCGGACTCGAACTCCTCCCACTCGGCCCGGCTCGCGGTCTCGACGCGCAGCGGACGGAAGCCCGCCGCGAGCGCCGCGTCGACGAGGTCCGGGAGATACAGGCAGGCGTCGGCGGTCATGCCCGGCCACATCGCGGCCAGCTCCGGCTCCGTCGGCGTACGCTCCCAGACCTCCGCGCCGAACAGCAGCCGCCCGCCGGGACGCACACGGCCGCGCAGCGCCTCCAGAGCCTCGGGGATCGAGCCGAACGCCTGATACGCACCGAGGTTCAGGACGAGGTCTGCGGGCTCGGTGTGGTCCGCGGCAGGGCCCTCGACGAACGTCGCCCGATCGGCCAGCCCGCGCTCGGCGGCCAGCGCCCGGCCGCGGACGAGATCGGGTCCGTGGACGTCGATGCCGGTGCCGCGCGCCCCGGGAACGGCGGCCAGCACGCGCAGCAGCAGCTCGCCCCAGCCGGAGCCGTAGTCGACGACGGTGGCCGGGCGGCGCACCGCGAGGTCGGCGACCATGTGGTCGGCGCGTTCGGCGGACAGGGGGCCGTGGAATCGCAGGCGGGTGCCGGCGCCGAGCTTGGGAGGTGTGGTCATGAGGGTCAAGGGATAGCAGAGTGCGCGGGTCCGGGCGATTGGTTTTCGGTGCCGGCACCCACACACACCCGCATACCCACACCCGAAAACCAAGCGTCGCCCGACCGGACCACCGGTCGGGCGACGCTTTATGAGAACCCTACTTCGCCGTCTTCTTCGCGGCCGTCTTCGCCGCCGGCTTCTCGTCGTCACCGCTGCCCGCGGCCGTGGCGCCTTCGACGTCGTCGGCGGGCACGAACTCGGCCGCCGGTCCCGTGCCGGTCTTGTGGAAGCGCAGCGCCTCCCACAGCGGGCCGGGTATGACGTGGATGCCGTAGTGCGCGCGGTGGTGGTTGGCGCACAGCACTTCCAGGTTGCCGGGCGACTCGGCCCACTTCTGGAAGTCCTCGTCGGTCTCGAAGTGCAGGCCGAGGGCCTGCATGATCTTCTTCTCGTCGACCTGGTTGATCTGCGAGAACTCCACGTGGGTGTGGTGCAGCTCCGGCTGGCCGTCGCAGAGGTCGTCGTCGATGATGCACTTCCACATGCCCTGCCGCTTCAGGCGGGCCTTGGCCTGCTCGAAGAGGTGGTAGTGCGGGTCGTCCTCGCGCGGGGAGTGCTCGGGGACGTGGGTGAGGATGTGGACGGTGAGCATCTGGTCGTGCTCGAGCGTCTTGCCCGTGCCCTTGGACACCGTCGGGTGCGTCGGGGAACCACTCTGGACCGGCTCGTGCGCGTGCGGCGCGGCGGCCGGGGCCGCGGCGCGGGGGGCGGGCACGGCGGCGGCGGCCTTCTTCGCGGCCGGCTCGTGCTCGGCGTGCTCGTGCTCGCTGGAGGCGGTCTTCTTGGCAGGGGCCTTCTTGGCCGGAGCCTTGTCCCCCTCCTTGGCCTTCTCGGCTTCCTGAGTGCGGCGGTGCGCCTCCTCCGGGCCGACTTCCTCCTCGGAACCGAACAGCTTGTTCATCCAGCCCATCGGGCTTCTCCCCACCTTGCTCGCTGCTTGCGACAACCGGCTTAGCCGGGCCCGACCCTAGCCCCTCTCAGGGGATTGCATCAAGACGGAGGAAACCACGTCGGCGGCGGTGTCGCAGTCCTGCGCCGACACGTCCAAATGCGTCACGATCCGCAGCAGTTTCGGCCCGAAGGGCGAGATGCGCACACCCAGGCCGAAACATTCCTTTGCGACGTTCGGGGCGTCGTCGACGTCGACGAGGACGATGTTCGTCTCCGGTTCACGAACCGATGCCCCGGCCGCGCGCAGAGCCGTCGCGATCCGCGCGGCGTTCTCATGGTCCTGCGACAGCCGGTCGAGGTTGTTGTCCAGGGCGTACTGCGCGCCGGCGGCCAGGATCCCGGCCTGGCGCATCGAACCGCCGAGCCGCCGGCGCAGCGCCCGCGCCTCCTCGGAGCGGCCGGGCGGCAGCAGCACCAGCGAGCCGGCCGGGGCGCCGAGGCCCTTGGACATGCAGACCGACATGGTGTGCGCGACGGCACCGTAGTCCCGCAACGCGACGCCGCTGGCCTTGTGCGCGTTCCAGATGCGTGCGCCGTCCAGATGCAGCCCGAGGTTGAAGGAGTCGGCCAGCGCCCTGATCTCCCGGAGGGTGTCGATGGGATACACGGCGCCGCCGCCCCGGTTGTGCGTGTTCTCGACCTCCAGTGCGCGGGTACCAACCGTGTAGCGGTCGCCGACGCGGATCATCGCGGCGAGGGCGGCGGGGTCCAGCAGCCCGCGCGTCGAGGGCAGGGTGCGGGTCTGGATCCCGGCGTGCGCCGCCAGGCCGCCGTTCTCGTGCGCCACGATGTGCGCGTCGGCGTCGCAGATGAGCTCCTCGCCGTGCGCGACCTGCAGGCGGATCCCGATGTGGTTGGCCATGATCCCGGTCGGGACGAACATCGCGTCCTGGTACCCGAACAGGGCCGCGACGGTCTCCTCCAGCCGCCGGACGGTGGGGTCCTCGCCGTACTGGTCGTCGCCGACCTCCGCGCCGGCCATGGCCTCGCGCATGGGCGCTGAGGGCTTGGTGACGGTGTCGCTGCGGAGGTCGATGGGGTGCTGGATGCTCAGAGTCGCCATGCTCTGAAACGTATCGCTCCCGTCCCGGGAAGGCCGGGACGGGAGCGGTGTGGTCGATCCGGAACTATGGGGGACCGGCTCGGGCGGTTCAGCGCCGGGCGCGCAGCATCTCCGCGACGAGGAACGCCAGATCCAGCGACTGGCTGCGGTTCAGCCGGGGGTCGCACAGCGTCTCGTAGCGCTGGTGCAGCGCGTCGAACGCGATCTCCGCGCCGCCGCCGACGCACTCGGTGACGTCCTCGCCGGTGAGCTCGACGTGGATGCCGCCGGGGTGCGAGCCCAGGCCGTGGTGCACCTCGAAGAAGCCCTTGACCTCGTCGAGCACGTCGTCGAAGCGCCGGGTCTTGTGGCCCGAGGGCGCCTCGAAGGTGTTGCCGTGCATCGGGTCGCAGATCCAGGCCACCTGGTGGCCCTCGCTGCGGACCTTCTCCACCAGCGCCGGCAGCTTCTCGCGCACCTGCCCGGCGCCCATCCGGACGATGAACGACAGCCGGCCGGGGTCGCGCTCGGGGTCCAGCCGGTCCAGGTAGGACAGGGCGTCCTCGGGGCGGGTGCCCGGGCCCAGCTTGATCCCGATCGGGTTGCTGATCCGGCTGAAGTACTCGACGTGCGCGCCGTCCAGGTCCCGGGTGCGCTCGCCGATCCAGACGTAGTGGCCGCTGGTCGCGTAGGGCTTGCCGGTGCGCGAGTCGATGCGGGTCAGCGCCGACTCGTACGGGAGCACCAGGCCCTCGTGCGCGGCGTAGAACTCGACGGTGCGCAGTTCCTCCAGGTCGGTGCCGCACGCGCGCATGAACTGCAGGGCGCGGTCGATCTCGCCGGCCAGCGCCTCGTAGCGCTCGCCGGAGGGCGACCCGGCCACGAAGTCCTGGTTCCAGGCGTGCACCTGGCGCATGTCGGCGTAGCCGCCGGTGGTGAACGCGCGGACCAGGTTCAGCGTGGAGGCGCTGGCCTGGTACATGCGCAACAGGCGCTTGGGGTCCGGGGTACGGGCCTCGGGGGTGAAGTCGAAGCCGTTGACCGAGTCCCCGCGGTACGCCGGGAGCGTGACCCCGTCGCGGGTCTCGGTGGAGCTGGAGCGGGGCTTGGAGTACTGCCCGGCGATGCGCCCGACCTTCACCACCGGCAGCGAGGCCGCGTAGGTGAGGACGACGGCCATCTGCAGCAGCGTCTTCAGCTTCGCGCGGATCGCGTCGGCGGTGATGCCGGCGAACGTCTCGGCGCAGTCCCCGCCGGTGAGCATGAAGGCCTCGCCCCGGGACACCGCGGCGATCCGGTCCTTGAGCTGGTCGGCCTCGCCGGCGAAGACCAGCGGCGGATACGAGCGGAGCTCGGAGACGACGGAGGACAGCTCGGCGGCGTCCGGCCAGTCCGGCTGCTGGCCCGCGGGAAGCGCGGACCACGTGTCTTCGATGGGTCCGGTACCGGCCGGATTCCCGACAACTTCGCTCATTGAGCCAGAGTACGCGAAACCGGGGTGCGTTCTGTGCGCGCGTCCAGTGCGTGGGACCACCTGGTCCGAGCCACAGAACGGAGGTAATACCAGGTCCTGGCGTTGTAGCGGGGTGTATTTGCGCGGTGCTGGCGAGTCCTGTGGGTGGGGTTTCACCCGAGACTGCTGGTACTGCCGCGCACGCTCGGAGATGAACGCCGTGTTTCGTCTAGTCCAGCCAGCCCGGCCGGGCCAGCCCCGACTCGTAGGCCAGCACCACCAGCTGCGCCCGGTCGCGCGCGCCGAGCTTGACCATGCTGCGGCTGACGTGCGTCTTGGCGGTCAGCGGGCTGAGCACCAGGCGGTCGGCGATCTCCTCGTTGCTCAGCCCGCCCGCGACCAGCGCCAGGACCTCCCGCTCGCGGTCGGTCAGGGCCTTGATCTGCTCGGCGGCCGGGTTCGGGCCGGTGCGCTTGCTGCGGACCGCGAACTCCTCGATCAGGCGCCGGGTGACGCTGGGCGCCAGCAGGGCCTCGCCGGCGGCCACCGCGCGCAGGCCGCGGAGCAGGTCCGCGGGCTCGGTGTCCTTGAGCAGGAAGCCGCTGGCACCGGCCCGAATCGCCTCGAAGACGTACTCGTCGAGCTCGAAGGTGGTCAGGATGAGGATGCGGACGCCGGACAGCTTCTCGTCGGCGGTGATCAGCCGGGTGGCCTCCAGGCCGTCGGTGCCGGGCATGCGGATGTCCATCAGGATGACGTCCGGCGCCAGCTCCGCGGCCAGGCGGTGGGCCTCGGCGCCGTCGGTGGCCTCGCCGGCCACCTCGATGCCGTCCTGTACCTCCAGAAGCGCGCGGAAACCCGCGCGCACCAGCGCCTGGTCGTCGGCGAGCAGGACCCTGATCATGACGGCTCCTCGGCGATGGGGGATTCGGTGGATTCGGTGGATTCGGTGGGTTCGGCGAGATCGGTGGGATCGGAGGACTCGGTGGCGGCGCTGGACCGATCGACCGGCGACGCCCGGAAGGGAATGCGGGCGTCGACCCGGAACCCGCCACCGGGGTTCGGACCGGCGCTGAGCGTACCGCCGAAGGCCGTGGCCCGCTCCCGCATGCCGGGCAGGCCGTTGCCGCCGCTCGCGGTCTCCCCCAGCGGGCAGCCGCGGCCGTCGTCGGTGATCCGCAGGTGCAGGGCGTCGGAGGACTCCACCAGGATCGCGGCGCGCTCGGCGCCGGCGTGCCGCACCACGTTGGTCAGCGACTCCTGCACGATCCGGTACCCGGCCTGGCTCACCGCCAGCGGCACGTGCTCGACGTCCCCGACCACGCTGAGCGCCACCTTCAGCCCGGCGACCTCGGCCAGATCCACCAGGTGCCCCAGCCGTCCCAGGTCCGGCGCCGGATCGCGGGGCGGGACCCGGTCACCGCGCAGCACGGTCAGCACCGAGCGCACCTCCCCGAGCGCCGACCGGCTGGCGTCCTTGATCGCGGACAGCGCGATCCGGGCCTGCTCGGGGCGTCGGTCCATGACCTCCAGCGCCACGTTGGCCTGCACCGCGATGAGCGAGATCGAGTGCGCCAGCACGTCGTGCAGCTCCCGGGCGATCTCCAGCCGCTCCTCGCTGGCCTGCCGCCGCGACTCCTGCTCCCGGGCCCTGGCCTCCTGGTCGCGGGCCTTCTGCACCTCCAGCGCACGCTGGCGCAGCACGCGGAACAGCTCGGCCAGCATCAGCAGCGCGAGCAGCCACCCGGCGGTGAACAGGATCTCGGTGGGGCTGCTGCGCAGCTGGCCCTTGGCACTGTGCGTCGGCACGAAGATCATCCCGACCGCGAACACCAGCGACCCGGCCCACATCTCCCGCCGGTAGCCGGTGCCCCCGATGACGATCACCGCGAGCAGCGCGTTCAGAAAGATCGGCCCGTAGGCGTAGCCCATAAGGAGGTAGGTCAGCGTGGCGCCGAGGCACACCGCCAGCGCGATCCGCGGCGCCCGGCGCCGATGGTGCAGCGCGACAGGGCCGGCGACCACCAGCACCCACCCGAACCAGTCCAGCGGCCGGATCCCGTACTCGACGGTCTTGCTGCCGCCGCTGTGCCAGTGACCATAGGCGCCCCAGGTCCCGAGCACATCGACGACCAGGAGGATCAACGGCAGCGCGACCGTGGAGCGCTCCATCCACAGCCACGCCAGCCAGGGGCGCGAAGGCGGCTGCGGCTGCTCGGTCATGCTTGAACGCTAGATCAGATCGCCGGTCGCGGGTATCCGTCCAGCGGAGGCTGTGCGGCGGAGGCGGCTACTCCGAGGGGAGTATGCGCTGGGCAACCTGAGTGCGAGTCGGACGTGGGCGTTATAGAGAGCCGAGTTCGACCACACCTATAGCGTGTTCCGTAAGGCTCCCCAGATATAGCGTCTCCCCGCTACGGCGCACTGCGGTGACCGCCTTGTAGCCGACGCCCCATGCGCGCAGCTCTCGTACTTGCTCCCCTTTGGCGTTGACCGCGATAGCCCACGCCATGTCCTTCTCCCCCGGTTGTAGACGCTGTGGCGTGGCCCAGACGAGCGAACGCAGCCGCGGATGCCGCGGCAGGAGCCAGTCGAGTGCGGGGTCGCGGGGTGTGACCATGGCGACCCAGATCAGGCCCTCGGCGTCGCGGGTGAGGTTGTCGGGGAAGCCGGGCAGCGGCGGGCCGAAGGGCGACTTGCGGCCGGCGTAGGGGCCTTCGAGCTCGACGCGCGTCAGGCAGTAGCCGCCGGTCTCGGCCACGACAGCAGCGGCGCCGCCATCAACGAGCACGACACCGTTGGCGAACGCGAAGTCGTCCGCGATGACCTCGACAGCGCCCTCGCGGTAGCGGAGCAACCGGCCGGTCGTGGAGTGCTCGAACAGGTCGCCGCGATAGGCGTCGATGTTGTAGCGGCGCGAGGATTGTGTGAAGTAAATACTCCCGTCGGCAGCGACGGCGGCGTTGCTGCAAAAGGTAAGCCGCTCACCCTCGATCTCGGCGACGAGCACCCCGACCGTGGCATTGGAGAGCTGTACCTCCAGCAACCCGCGATAGGCGTCGCAGACTACGAGCGCATCCTCGCCGAGCATCTCCAGCCCGAGCGGACGACCCCCGGTGCCGATGACGGTGCGCACCTCCCCCTCCGGCGTGACCCGCAGGATGCGGCCGTCGGCGAGACCGGTGAACAGCGTCCCCGACGCATCAACCGCGACGTGCTCCGGCCCCGCCCCCGGCAACTCGACGCGCCGCAGCTCCGGCAGCGTCCGCGCATCACCGCGCCGCCGCACCGGACGCGGATTCGCCGGCGGGGTCCACCGCACCGCCGCCATCTTCGTGCGCTGAGCCATGAGAACGCCCCCTGCCACCGGTCCGAAATGAGGACGTTAGTGGGCAGGGGGCGCAAGCACCAGACGCCAGCCGGTTTAGCCGAACCGCCAGCTCTAGCCGAACCACAGCTTTAGCCGAACCACACACAGCTTCAGCCGAACCGCCAGCTTTAGCCGAACCAGCGGCTTTACCGAACCAGCCGTTCTATCCGAAGAAGACCTTGGCCTCCTCGTACAAAGACATCGGCACCGTCTTAAGCGTCGTCGTCGCGTCCTTCAGCGGCACCCGGATAATGTCCGTCCCGCGCAGCGCCACCATCTTCCCGAAGTCGCCGTCGTGCACCGCGTCGATGGCATGCAGCCCGAACCGCGTCGCCAGCCACCGGTCGAACGGCGACGGCGTCCCGCCGCGCTGCGTGTGCCCCAGAACCGTCGTGCGGGCCTCCTTCTTCGTGCGGCGCTCGATCTCGGCCGCGAGGCGCTCGCCGATGCCGCCGAGGCGGACGTGCCCGAAGGCGTCCAGTTCGCCGGACTGGATCTGCATCTGCCCGTCCTTCGGGTGCGCGCCCTCGGCGACGACCACGATCGGGGCGTAGCCGCGGGCGAAGCGGGACTCGATCCAGCCGCAGACCTCCTCGATGTCGAAGGTGACCTCGGGGATCAGGATCACGTTGGCGCCGCCGGCCATGCCCGAGTGCAGGGCGATCCAGCCCGCGTGCCGGCCCATCACCTCCACGATCAGCGCCCGGGAGTGCGACTCGGCGGTGGTGTGCAGGCGGTCGATGGCCTCGGTCGCGACGTGGACCGCGGTGTCGAAGCCGAAGGTGTAGTCGGTGGCGTTCAGGTCGTTGTCGATGGTCTTCGGGACGCCCACGACGCGGACCCCGTGCTCGTCGCCGAGGATCGTCGCGACGCCGAGGGTGTCCTCGCCGCCGATCGCGATCAGCGCGTCCACGCCCTCGGCCTGCAAGTTCTCCTTGATCCGCTCGACGCCGCCGTCCACCTTCAGCGGGTTGGTCCGCGAGGATCCGAGGATGGTGCCGCCGCGGGGCAGGATGCCGCGCACCGCCTCGACGTCCAGCGGCTTCGTCATGCGTTCCAACGGCCCCTTCCAGCCGTCCCGGAAACCCACGAACTCCAAGCCGTAGAACTGCACGCCCTTGCGGACCGCGGCGCGGATCACCGCGTTCAGGCCCGGGCAGTCCCCGCCGCCGGTCAGCACTCCGATGCGCATGGCCACACTCCCTGATGTTCACGATGTGATCTGGGTCACCGTACGATCACCGCCACCGTAACCGCTACGAGACGGTAACGAGAAGCCGACGATCACCTGACGAGACACGCCAGTCACATGAGGTGATCTTCGTCCCGGGGGTGTCTGTGGTGTCTGTGGTGGCGTCGGTATCGCCCCGGGGCTTACGCCCGGGAGCCGATGTGCGCCCGGGCCGGCGGCTAACAGGGTTCGAACATGACGACCACACCGTTCACGAGCCGCGGCACACCGAGCCGCCGACGCCTGCTGGGAACCGCGCTGGGAGCCGGGGTCGCCCTGTCGCTGGGCCTGGCGACCCGCGCCTCGGCGGCGACGCGGGACATCACTGACACCAACGCCACCAACGCCACCATCGGCACCGGCGCAGGCACGGGCACCGCTCCCTGATCGGCTCGCTGTCGTATCGGGCTAGCTCGCGTTCGCGAGCAGCGTCTTCTCGGCGCGGAACGGGTCCAGGCGCGCGCTACTGGGG
>NZ_JAACYW010000132.1 GCF_015356825.1 Catenulispora rubra | reverse complement strand
TATAAGAGACAGGGCGGGGCTTCTGTCCTGGGGTCCGGTGGGCTGCCGGGTCGCGGTTGGGGTGTGGTTTACAGGCGATTTTTACGGCTTCGCTAATGGTTGGATGGCCTCGCAGGGGACGCAGTTCGGCTGCGCCTCGCGGGTTGCGCTGGCGACCGGCGGTATTCGCGAACACGACCGCGCACTGGTCCACGTCTGTGCATGGTGCGTTGGCGGCTGGCGGTTTTCGCGTCCACGACCGCGCACTGGTCCGAGTCACTGCGCATGCGTTTGGTCTGGCGGCTGCCGGCCGCGTTTGGTGGGTGCCTTGAGGCCTCTGGCGGGCCTCCTCGACGAGGGGGCGACCCGCGCGTCGGGCTTAATGGCGGCGGTCCGCGACTGTTCGGCTTTCTATCCGCTGTTGCCTGCGCTGCGTTGGTCGGTGGCGGTGTTGCTTGTGGTCGCCGGGTTCTGGGTCCCTCGCCGCGTCATCGCCGTAAACGGAACCAGCCCGGTCTGGCGGAATCAAGCCGCATCACACTTGCTGTGGTCCGGCTCCGTCCGGCTTGACACCGCCAAACCGGGCAGGTTGGCTGCGCCCGCTGACGCGGCGAGGGACCCAGAACCAAACCCCCACATGGTCCTTCGGACCCCCTCACGACATGGTCGGCCACGCGTGCCCCGTCGCCACCCGCAGCCGCGAAGGCACCGGTCCTCGCCAGAACTGGCAGCCTGGCCGCGCCGCCGCTCATGACTACCGCCGGCCCGCCGCCCTAATCCCGCACGCACTCCACCGGCATCTCGGCCAGAGCGCCACGGTAGTAGGCGATCTTCTCCTGCACCTTCCGGCGCAGCTCTATCAGCCGCGCCATTTCCGCCTCGACGTTCGCGTCGTGCTCCTCGAGCAGCGCTAGGCGCTCGGCGACTGTGGTGTCGCCGTCGCGTACTAGTTCGGCGAAGGTCTGCATTTGGGCGATGGGCATGCCGGTGCCGCGGAGGCAGCGGAGCATGTCCAGCCAGCCGATGTCGTCGTCGGTGTAGCGGCGGTGGCCGCCGGCGGCGCGGCGGACGGGTTCGATCAGGCCGATGCGTTCGTAGTAGCGGAGTGTGTCGAGGGTGAAGCCGGATATCTCGACCGTCTGGGCCGGGGAGTAGTTCTCGGTGGTCATAGCGCTCCATCGTAAGAGGGCTTGACCTGGAGCGCGCTCCAGATTCCAGGATGGCCGGCATGGAGTACACGACCTTCGGCGGTCCGCGCGGGCCGCAGGTGAGCACCCTCGCGCTGGGTGTGATGATGTTCGGCACGACCACCGATGAGGCGACGTCCGTCGCCATCCTCGACCGCTTCCGGGAGGCCGGGGGCACCTTCCTGGACACCGCCGACTGCTACGCCTTCTGGGTCGACGGCGCCACGGGCCACGAGAGCGAGGAGCTGCTGGGGCGCTGGCTGGCCTCGCGCGGGTGCCGCGAGGAGATGGTGATCTCGACCAAGCTCGGGGCGCAGCCGGATCCGGCGTTCGGGGCGCCCTGGCCGCGCAACGCCGAGGGCTTGTCGGCGCCGGTGGTGCGGGCGGCGGCGGAGGGCAGCCTGGCACGGCTCGGGACCGACCACGTCGAGGTACTGTTCTCCCACATCGAGGACATCTCCGTGACGCTCCCCGAGACGGTCGGCGCCTTCGCGGAGCTGATCGCGGAGGGCAAGGTGGCGGTCGCCGGGGTCTCGAACCACCCGACGTCCCGCGTGAAGCGCGCCCGGGCCGCGGCCGAGGCGCTGGGTGTCCCCGGCTACACGGCGGTCCAGCAGCGGCACGCCTACCTGCGGGCCCTGCCCGGCGCGGGCTTCTCCTCGCCGCAGGAGACCGCGGACGATGAGCTGCTGGCCATGGTCCGGGACGGCGAGGTGTCGATGATGGCGTACGCGACGCTGCTGGAGGGCGCGCTGGTCCGGCCAGACCGGCCGCTGCCCCCGCAGTATCAGAGCCCGGAGAACGCGACGCGTCTCAGGACCCTGTGGCGCATCGCCGACGAGGCCGGGGTGACGCGCACGCAGCTGGCGCTGGCGTGGCTGCTGCGCGGCGACCCGGCGATCGTGCCGGTCGTCGGGGTGAGCTCGGTGGCCCAGCTCGACGACGCGCTCGGGGCGCTGGACGTGCCGCACGACGTGGTCACGGCGCTGGCGGAGGCCGCGACCGAGGCGATTGTCGAGACGGCCGCCTAACCCCGATCGCGCGGAGGCACGGGATGCCGCGGCATCCATTGGGGCCACTGCTCGGCAGGACGCGCGGCCGGTGCCTCGGGACCGGCCGCGCCGCCGACCAAGTCATCAGCCGCCCCGCCGACAGCACCGCCAACCGCACCACCCGGCGCGACATCAAGCCCCAGCAGCTTGCGCAGCTCGACCGTCACCGGCGAAGACGTCCCCTCGAACCCCGAATAAGCATCCTGCCAAGCCGCCCGCGCCCCCGCCGGATCCCCGAGCCGCTCGCGGATCCGGCCGACCAGCGCCAACGCCAGCCCCCGCCCCGGCCGGTCGCCGACCTCGGTCAGCGTCTCGACCGCCTGCCCTGCCGCCTCCAGTGCCTCGTGATCCACGCCCTGATCCGCCAGCGCCTCGGCGAGCCGCAGGTACGACCAGCCGAGCCGACGGTGCTGCCCGATGCCGCGGTGGATGTCCAGCGCCTCGCGAAGACAGGCCGCGGCCCGATCGGGAAAGCCCGCCTCCCGCAGCACCATCCCGGTGGAGTGCAGGCCGTCGGCCAGCCCTCTGGCGTCCCCGTGGGCCCGCCGCAGCGCCAACCCCCGCTCCGCCAGCTCCCGCGCCTCCCCGGGCCGCTGCACGCGGCACAGGCTCTGCGAGAGGTTCAACTGCGCCTCCGACAGCTGCTCCCAGCCGGCGCCGGCCTGCTCCAGCAAGTGCAGCGCCTCGGCGGCGGCCCGCATGGACTCCTCGTCGCGCCCGGCACGCCAGTGGTTCGCGGACAGCACCGACAGCGCCTCCAGCAGGTACCCGGGCTCGGGCAGGTCCCGTGCCACGGCGACGGCGGCCGCGGCCTGCACGTCCGCCTCGGCCAGGTACCAGGACTGCGACAGCGAGTGTGCGAGTTCGAACCGTGCGACGGCTTCCGCGCGCCGGTTCCCCTCCCGGTCGGCCTCGTCGATGACGACGGCCGCCAGGCGCGCCAGGTCCTGGTCGCCGAGGCCGGACTGGCACAGAATCCCTTGCCAGTACAGGAGATCAGCGCAGGCGTCGACCACGTCGACGGGCTCGACGAAGCCCGCGCCCGCGCCGACAGGATCAGTCCTCTGATCAACATCCCCGACACCGGCGGCCCGCGCCGCCCGGCCGTGCCGGCTCAGCAGCGCCTGAGTGGCCGCCGCGCACGCCGCCTCCCGCTCCCGCTCCCCCCACGCCGCGCAGTCCGCCGAACCGGTCGGCGCGCCGGCGACCGCGGGCGCCGATATCAGCCCCTCCAGGTTCGCAGCACACGGATTCACCGCCTTGGCCGCGGCAGCGGAAACCCCGAGGTAATAACGGATTAAGCGATCCAGTGCTGCGCGGTGCGCATCGGGGCCGTCGACGTCCGCCCCCAACCGTCGGGCGAACATCCGCAACAGCGCGTGCAGCCGGTACCGCCCCGGGCTCGGCGACTCGACCAGGCACAGGTCGACCAGTCCCTCGGCGAGGTCCTCGGCGACCAGCTCCGAGCAGCACAGCAGCGCCGCGACCGCCTCGACGCCGATGTCCGGACCGTCCGGCACGGCCAGCAACCGGAAGGCGTGCGCCTGGTCCGGCCGCAGCTGCTCGTACCCGAGCCGGAACGTCGCCTCCACGGCCAGGTCCCCGGCCCGCAGCTCGTCCAGTCGCCGGGCCTCGTCGCACAGCCGCGCGGCCAGCGTCTCGGCGGTCCAGTGCGGCCGGGCGGCCAGGCGCGAGGCCAGGATCCGGACCGCGAGCGGCAGATGGCCGCACACCGCGACGGCCTTGCGCACCGCCGCCTCGTGGCCGACGACCCGGTCCTCCCCGGCCACCGCGCTGAACAGCGCCAGCGCCTCGTCGGGGTGGAACGCGCCGAGTTCCAGCAGGCGCGCGCCGGGGACGCCGGTCAGCCGGGACCGGCTCGTCGCCAGCACCGCGCACCCGGGGGTGCCGGGCAGCAGCGGACGGATCTGCTCGGCGTCGCGCACGTCGTCGAGCACGATCAGTACCCTGCGTCCGGCCAGCGTGCTCCGGAACAGCTCGGAACGCTCCTTCAGCGTGTCCGGCACGGTTTCCGGATCAGCTCCCAGGGCCCTGAGAAACCCGCCGAGCACGCTGCCGGGATCGGACGGCTCGTGATCCGTCCCGCGCAGCGCCGCGAACAGCTGGCCGTCGGGGAACCTGCACGCCGCCAGGTGCGCGGTGTGGACGGCGAGCGTGGACTTGCCCGCGCCGCCGATGCCGGAGAGCACCGCCAGCGGCATCGCGTCGCCCGGCTGGATCAGCTCCAGCAGCTGGCGCGACCAGTCGACGCGGCCGGTGAAGTCGGCGACGTCGGCCGGGAGCTGCGCCGGACCGGTGTGCCCGGCGCAGGCCAAGGCGGCCGCCGATTCGACCGCATGCATCGAAGCTCCGGGACGCGTCGCCTCGGCACGTGTTCCGGTCGAGTTCGCGGTGCGCTGATCGGCGGCGCCGGTACCGGCGGCAGCGACAGTACCGGCGGTACCGGCGTCGTCGGGCCTGGGCGCCGACCGCACCCGCGGCAGTCCGAACGCCCCGCCGGCCACGGCGGCCCAGTCGCGCGCCGTGCGTCCGGAGCCGTTCACGGTGTCGGTGTCCGCGGACCCCGCCGTCACCTGGCGATAGAGCGCCCGCAGATCCGGTCCGGGATCGACGCCGAGCTCCTCGGCCAGCGTGCGCCGCGTCTGGTCGTAGACGGCCAGTGCCTCGGCTTTGCGGCCGCTGCGGGACAGCGCCAGCATCTGGAGTTCGCGGAAACGTTCTCGGAGCGGGAACTCCGCCGAAAGCGCCGCGAGCTCCGCCGTGACCGCGCCGTAGCGCCCGACCTCCAGGTCCAGCGCGATCCTGACCTCCAGCGCACCGAGCCGGCGCTCCGTCCACTGCGCACGCTGCGCCACCGCGAACGGTCCCGTCAGACCGGCCAGCGGCTCGCCCTGCCACAGCTCCAGCGCCTCGTGCAGGCGGCGGGCCGCGCCGATCAGGTCGCCGTCGGCCCGGAGGCCGGCCGCGACGGTCTGGCCGGCCTCGAAGGCCAGGGCGTCCACCGCCGAGGGGTCGACGGTCAGGGCGTAGCCGCCGGCCACCGAGCTGATCGGACCCGCCGTAGCCACGGAGGCCTCGACGCCGCCGGTGCCGCCGGTGCCGCCTGTGCTGCCCGTGCCGCCGACGCCCTCGGCGCCCCCGCCGAGCGCGCGCCGCAGCCGCGAAGCGTAGGTCCGGATGGTGCTCAGCGCGCCCTTCGGGGCGTCGCCGCCCCACAGCGCGTCGATCAGCTCCTCGGCCATGGCGGCGCGGCCGGGGCGCAGCACCAGCAGGGCCAGCAGCTCGCGCTGCTGGGGCGAGCCGAGGTCCAGCTCGCCGTGCGGGCCCCAGCCGCGCACCGGGCCGAGGACGCTGAACCGCCACGCGCTGTCTGCCACCCGGGCAGGATACGCGCGCGGTCGGCGAGTATTGATCTGACACGCCGTCAGATATATGTTCACCGCACTATGGACTTCGACTTCACGCCCGAGCAGCGGGCCTTCGCCGCCGACGTCGAAACCTTCCTCGACACCGAACAGGTCCCCGGGGACACCAGCGTCTTCGACGTCACCCGCGAGAACATGGCGCAGATCGTCGACACCCCGGCGCGCCGCGCGTTCATGAAGAAGATGAGCGAGCGCGGCTGGCTGGGCATCACCTGGCCCAAGGAGTGGGGCGGTGCCGAGGGCGACGGGGTGTACGAGTACCTGCTGAACGAGGCGCTGGCCCGGCGCGGGGCCCCGCAGATCGGCAAGGGCGTGGGCATCATCGGCAAGACCATCCTGGCGCACGGCTCGCCGGCGCTGCGCCAGGAGTTCCTGCCGAAGATCCTGCGCAACGAGGTCGAGTTCGCGGTCGGCTACAGCGAACCGGACTCCGGCTCGGACGCGGCGTCGATGAAGCTGAAGGCCGAGCGCGCCACCCGCGACGGCGTCGAGGGCTGGATCCTGAACGGCCAGAAGACCTGGACCACCTCCGCGCACTTCGCCGAGTGGTACTGGGTCGGCGCCCGCACCGACCCCGACGCGCCGAAACACTTCGGCATCACCCTGTTCCTGGTCCCGCTGGACCACCCCGGCATCACCGTCCAGGGCATCTGGACGATGGGCGACGAGCGCACCAACTCGGTGTTCTTCGACGACGTCTTCGTCCCCGACGACCACCGCGTCGGCGAGCTGAACAAGGGCTTCCAGTACATCTCCGAGGCGCTGGACCTGGAACGCTTCACGATGTTCACCTACTCCCCCATCGCGGCGCGCTTCCAGCTCCTGGTCGACTGGGCCCGGACCGCCGAAGTCGACGACGAACCGGTCCGCGAGGACCCGGTCACCCGCCGCCGCATCGCCCGCCTGGCGACCGAGGCGGAGGTGGCACGCCTGCTGGGCCTGCGGGTGGTCGCCGCCTCGACGAAACCGGGCCCGCCGCCGACCACCGAGGCCAGCGAGTACAAGCTCTACGCGACAGAACTCTCGCAACGGGTCGCCGACGCCGCGATGGACCTGGCCGCACCCGGATCGCAGCTGCGCGTCGGCACCGAGGAGGCGCCGATGGCCGGCCGAGCGGAGTCGACGTACCGGTACACGGTGCTCGACACGATCGGGGGCGGGACGTCGGAGGTGCAGAAGAACATCATCGCGCGGCGGCGCCTGGGCCTGCCGAAGAACTTCTGAGATGGGCGAACGCAGCGCGAAGGGCGGCGCGGGTGCGCGCACGGGTGGCGGCGCGAGCCCGAGCGGCGGCGCGTCCGGGCATCTGCTGGCGGGTGTCCGGGTCCTGAATCTCGCGAGCGTGGGTCCGGCGGCGCGCGCCGGGCGGTGGCTGGCGGACTACGGGGCCGAGGTCGTCAACGTCGGCGCGGTGCCTGCGCGCGGTTCGGTCCAGATCACTCCGGTCTTCCACGCTTACAGCGGCCATCGCGGCATGCGGCGCATCCTGCTGGACCTGAAGGCCGACCACGGCCGAGAGACCTTCCTGCGTATGGCCGAGCGCGCCGATGTCGTCATCGAGTCGTTCCGGCCCGGTGTCACCGATCGGCTGGGCGTCGGGTTCGAAGCGGTGCGGGCCCGCAACCCGAAGATCGTCTACTGCTCGACCACCGGCTTCGGCCAGTCCGGGCCGAGCTCCCAGTGGGCCGGGCACGACCTGGACTACCTCGCGGTCGGCGGCTACCTGGCCGTCGGCGAGCCCGGCGCGCGCGGCAACCCGGCCCTGCCCGGCGCCACGCTCGCCGACAGTGCCGGCGGTGGCATGCACGCGGTGATCGCCATCCTCGCCGCGCTCGTGAAGGGCGAGGGCGCGTACCTGGACGTCTCCGTCGCCGACGGCGTCCTGTCCCTGATGTCCCTCGCGGTCGACGAGTACCTGGCCACCGGCAGCGAACCCGGCTATCAGCACTCGATGACCTCCGGCCGCTACGCCTGCTACGGCACCTACCAGACCGGCGACGGCCGCTGGCTCGCCGTCGCCGCGATCGAGCCGAAGTTCTGGGCGAACTTCTGCCGCCTGCTCGGGCTGGAGAAGTGGGCCGCGCATCAGACCGATGACGCGGTACAAGAGCAAGTCCGCGAGGACATCGCCGCCGCGTTAGCGGGCAGAGACCGAGACTCGTGGGTCGCGATCCTGTCCGGATCAGACACCTGCGTCGCACCGGTCCTCACCGTCGCCGAGCTGACCGAGGACCCGCAATACCGCTCCCGCGACGCGTTCGTGGCGGCCGTCCACCCCGAGCACGGCGAACTCCGCCAGACCGCACCACTACTGGCCGGAATGGTTCGTTCCGAACTCTCCTATCAGCTCCCCGCCGGCACCCACAGCACACAACTGCTCCTGGAAGCCGGATTCACCGAAGCCGAGATCAAGGAACTGCTGGCGGAAGGCACCGTGGCATGACCGACAACCATCCCGACGACCTCCCCGCCGACGTCACAGCCCTCATCGACCAGACGGCACACGAGGAGACCGCCGACTTCCCGGTGGAGCGCGGCTACATCTGGACCTCCTGCGCCTCGGTCGAGAACGGCAACCCGCTGTACTGGGACGACACCGTGGCCGCCGAAGTCACCGGCGGGCCCATCGCGCCGCCGTCGATGCTCTCGACGTGGTTCCGTCCGCACCACTGGTCCCCCGGCCGGGACGAACCCAAGCTGCCGCTCCAGATCCACTTCGACCTCAAGAAGCGCCTGAACCTCCCCGAGGCGATCATCGCGGAGTTCACCACGGTCTTCCACGAGCCGGTACGCCCCGGGGACATCCTCACCACCTGCCAGCGCCTGCGCTCGGTGAGCCCGGTGAAGACCACCAAGCTCGGCCGCGGCCGGTTCTGGACCATCGACGTCGAGTACCGCAACGTGCGCGGCGAGCTGTGCGGGGTCGAGTCGTACACCGGGTTCGGCTACAACCGGGAAGCCGACCGGGACGGCGATCGGACAGACGACCGGGAGGGGCAGAGCGCATGAAACCGCTGCTCACGCTGGACGCGATCGCCGTCGGGGACGCGCTGCCGACCCTGACCTACGCCGTCTCCGCGACCACTGTCGTCCTCGGCGCCCTGGCCACCCGCGACTGGCGCCCGATGCACCACGACCACGCCTTCGCCGTGGACCGCAACGGCGTCCGCGACATCTTCCTCAACACCCCGAACCAGGCCGCCTGGTTCGAACGCTACCTCACCGATTGGACCGGCCCGCACGGCCGCCCCGGCCGCATGCGCTTCCGGATGAAGGACTCCGTCTTCCCCGGCGACACCATGGCGATCGGCGGCACCGTCACCGGCGTGGCCGTCGACGACGTCGGCTGCGGCTGGGTCGAGGTGGAACTCGACCTGACGGTCGGCGACGCCTCCAAAACCGGCTGCTCCGCACGCATCGCCGTGCCGGTGGACTCCGACGACAACCCGTGGGCGCGGCGCGGCGAGCGCTGGCGTCCCTGACGAGCTAGCCAGAGAGAAGGCCCTGACGATGGACCTCGACTTCAGCGACGAGCAGATCCTGTTGCGGGACACGGTGCGGGACCTGTGCGCCAGGCACGTGCCGACGGCGACCGTGCGCGACCTGGAGAACGATCCCGAACGGTACCCGGAGGACTTCTGGAAGCAGGCCGGGCAGCTCGGTCTGCACGGGATGCGGCTGCCGGAGGAGCACGGCGGCACGGAGATGACGCTGCTGGACGCGGCGTTGGTCTACGCGGAGCTCGGACGTGCGCTGGTGCCCTCGCCGCACTTCGCCAGCACGGTGCTGGCCGGCCGGGTGCTGGCCACGGCCGGTGGCGATGAGCAGCAGGAACGCTGGCTGCCGCGGATCGCCTCCGGGACCGGGGTGTTCACCGTGGCGTGGCTGGAGCCGGATCGCGGTTGCGGGCCCAAGGGCGTGCGGGCGAAGGCGGTCGCGGCGGAAGGCGGCGGCTACCGGCTGACCGGCGTCAAGCGCCACGTCCCCTACGCGCGCAGCGCGGAGCGAGTGCTCGTGCTGGCGCGGGACGAAGCCGACGGCGAGGTGGTGTTCCTGCTGGTGGACCCGGCGGCCGAGGGCGTCAGCCTGACGCAGCAGCTCACCATCGCCTCCGACACGCAGTTCCGGATCGACTTCGAGGACGTGTTCGTCCCCCAGGACTCCGTCGTCCGCGGCGGCTGGCCGGTGTGGGACGCGGTCATGCACGACGCGATCGTGCTGGCCGCGGCCCAGGCCTCCGGCGCGGCCCGCCGGACGCTGGAGTTCACCGTCGACTACGCGCTGACCCGGCACCAGTTCGACAAGCCGCTCGGTGCGTTCCAGGCGATCGCGCACTACCTGTCCGACGCGGTGACGGTGGTCGACGGTGCCGAGACGCTGGTGTGGGAGGCGGCGTGGGCGCGGGACGCGGGACGTTCCACGGCGAAGCTGGCGCCGATGGCGAAGCTGTTCGCCGGGGACACGTTCCGGGACGTGACGGCGACCGCGCAGCAGGTCTTCGGCGGCAACGGGTTCACGGTCGAGTTCGACACGCAGCTGTACTTCCGGCGGGCCAAGCAGTGGCAGATGGCTTGGTGGGACGCGCGGTACCTGGAGGAGCTGGTCGCGGTGCAGGTGCTGGACGCGGTCTGAGGCCTCGCCTCACGAAATCCTGCATCACGAAATCCTGCCTCACGACAACCAACCTCGCGACAACCAACCTCGCGACAACCAACCTCGCGAGACTCAGCCTCGCGCGGCCGTACCTGTGTCCCGTCTCCTACCCCTTCCGAGCCACCGCCCCATAAGCGATCTGCCGCTCCCGCATCGCCTTCGTCACCGGCCCCTCGGGCCGCCACGCCGCCATCGGCACCAGCCCCGGCTCGACCGGCTCCAGATCCACCATCAGCTCCAGCACCTCGTCCCGGTCCCGGGCCTGGCACGGGATCGCGTTCTGCCGGAATGCCGCGGCCGTGGCGCGCGACAGCTCGACCGCGAGGTCCGTCGCGCCGTGCGTGAGCACCAGGAAGCTGCCCGGGACGCAGGCGTCCATCAGCGTGCGCAGGTGCTTGGCAGGCTGTTCATGGTCCGGCAGGAAATGCAGCAAGCCGGTGACCACCATGGCCACCGGCTGGTGGAGATCGATCAGCTCGTTCAACGTCGGGTCGTGCAGCAGCGCCTCGGGTTCGCGCAGGTCCCCCTCGACGAATGCGGTCCCCGGACCGCCGTCGGTGAGCAGGACCCGCGCGTGGGCCAGCACGATCGGGTCGTTGTCGACGTACGCGACCCGGGCGGCGGGCTCCACGGAGCGCGCGATCTTGTGCGTCGGTAACGTCGAGGGCAGTCCGGTGCCGATGTCGACGAACTGGCGCACGCCGGCGCCGGCCAGGTACCGGACCGCGCGCCGCAGGAAGTCGCGCTGCTCGCGGCAGGTGTCGCGTAAGTACGGGTTGGCGCGCAGCAGGAGTTCGGCGGCGGTGCGGTCGGCCCGGAAGTGGTCCTTGCCGCCGAGCAGGAAGTCGTAGACCCGCGCGACGTGCGGGGTGTCGGTGTCGAGCGGGGCCGGGGGCCGCGGGTTCGGGACGTCGAAAATCGGCGGCAGCGGGCCCAGTCCTTCGTGTTCGGCCATGCACCCTCCTGGCGGGCCGTGCCCAAGGTTGGTTGTCAGCGCTCGAAGTGTTCAGCTTAGCCAAAACTTTACTCAGGTCCACGCCGCTTAATGTGAGGATAAGATCCCCAGCCGTAAGGGGTGGACCAGGCCAGGGGCGGAGACGGCACATGTGGGACAAGGAACGACGCTCCGTCGCGGTGGTTTTCGCCGCCCACGGCTCCGTGGGCGGAACATTCGCCTCGCGCCTGCCGTGGCTGTCCGACCACCTGCAGCTGTCCGCGGGGAAACTCGGTGTCGCGCTGCTCATGAGCTCGATCGGGGCCATGACCACCATGCCGTTCGCCGGCCGTGCGGTGGCGCGCTTCGGCACCGCGGCGACGGCGTGGGCGCTGATCTGCGCGATGGCCGCGGTCCTGGTGACGGCCTCGTGGATGCCGAACCTGCCGGCCCTGGCGGCGTGCTCGGCCGCGTTGGGGTCCGTGGCCGGCACCTCCGACATGGCGATGAACGCGCAGGGCATCCTGGTCGAGAAGCGCATGGGCCGCTCGATCATGTCCGGGCTGCACGGCCTTTGGAGCATCGGCGTCCTGATCGCCGCACTGGCCGGCTCCCTGGCCGCGCACCAGCACGTCGACGCCCGCGTGCACTTCGCGGTCGCGGCGGTGGTGATCGCGGTGGCGGTGACGTGGGGAACGCACGGCTTCCACACCACCGCCGCCGACGTGGGCCTGGCCGAGGAGACGACGGAGGACGTGCCGCTGTTCGTGCTGCCGCGCGGCGTGATCCTGCTGATCGGCCTGGTCGGCTTCTGCGGCATCTACGCCGAGGTCGCGGCGCAGGACTGGTCCTCGGTCTACATGCACCGCACCCTGCACGGCGACGAGGCCGAGGCGGCGTTCACCACCGGCATGTTCGCCTTCACCATGGCCGCCGGCCGCCTGTCCGGCGACGCGGTGGTCGGCCGCCTCGGCGCGGCCACGACGGTGCGGGCCTGCGGCATCCTCGGCGCACTCGGCGGCGTGCTGGTGGTCGCGGCGCAAAGCCCGGTCCCGGCCGTCATCGGCTTCATGCTGATCGGCATCGGCGTCTCGGTGGTGGTCCCCCTGGCCTTCGCCGCCGCCGGCCACGCCGGCCCCAACCCCACCCTCGGCGTCGCGGGCGTGGCGACCATCGCCTACGGCGCCGGCCTGGCCGCCCCCGGCATGATCGGCGGCATCGCCGACCTGACCTCACTGCGCGTGGCGTTCTGCGCGGTCGCGGTGCTGGCGGGGATGGTCGCGCTCGGCGGCGGCCTGCTGGGGCGGAACGCGCCGGAGGCCGTGCACGGGGTGACGGGGCCTCGGGCCGCGGAGGCTGAGGCGCTGGCTACGGAGGGGTGACCAGCGCGGCGGGCGCGGCGGGCGCGGCCATCGCATCGGCCGCTGCGATATTGCCGAGCCGCAGACGGCTGCGACTCCTATCCTTCCGGCATGCTCATCAGCCAGTACGCCTATTTCGGGCTGTCCAGCCCGGTCACCTCGGCAGCTGAGATGGCCGCGGTCCTGGGCATCGAGCCGGACGAAATATCAGTGCGGGGAAGTCGCTGGGGCGAGCCGCGACCCCGTCCCGCTCTGCACTACTGGAAGATCGTGTGCCGCGAGCCGGCCATGAGCGTGAACCAGCAAATCGAGCACATCATGGAGCGGCTCGCGCCTCACGTTGACGCGATCGCCGCATTGGCGCGGCAGCTCAGCGCTGAAGACGACCGTTCCGGCGCGGTCCTGGAAATCGTGCGCATGTTCAACGACGACGAAGGACAGGACCGCCTCGCCTGCACGCCGCCCGAGCTGATCGACGGCCACAACCTGCTGGGCTGGCACCTGGACCGCGACGTGCTGGACTTCCTGCACGCCACCCGCGCGGTGCTCGACGTCGACGAGTACGACTGCGCCGAGGGCGCGGACGACGACTGACCGCCCGCGCCGGCGCACCGAGCTACGCGCCCCGCGAACCTCACCCCGCGTTGAAGTAAGAAGCCTCCGGATGGTGCGCAACAATCGCATCCGTCGACTGCTCCGGATGCAACTGGTACTCCTCCGACAGCAGCACGTTGATCCGCTCCGGCTTCAGCAGCTCCACGATCTTCGTCCGGTCTTCCAGGTCCGGGCACGCGGGGTACCCGAACGAGTACCGGCATCCGCGGTACTCCACCTTGAACAGCCCCTCCGTCGAGTCCGGGTCCTCGGCGGCGTAGCCGAGCTCGTCGCGGACGCGCGCGTGCCAGTACTCGGCCAGCGCCTCGGCCAGCTGGACCGACAGGCCGTGCAGCTCCATGTAGTCGCGGTAGGAGTTCGCCGCGAACAGCTCCGCGGTCGCCTCCGCGATGCGGGCGCCGACCGTCACCAGCTGGAACGGGGCCACGTCCACCTCGCCGCTGTCCTCCGGGCGCCAGAAGTCGGACAGGCACAGGTGCCTGTCACGCCGCTGCCGAGGGAACGTGAAGCTCGTGCGCTGCTCGCCGCTCTCGTCGAGGATCAGCAGGCTGTCGCCCTTGCTCACCGCCGGGAAGTACCCGTACACGACCGCCGCGTCCAGGAGGTTCTCCGTCTGCAGCCGCTCCAGCCACATCCGGAGCCGCGGCCGGCCCTCGGTCTCGACCAACTCCTCGTACGTCTTCCCGCCCGAGCCGCGCCCCGGCTTGAGTCCCCACTGCCCCAAGAACAGGGCGCGCTCGTCGAGGTAGGGCGCGTACTCGGCGAGGCGGATACCGCGGACCAGCCGGTCGCCCCAGAACGGCGGCGTCGGGATCGGGTTGTCCAGCGCCACGTCCGAGCGCGCGGGGATCGGCTCGTCCGGGAGCTCGCGCAGCGGCCCCGAGGCCTTCACCCGGCGCGGTCGCAAAGCGGGAAGGGAAGCCCCCGGCACGCCGGCCTTCACCGCCGCGACCGCGTCCATCAGGTTCAGCCCCTCGAAGGCGTCGCGCGCGTAGCGCACCTCGCCGTCGTAGAGCTCGGCGAGGTCCTGCTCGACGTAGGCCCGGGTCAGCGCCGCGCCGCCGAGCAGCACCGGCCAGCGCCCCGCCACGCCGCGGGTGTTCATCTCCTCCAGGTTCTCCTTCATCACCACCGTGGACTTCACCAGCAGCCCGGACATCCCGATGGCGTCGGCGGTGTGCTCCTCGGCGGCGTCCAGGATCGTCTGCAGCGGCTGCTTGATCCCGAGGTTGACCACGTTGTAGCCGTTGTTCGACAAGATGATGTCGACCAGGTTCTTGCCGATGTCGTGCACGTCGCCCTTCACCGTGGCCAGCACGATCGTGCCCTTGCCGGTGGAGTCCGACTTCTCCATGTGCGGCTCCAGGTGCGCCACGGCCGTCTTCATCGTCTCGGCGCTCTGCAGCACGAACGGCAGCTGCATCTCCCCGGAGCCGAACAGCTCGCCGACCGTCTTCATGCCGTCGAGCAGCACCTCGTTGACGATCTCCAGCGCCGGCCGCTCGGTCAGCGCCTCGTCCAGGTCAGCTTCCAGGCCCTTGCGCTCGCCGTCGATGATGCGGCGCTTGAGACGCTCCTGGAGCGGCAGCGCCGCCAGCTCCTCGGCGCGCGAGGCCTTCAGCGACGCCGCATCCACCCCGTCGAACAGCTCCAGCAGCCGGGTCAGCGGGTCGTAGCCCTCGGCGCGCCGGTCGTAGACCAGGTCGAGCGCGACCTTGCGCTGCTCCTCGGGGATGCGCGCGATCGGCAGGATCTTGGAGGCGTGCACGATCGCCGAGTCCAGGCCGGCCTCCACGCACTCGTGCAGGAACACCG
Organism: Catenulispora rubra; assembly: GCF_015356825.1. Lineage (GTDB taxonomy): Bacteria > Actinomycetota > Actinomycetes > Streptomycetales > Catenulisporaceae > Catenulispora > Catenulispora rubra. Next base: position 15,298 of record NZ_JAACYW010000132.1, on the reverse strand, counting down.
AGTTCAGCACCTGGCGCGCGGCCGGGTTCAGGCCGAAGGAGATGTTCGACAGCCCCAGCGTGGTCTGCACGTCCGGGTGCCGCCGCTTCAGCTCCCGGATGCCCTCGATGGTCTCCAGGCCGTCGCGCCGCGACTCCTCCTGCCCGGTACAGATCGTGAACGTCAGGCAGTCCACCAGGATCGAGTCCTCCGGCACGCCCCAGTTCGCCGTGATGTCCTCGATCAGCCGCTCGGCGATCGCCACCTTGTGCTCGGCGGTGCGTGCCTGCCCCTGCTCGTCGATGGTCAGGGCGATGACGCCGGCCCCGTGCGCGGACACCAGCTCCATGATCCGCGCGAACCGCGAGGTCGGGGCGTCGCCGTCCTCGTAGTTCACGGAGTTGATGACGGCCCGCCCGCCCAGCGTCTCCAGCCCGGCCTCCAGCACCTGCGGCTCGGTGGAGTCCAGCACGATCGGCAGCGTCGAGGCGGTCGCGAACCGGCTGGCGACCTGCTTCATGTCCTCGACGCCGTCCCGGCCCACGTAGTCGACGCACAGGTCGAGCAGGTGCGCGCCGTCGCGGATCTGGTTGCGCGCGATCTCCACGCACGCGTCCCAGTTCTCCGCCAGCAGCGCCTCGCGGAACGCCTTGGAGCCGTTGGTGTTGGCGCGCTCGCCGATCGCCAGGTAGCTGATGTCCTGCCGGAACGGCACGTGCTGGTACAGCGACGAGGCCCCCGGCTCCCGCTTCGGCGAGCGCTGCGGAACCTCGCGGCCGCCGAGGCTGTCCACCAGCTGCCGCAGATGCTCCGGCGTGGTGCCGCAGCACCCGCCGATCAGCGCGATCCCGAACTGCTCGACGAACCGCTCGTGCCAGTCCACGAGTTCCTCGGGGCTCAGCGGATAGTGCGCGCCGTCCGAGGTGAGGATGGGGAGCCCGGCGTTCGGCATGCAGGACAGGCCGATCGTGGAGTGCTTGGCCAGGTAGCGCAGGTGCTCGCTCATCTCGGCCGGGCCGGTGGAGCAGTTCAGGCCGATGCGCTCGATGCCGAGGGACTCCAGCGCGGTCAGCGCCGCGCCGACCTCGGTGCCGAGCAGCATCGTGCCGGTGGTCTCGAACGCCGCCGAGGCCCACACCGGGACGTCGATCCCGGCCGCGCGCGCCGCCGCCTTGGCGCCCAGCACCGCGGCCTTGATCTGCAGCAGGTCCTGGCTGGTCTCCACCAGCAGCGCGTCGGCGCCGCCGGCGATCAGCCCGGCGGCCTCGGCCTGGTAGGCGTCGCGCAGCGTGGCGTAGCCGATCTGGCCCAGGGACGGCAGCTTGGTGCCGGGGCCGACCGAGCCGATGACCCAGCGCGGCTTGTCCGGGGTGGCGAAGCCGTCGGCGACCTCGCGGGCCAGCCGGGCGCCGGCCTCGGAGAGCTCGAAGACGCGGTCGGAGATGTCGTAGTCGCCGAGGTTGGTGTGGTTGGCGCCGAAGGTGTTGGTCTCCACGCAGTCCACGCCGGCGCGGAAGTACTCCTCGTGGACGGCCTGCACGACGTCGGGCCGGGAGATGTTCAGGATCTCGTTGCAGCCCTCGTGGCCCTGGAAGTCGTCCAGCGTCGGGTTCTGCGCCTGCAGCATGGTGCCCATGGCCCCGTCGGCCACCACCACCCTGGTCCGGAGTGCTTCGCGTAGTGCGGCGATCCGGGCGTTTCCGGCGTGCGCGGAAATAGCGGCGGTCGAGGCCATGAGGGTTCCTCCGGGTGAGCGGCTGCTCTTACTTGACCAATCGGACACGATTGTAGTCCGCGAGGCTTACCTGGACAGGGCCTGTCCATCAGGTGGAGCGGCGGTGGCGCGTCGCCCCGGCAGGCCTGTTGTCAGGTGGTGGAGGCCGACACCGCAGTCCGCGCGGCCACGTCGGTGATCGCGGATTCCACCGGCGTGGCTCCGGCGGCGAGGCGGCGTGCCAGCTCGGCCCAGAAGTCAGCACGACCGTCGAGGTGCGCGGCGACCAGCGCTTCGAGCGGGAAATGGCCGGTGCGGTCGAGTTCGGCCTCGGCGCGCAGCCCCTGGCAGCCGAACCGCTCGGGGTCCAGGACGTCGATCCAGTGCCGGCGTGGCGTCTGCCGAGCCGCCTCGACCAGCGGTTCGGCGCTGCACGAGGCCATCGAGGCGCGGACCGGCGGCAGTACGGCCTCCAGGCTCCCGGCGCGCTCCAGGTCCAGGGCCCAGACCGGCTCCGGCCCGGCCGCCTCGGCCAGGGCGCCGTACAGGCAGGTCAGCGTCGCCTGGTCGGCACGCCCCAGGGCCGCGACGACCACCTGGCGCAGCAGCTCCGGGGCGTCGAGCAGCGACCAGGCGAGGTCGATGAGGTCGTCCCGGCCGCGTTCGGCCAGGCCGCGGGCCCACAGCCGGGCCTCGCGCGGCTCGCGGTCGAAGAAGTGGAACGCGCGGCTGCGGACGTGGGGCGGCAGCAGTCTGCGCAGCAGGATCTCGCGGGTATAGCCGACCGGCGCCTGCTCCAGGACGTAATCCGGGCACAGCTCGTTGCCCAGCAGCCGGCGACGGTGGCCGACAGTGCCGTGCGCGAGCACGTGATCGACCAGCGGTCGGCTCAGCGGGCCGCTGGCGAGCATCCACTCCCACTGGTGGTCCCCGGCGGGACCGCTAAGGCCAACTCCAGCGAGGTAGCGTCCTGCGACGCCCCGCGGAGCCAGAGCGAGCAGGACGTTCTGCGGCGCGTAGTCGGAATGATTCGCGTCGAAGAAGCGCCGGAAGCCTGCCGGGGCTTGGTCGGAGTGCAGGAGTTCGGCGACCGTGCCGGTGAAACTGCCGCTCACCGTGATCGCGGCGGCCCAGCGCCGGTCGTCCTCGCCCAATTCCTCGGACAGCCGACGCGCGAGCAGGACCCTGACGTCGCCGGTCGCGCGGCGCATCCACGGACGCGCGTAGTCGGCCGGAGTACAGACGGCGAGCGCCAACGTCAACGCCGCCGGCCGGGTGTGGTCGAGGATCTGCTCGGCGGTCAGCGCACCGGCGCACAACGCCGCGAGCGCGAGGGCGCGCAGGCGGGTCACGGCGTCGTCGCGGTAGTCGGTGGCCGCGGCCTCGGCCAGGGCAATCAGATAGGCGTCGAGGGTGAGGGGACGCGGCGGCACGTGTTCGGGCTGCTGGACCAGGCGGCGCGCGAGCACCCGGCGCGCCTGCGGAGGGCCGCAGCGGGAGACGTGGGCCACCACCGCCGGGGCCAGCGGCAGGTCGACGGTCGCGACGGCCTCGGCGAGCTGGTCGGGGGTGAGGGTGCCGAGGACGTGCGGGACGTCGGCCGGTCGGGCCGAGCCGAGCAGGCGGAGCACCGTGGCCGGGCCCGGGACCGCGTCGGGCGCCGCCGCTCGCAGCCGCACGCTTTCGGTGGGCCAGGCCGGTGAAGTCGGCGAACTCTGCGGGAGGGGCACAGACGATAAGACGAGTCCAGTCGCCGTCGCTGTTGCACTCGCTGTCGAACTTAGTGTGCACCGGACACGAAAGCGCCCGCCACGAGGCCTCGTGGCGGGCGCCGGATGGCGAACCGGTGGCTGTCGACGACCGGTCGGTCCGTCTTTCTTTCGTGCCGCTACCGGCTTGGCGCTACTGGCTACGGCCCATTCCGACCGTTCCAGGCGCAGCTGCCGATACCGTCTTCCAGCAGCGCATCCTACTTCTTGTGGGCAGCGAATCCGGCGCCGGGCACCATCGCGAACGAGCCGTTGCTCAGCGCCGTGGGGCCGTAGCCGCCGCTGGTCAGGGTCTGCGGGTTCGAGGCGTCGAAGACCTGGCCGTTGACCGTCACGTTGCTGAAGTCCTGCTCGGAGAACGACGGGTAGCTCGAGGTCGGCGACTCGATGACGGCCTCGGCGCTGGCGTCCTGGCCGTTGTACTGCTGCTGGGTGTTCTCGGTCCAGCCGGCGATGTTGTCGGTCAGGGTGATGGTGTAGTTGCCGCCGCCGTTGTCGACGACGCTGCCGGTGAAGGAGTCGCCGGCGGAGACCGGGTCGTTCCAGTAGACGGGCTGCGCCGGGTACATCTCGTACCAGGCCGAGTAGACCGGGCTGCCGGAGGAGCAGTCGGTCTGCACGCCGGTCTGCTCGACGCTGCTCGAGCCGTAGCCGTCGATGCCGACCCACGGCGCGTACAGGTCGTTGCTGGTGTTGCAGGTCACCTGCGGCTCGGTCCAGGAGCCGGAGATGCTGGTGAAGCTGCCGGTGGCGACGTAGCCGCCCCAGTTGCTGTCCTGGAAGCTCTTCACGTGGCGGTGATGGCCGAAGGACACCGGTGTGCGGCTGTGGGCGGCAGCGGACGGGGCGCCGGTGACACCGGCACCGGCGGTGAGTGCCGCGCAGGCCAGCGCCGCGGCGGCGAGGCGACCGCGACGGGCGGCGAGGAAGGTGGGGCTGTACATGGTGGGGATCTCCAGTTCCGATGATTGGACGGGGACTGATTCGTCAGTCTCGGAACCGAACGGCCGGTTGGGAACGCGTCGCGGCGGGCCGATGGCGGCCATGGCCGGTCGCGGCCTAACCCCGGTAGGAGGTGAAGCGCGTAAAGGCATGGCAAAAGCGCTGGTGGGGTGGGGTTTCGGTGATGGAGCGCTTCAGTAGTCCGGTTGCGTACCGGAAGACGGCAGCGGGCCCGGACGTTGTCGCCGGACATGCAGATCAGCGAAGCTGCCAACGTCACCGGCGTCAGCGCACGCGCGCTGCGGTACTACGAGGCCGAGGGCCTGATCGTCTCCGGCCGGTCCGCCAACGGGTTCCGGGACTACTGCCCGTCGACCATCGACCGGGTGCTGGTCATCCGCGAATTGCTGGAGTCCGGGCTGCCGGTACGGCTCATCAGGAGTACCTGCTCCGCGGGGCGCCGCCGGGGTCAACTTCGGTGCCGCGTCCGGCCACGCCGAGCTCTCCACACGCGACCTCATCTTCACCCACTACGCCCAGGGCAGGGGCCTGCACATCGGCAACTGGGCAGCCGCGGCCCCGGCCGCCTTCGCCGACCTGCTGGTCGAGCTCGAAGCGCTGATCGACCAGGGTGTCTACCCTCCCGGCACCCCGCAGGTCCACCCCCTGGCCCAGGGGCCCGACGTACTGCGGCGGCTCGAAGAAGGCCAGACCAGCGGTAAACACGCCCTCGACCCGTGGCGCTGACGACGACCGCACGGCGCGAAGCAGCAAAATCGCGCGGGGCGGGTCGGGCCGATGCGCGGGTTCCCCTGTCCAGCAGCTAATCCAGCAACCCCAACTGCGCCGCCTTGGCCCCCGCCGCGAACCGGCTCCGCACCCCGAGCGCGTCCAGCGTCTGCGCGACCAGTCGGCGCAGCGTCCGCTCCGAGCACCCCAGCTGGCGCGCTATCGCCTCGTCCTTAGCGCCGGTCGCCAGTGCCCGCAGCAGCCTGACGTGCACCGCCGTGAGCTCCTCATCGCGGTCGCCGCCGGCGCCGACGAAGGTCGCGTACTTCTCCGCGGCGACCCAGAGGTGGTCGAAGGCCGCCAAGAGGCAGCGGCCGATCACGTCGCTGCGGATCACCACGTCGCACGGAGGCTCCGCGTCCGAGCCCGGGGTGACCACCACCGAGCCGTCCAGGACCAGCATCCGCAGGGGGATCGCGTCGGCGACGCGGACCTGGCCGCCGTCGCGTTCCAGGGCGCTGAGGTACGCGGCGGCTCCCGGGCGGCGGGCCGCGGTGCGGGAGACCAGCATGCGGAAGTCGACTCCGCGCTTGAGCAGCTCCAGGTCCACCTTCAGGCTCTCGCGGAGCACGTCGTTCGGAGCCAGTGACGGATGCATCGCCACCGCGTCGCGGCGGTTGAGCAGGGCCCGCTCGTCGAGCCAGCGGCGCAGTTCCGTACGGTCGGTGAAGCGCAGGACGTCCACGCGCACGGACTCGAAGCCGGCCGGCGCCCCGGACACCAGGTCCGCCAGGTCGGAGACGGCGGTCCGCCAGCGCTCCACCTCCTCGGCCATCCGCCCGAAGCCGCCGCTGGCCTGGGCCAGCACGTCCAGCACCGCCTGCTCCGGCAGGGCCACGCCGCCCTCGTCGGCGGCCAGCAGCCGCCGCTCGCCCAGCCACTCCAGGCCGGCGCGCGCCTGGTCCTCGGAGACGTCGAGCCCCGAGGCGACCTCCGCCACCGGATCAGTCGCCCCCGGATCGGCCGCGACCGGCTCCGCCCCCGCCGGCCGTCCGGCCGCCAACAGCCGGTATGCACGGTGGGCCGTAGTAGCGGCGTCGGCCGGGCGGAATCCACGTCCTGACACGGCTGTCACCGTAGTCCGGCAAAAGCGAAGCGTAAAGGAGGAGTCACTGCATGAGTGCACTACTACCGCGCACGTAGATGATCGCGAGCGAGATGTAAAGGTTGTTTGACACCGCCGCGATGTAAAGCGTACTTTCCATAGCATGCGCAACGACATGCGGGCCCTGCGACAGGCGAAAGGCTTGTCGCAGCAGGATCTGGGGCAGGCCCTCGGGGTGTCGCGGCAGACGGTCAACGCGATCGAGCAGTCCCGCTACGACCCGTCACTCCCGCTGGCGATCCGCATCGCGCGGTATTTCGGCACAACAGTGGAGGGGATGTTCCATGTCGACGGATGCTGAGACGGGAACCGGCGGGGGCGAGTCGGAGCGGAACGAGCAGAACGGGCAGAACGAACGAGACGGCCGGGGCGGCGTACCACGTGGACCGTGGACTGTCCCGGTGACAGCGGCCGTGATGGGCGGCGTGTTCCTGGCGATCTACCTGGGCCACCACAACGTGGCGATGGCCGTCTCCGGCCTGGCCATCATGATCGCCTACGCGGCGGTCCTGGTCTTCGGCTCCCGGCGCTCCGAGGCGGTGGCGCTGCTGCGCGGCGAGACCGGCGACGAGCGCCGCCGGTCCATCGAGCAGCGCGCGTCGGTGCTGACCCTGCACGTGCTGACCCTGGTGCTGGTCGGCGGCTTCCTCGTCTCACTCATCCGCGGCCACGAATCGATGACCTGGGCCGGCCTGTGCGGGGTGCTGGGCGCCACCTACCTGCTGTCCACGATCATCCTGACCCGACGCGGCTGAGACCTGGCCTGTGGCCGCGCCACAGGTCAGGTCTCAGTTCCGCTCTCAGCTCAGCCCTCAGTACCAGTCGACGACCGTCACCTCGGAGCTCGGCACCCACGCCTCGCAGTGGTTGTAGTCGATCCCGAACCACACGTTCTGCGTCCCGTCCTCGAACACCGACTTCGGCGCGGCCCACAGCGAGCCGGTCGGCGCGGTACCGATGACGTACGAAGAGCTCGTCGTCGGCCGTCCGTAGATTTTGATCGTCCCGTTCGTCGTGGTCGGCTTCAGACTCACCACGTACGAATGCACCGGCACCGCCGATCCGGCCGGCACCGCCAGCCACGCCTTCTTCGCGTCGGCGTAATAGCTCGGCGTGGAGTTGGACAGCCGGTCGTTCTCGCCGTACCAGATCTCGTACATCGTCATCCCGCTCCCGGCCTGGTCGGGCTGGGAGGCCAGGTAGTAGTACGGCATCTGCGTCTCGACGTTGGTGGTCTCGTCCGTGGAGTCGGCACCAGGCGCGCCGGGAATCTTCGGATCCGCGGTACTGGGACCGGTGTAAAGGGTGAAGAAACTGTTGTTGGCAGCGGTCTCGGCGCCGTTCGAGCCCAGCGGCTTCTGGTCGCTCGTCGGGTTGACCCGGAACAGCCCGGCCGCCGGGGTGTTCCCGGTCGGGTAGGGCACGCCCTGGGCGTGGATCAGCCCGAAGTAGTAGTCCCACAGCCAGTACTTGCCCGGGTCGACGTGGTTCGGCGAGGTGCTGACGGTCGGCGCCGGGGTGATGCCGTGCGCGGTGATGTGCGCGTGGTCCAGCGGGATGCTGTACTTGTTCGCCAGATAGGCGACCAGTTTGGCCGAGGCCAGGTACTCGGTGGCGTTGTACCACTGGTAGCCGGACGCGTCGACGCCCGCGTGCTCGATACCGACCGCGTGCTCGTTGTAGTAGTAGTTCCCGGCGTGGTAGGCGATGTCCTGCTCGCGCAGCGTCTGGTAGACCGTGCCGTCGGTGTCGACGACGTAGTGCACGCTGAGTCCGCTGTTGGCGTCCTCGAACTCGTTCACGCCGTCCAGCGCACTCATTTCGAGGTCGTGGAGGGTCACGTCGTAGATGGCGTAGCTCGACGGCCGGTCCGAGCCGGTGTACGTACACGCCCCTCCGGCGACGTTGCAGTCATAGCTGGACGGCACCACGCAGTCGATCGCCGAGGGGTAGTCGACGTTGCCGTCCTGCGTGCAGCCGGTGGGGAGCGCCGCGGGCGCCAGCGGCACGGAGTTCAGCGTGGACTTGTCCGGCGTCACGGACTGCGGCGCCAGGGTGATCCGGGAGCCGTCGTCGGCCGTGCCGGTGAAGCCGGTGCCGATCAGCTTGTACGCGGCGTCGGCGTACATCCCGGCCACCGAACGCGAGGAGGCGTGGCTGTAGGCGGCTATCGCGCCGTACCAGCCGGACAGCGACGTCGGCAGCTTCGGCGACGTCGGCAGCTTCGACAGCTTCGACAGCTTCGACGCCAGCGCCAGCGCCTCGGCACGCAGCACCGCCGCGCCGCCGCGGATGTTCGCCGCGGTGTCGCGTTGCAGAGCACTGACACTCAGCCCGGTCAGCTTCGCCGCCTGGTCGAGCGTGTCGGCCCGGTCGTTCTTCACGAGGTTCATGCAGCCGTAGCCGCCGTCGACGCTCGGCCGGCCGCCGTGCGAGCTCAGGCGGCCCTCCAGGTAGCAGACCGATTCCAGGATCTGCTGCGGCACGCTGTAAGTGTGCGAGGCGGCGGCGAACGCCGCCGTGACGCCGCCGCTTGTGGTACCGGCCTGGGCCGGAGCGCCGCTCAGTCCGCAGGTCAGCAGTGCGGCCACGGACAACAGCGTGCCGAGCAGGCGCATGCGGGGTCTGCGCTTTTCGCGTCTCATCATGGGTCGCGATCACCGTCCGGGTTGTGGGGGGTGTGGGGGACTCCCCGGACAAGGTGGCACCAACCGTGCGCATAATCAACAAAAACCCATGATGATTCTTGACGGGTCTTTGCCTCTCCCTCAAAACCTTGAGCGTCAGTCCAGCTCGGAGCCGGTCGGCGCGACGATCACCCGGGTCCCGGCCTGCTCCAGCGCGCGCACCGCCTCCGGATCGGCGCCGGAGTCGGTGACGACCGCGGTGACCGCGGACAGCGGGCACACCCGGCCGACCGCGACCCGGCCGAGCTTGGAGCCGTCGGCCAGCACGTAGACGGACTGCGCCTGGGCCAGGATCGCCTGCCGGACCGGGATCTCCTCCAGCCGGTCGCCGGTCACGCCGGCCTTCAGGTGCACGCCGGAGGCCGCGATGAACGCGCGGTCGGCGAAGAAGCGCTCGAAGAACTTCTCAGAGCCCGAACCCACGCAGGACAGGTCGCCGCGCCGCACCTGCCCGCCGGCCAGGTGCACCTCCACGCCCTCGCGGCCGGCCAGCTCGGCGGCGGTCGGCAGCGCGACGCACAGCGCCCGGCCGCTGAAGGTGGCCGGCAGCGCGCGCGCCGTCTCGGCGACCGTGGTGCCCAGGTCGAAGACCAGCGTCTCCCCCGGTTCGACCAGCGCGGCGGCGGCCGCGGCGATGGCCCGCTTGGGGTCCAGCCGGGCGATGGCGCGCTCGTCGGCGCCGGGCTCCCAGCCGCGCGACTCCTGCGCGACGGCGCCGCCGTAGACCCGGCGCAGGATGCCGCGCTCCTCCAGGACTTGCAGATCGCGGCGGATGGTCTCGCCGGAGACGCCGTACCGTGCCGCCAGGTCCTCGACCCGCACGCGGGTGTCGCGGCGCAGCTGCGCGGCGATGCGCAGACGGCGCTCCTCGGGGAGGACCGCGTCGAGCAGTTCTTCCTTCATCCGTCGGGACTCCACAGCTGGCCGGACGATCGCGCGCGGGCGCGCGCACCCCCAGAGTAGTGGGGTTCACGCCCGCTGGTACGGCGGCCTCCGGCATCAGCTGTGGAATATGTGGGTTGTTGGTCGAACAAACCGTGGAGTCTTGACGACTCCTTGGGGAATTGCCACACTCGGCGCACACCGACGCTGATCCTGATCGTGGTGTTCGGCGTCGGCTTCGGCACGATCCCGGGCATGTTCCCGACCGGGGGCATGAGCTCGCCGAACGTGCACGGGCTCTTCCCCTCCGCGTGGGACCACTTCCGGCACCTGGTGCTGCCCTGCGTGACGCTGGTCGCGGTGCTCTACGCGCAGTACCTGCTGACCATGCGCGCCACGCTGCTGGAGGAGGTCGGCGCCGACTACCTCACCACGGCGCGTGCCAAGGGCCTGCGGGAGGACGACGTGCGGCGCAAGCACGCGGTGCCGAACGCGATGCTGCCGGCGGTCACGCTGGTGTTCCTGAACCTGGGGACCGCGGTGTCCGGCTCGATCCTGGCCGAGACCATCTTCTCCTGGCCGGGCCTGGGGTCGCTGTTCTACGAGGCGCTGACCGTGCCGGACCAGCCGCTGCTGGAGGGGCTGTTCGTCTTCTTCGCGGCGGCGGTGGTCGTGATGAACCTGCTGGCCGAGCTGCTGTATCCGATCCTCGATCCGAGAGTGCGCACCTCGTGATCGCCGGCTTCCGTCGTCGGCGGGCCGGCCTGGTCGGCCTAGCCTTTCTGGTGCTGACCGCCGTGACGGCGCTGGCGGCTCCCTTGTTCATCTCCGCCACGGACCTCTCGGCGGTGTTCGCGCCGGGCATGCCGCGGCAGGCGCCGTCGGGGCGGTTCCTGCTCGGCACCGATGCCTATGGACGCTCGATGATCGCCGTGACCATCTGGGGTGCGCGGATCTCGCTGACCGTGGGGCTGCTGGCCACGTTGCTGGCCATTGGGATCGGGGCGCTGGTCGGGGTCGCGGCCGGGCATTTCGGCGGCTGGGTGGACACGGTGCTGATGCGCGTCACGGACTGGTTCCTGGTGCTGCCGGTGCTGGTGCTGGCCACGGCGCTGGCCTCGGTGCTGACGCCGGGGGTCGGCACGGTGGTGATCGCGATCGGTGTGACGGCGTGGCCGACGACCGCGCGGGTGGTACGGGCGCAGACGCTGTCGGTGGAGTCGCGGCCGTACATCGAGCGGGCCAGGGCGCTGGGCGGCGGGCACTGGCACGTGATGCGGCGGCACATCCTGCCGAACGTCATGCCCCTGATGCTGGCTCAGGCCACGCTGACGGTGTCGGCGGCGATCCTGACCGAGGCGACGCTGGCGTTCCTGGGGCTGAGCGATCCCACGAAGGTGTCCTGGGGCACGACGTTGCAGCTGGCCCGGGCCGTCGGGGCGGTCAGCGCCGGGGACTGGTGGATCCTGCTGCCGCCGGGCGCCGCGATCGTCGCGGTGGCGTTGGCTTTCACGCTGGTCGGCCGGGCACTGGAGCAGGTGCTGAACCCGCGGCTTCAGGAGCGGATGTGAACGACGTCCTTCAGTTGGAAGACCTGCGCGTCTCGTACAAGACGGCGAGCGGTCCGGTGCCGGCGGTGCGCGGCGTGAACCTCGCACTGCCCGCCGGCGGCCGGCTCGGCCTGGCCGGGGAATCCGGCTGCGGCAAGTCGACGCTGGCCGGCGCGGTTCTGCGACTGCTGCCGAAGTCGGCGGACGTCTCGGGGCGGATCCTGCTGGACGGCGAGGACGTGCAGAGCATGACCTGGGGTCGGCTGCGTGCCGTGCGCTGGGCCGAGGCCTCGATCGTCTTCCAGGGTGCGATGCACTCGCTGAACCCGGTGCGGCGCGTCGGCGACCAGATCGCCGAGCCGATCCTGCTGCACGAGCGCGGCGTCGGCCGGGCCGCCGCCGATCGGCGGGTCGCGACGCTGCTGGACCAGGTGGGGCTGGTGGCGGCGCGTGCGTCGGCCTATCCGCACGAGCTGTCGGGCGGGCAGCGTCAGCGCGTGATGATCGCGATGGCGCTGGCGTGTTCGCCGCGGCTGATCGTGGCCGACGAGCCGACCACGGCCCTGGACGTGATGATCCAGGCACAGATCCTGCGGCTGATCGGCGAGCTGGTGGCCGAGCACGGTATCAGCCTGCTGATGATCAGCCACGACCTGGCCGTGCTCGCAGAGCACTGCGACCGGCTGGCGGTGATGTACGCGGGGCGCATCGCCGAGGAGGGCCCGGCCGGCGAGGTCTTCGCCGACGCCCGGCATCCTTACGGCCGCGCGCTGGCCGGGGCGTTCCCGCGCATCGGCGATCCGGCCTCCCGGCGCGGCCCGCGCGGCCTGCCCGGCGACCCGCCGGACCCGGCACACCTGCCGGAGGGCTGCACGTTCGCGCCGCGCTGCGCGTTCGCCGCCGCGGAGTGCCGGGCGGCGGAGCCGGCGCTGGTGGCTGCGGGGGATGGTCGGTCGGCCGCGTGTGTGCGGGTGGATGTTGTGCGGGAGGCGTTGTGAGCGCGGAGGCAGATCCCACGGAAGTCGGTGCGCGGCCGGTGTTGTCTGTCCGCGAGCTCTACGTCGCCTACCGGTCCCGGCATGGCCGCGGTCGCGCACGCGCACGCGCCGTCGACGGCGTCGATCTCGACATCGCTCCGGGCGAGATCGTGGCGCTGGTCGGCGAATCCGGCTGTGGCAAGTCGACCCTGGCGCGTGCGCTGACCGGGCTCGTCGTGCCCACGGCAGGCCGGGTCCTGCATGACGGCGTGCCGGTGTCCTATAAATCGCGCGCGCTGAAGGCTTGTCGGCGGGGCGTGCAGTTGGTGCTCCAGGACCCGACCGGCGCCCTCAACCCGCGCCGCACGGTCTATGAGGCCGTCGCCGAAGGCCTGCGAATCCACGGTAGATCCGCCCTCGCCGGTTTTCCCGACGAGAGGGCCAAAGTCGCCGATGCCTTGTCCCGCGCGGGGCTACGTCCTCCTGAGCGCTTCTTCGACCTGCGCCCCCACCAGCTTTCCGGCGGGCAACGCCAGCGGGTCGTGATCGCCGGGGCGCTCGTGCTCGATCCGCAGGTTCTCGTCGCGGACGAGCCGGTGGCCTCGCTGGACGCCTCCGTCCGCGGCGAGATCCTGAAGCTGATGCTCGATCTGCGGGCGAGCGCCGGGCTGTCGGCGCTGGTCGTCACGCACGATCTCGGGCTGGCGTGGAACATCGCCGACCGGGTCGCGGTGATGTATCTCGGGCGGATCGTGGAGACCGGGACCGTCGAGGAGGTGCTGACCGCGCCGCAGCATCCGTATACCAGGGCCCTGCTGTCGGTCGTCGCGGTCGTGGCCAAGTCCGGTGCGGAGCCGGCGATCCTGACCGGCGAAACGCCGGATTCCGCGGCGATTCCCACCGGTTGCCGCTTCCATCCGCGGTGTCCGCTTGTCGCTTCCGGTGAGGCCGAACGGCTCGGCGTGGCGGGGCGGTGTCTGACCGTCGACCCGGAGCCGCTGCCCGCCTCCGGGCGGCACGCCGCCTGCCACGCCGCGCGCGACGCCGCCCGCCCCGCCGCCGGGGTCCCGTAACCGGTCCCGGACCTGGCCCGAACCGTTCCTAGGCCCGGTCCGGCATGCCAGACTGTGTCAGGCACCGACCACCACCGGGACACTTCCGTCCACGCCAGGAGGACCCATGCCGTCCGCTTCGCCCGCCGCCTCGGCACCGACTCCGGCCGTGCCGTCCGTCCCGGCGGGCCGGGACCGCATCCGGACCGGGGTCGTGCTGGGGGTGGAGGCCGGGTCGACGCTGGTGGAGGCCGTGGTCGCGACGGTCGAGGGCGAGGTCATCGGCCGCGGGCGCACAGGGCTTGCGAACCCGACGGCGCTGCCCATCCCGGACGTCGTGGCGCACCTGAGCGACGCGGTCGGCCAGGCGCTGGGCACGGTGGCCCCGGCATCGGTGGCCGGCGTCGTGGTCGGCGCGGCCGGCATCCTGCGCTACTCACGCGGCTCCAGCGCCGAGGCCCTGGCCAAGACCTGGATCGACGCGGGCCTGACGTGTCCGGTCCTGGTGGTCGCCGACGCCGTGACCGCCTTCGCCGCCGGAACCCCGCGCCCCAGCGGCTCGGTCCTGATCGCTGGCGTCGGCTCGATAGCCGCCCGCGTCGAAGGCGAGGAGGTCACCGCCCGCATCGACGGCAACGGCTGGCTGGTCGGCGACGACGGCTCCGGCTTCTGGATCGGCCGCCAGGCGGTCCGCGCAGTCTTCGCAGCCCTCGACGGCCGCGGCGAACCAACGCTGCTGGCCTCGGCAGTCCTGGGCACGGTCACCGGCGACGACGTGGCCCCGCAGTCCACCGAGGAACAGATCGCAGCCCTGCGCGACGCAGTGTACGACGGCCCCCCGATCGCCCTCGCCGCGCTGGCACCACTGGTATCGGCAGCGGCCACAGCCGGCGACCGCGTGGCCCAGCGCATCGTGGACCGCGCAGTCAGCCACCTGATGGCCACCGCCACCGCCCTGACCACCGACGACCCCGGCGAACCCCTGGTCCTAGCCGGCTCCCTCCTGACAGCACCGGGCCCCATCGGCGCCGAAGTCCAACGCCGCCTCGCCGAACACCACGGCGGCACCCCCCTGTTCGCCGCCCCGGGCGCGGTCGGCGCAGCCTGGCTCGCGGCGCGGATGCTAGACCCGGAGATCGACGCCGCGGTGCACGAGCGGCTGGCCGCCGGCGCGGGGGCGGTTGCTGGGGCGGTCGAGTAGGAGCTGGCTGGCAGAATCGGCCGGCGCGCGCAGGATTAGCCAGGGCAGACCAGATTGGCCAGTGCAGCAGATTCGGCCAACACAGGCAGGATCGGCTGGCGCACATCATCATGCAGCGGCACCCGAGCGAGTCCAGCCGGCGCGCCGCATTGCGCAGCCCGGTCGCCGCCATCATCGCGGGCGACCAAATCAATCAACCGTGTGCTGATGCGGTTAAGCGCACCCGATTTGGCGCCATGCCCGCCCCCAGCGCCTCAGGCCCCTGCCTCCGCCTGCCTCCAGCCCGCCTGACCTGGCCGTCTTCGCCCCCGATTTCGCTGCCATTTGCTCGGCGCGAGCCGCTCTGCGCCAAGAATCCACATCAACCCAGACGCTCGCTTCGCGCTCTCCGCCGCCCACGATCGCGCTCCGTGCCTCCCTCGTCACCTGGCTGAACCGGGGGCGTCGCAAATCGCCGGCGGCTCGTCAAGACTCTGCGATGGCGTTGAGTTGTTGTGCCCTCTCTGGCAAGATCCCACATAACGCCACAGCGGCACACCTGGTGGCCGGCGGCGTCCGATCGGGAGGTGGCGGCGTTCATGGCGGACCGGTGTGTGGTGGGGCTCGATGTCGGGGGGTCGCATTCGCGGGCCGTGCTCGCCGGCGTCGACG
>NZ_JAACYW010000131.1 GCF_015356825.1 Catenulispora rubra | reverse complement strand
GTGGCTGCCTGGGCTGAGGTGAGGGGCGCGGGCTGCGCCTGGGCCGCGTCCGACGCCCCCGCCGCCGGCCCCCAGCCCGGATTCCACATCGCGACCAGCCCCGCGACCGTATCCGGACCCTGGAGCGCGGACAGCAGCAGCACCGGGTTGTCCCGGAGCAGGCGGTCGGGCCGCGCGGCGGGCTGGTCCGCGGAACGGGCAAAGGGCCAACGAACTGACAATGCGACCACATCGTCACTGTGTCAGCAGGCGGGTCGGGCTATACGTATCCGGGCTCAGATTCACCCGGTTGGCGCCGGGCGCCCCCCGTCGACCTCAGTCGGCGAAGTCCTCGGACCGCTCCTGGACGAGCTTGTCGGCCTTGGCGATGTCGGTCCGGTGGAAGTTCATGTAGCTCCGCGACGGCGTCGGCCCCCGCTGGTTCTGGTACCGCGACTGGTTGACGGCGGACCCGTACGGATTCTCGGCGGCCGACGACAGCTTGAAGAAGCACAGCTGCCCGATCTTCATACCGGGCCACAGCTTGATCGGCAGCGTCGCGACATTGGACAGCTCCAACGTCACATGCCCGGAGAACCCGGGGTCGATGAACCCGGCCGTGGAGTGCGTCAGCAACCCCAAGCGCCCGAGGCTCGACTTCCCCTCCAACCGCGCAGCAAGATCCTCCGGCAGCGTCACGACCTCATAGGTCGACGCCAACACGAACTCCCCCGGATGCAGAATGAACGGCTCGTCCCCATCCGGCTCCACCATCCGCGTCAGCTCAGGCTGCTCCTGCGCCGGATCGATGTACGGATACCGGTGGTTCTCGAACACCCGGAAGAACCGGTCCAGCCGCACATCCACACTGGAGGGCTGCACCATCGCAGGTTCGAAGGGGTCCAGGACTACCCGGCCCACCCCGATTTCCGCCCGAATGTCCTTATCTGAGAGCAACACGCCCCCCACGCTACCGTGTCCCCGCCGCACCCCACGCCGGGCCCCGGCATCCGCAACAACCGCGACGCACCCCCGCGACCCCACACCGGCAACCTCCGTGACGCGCTCCCGAGCCATCAGGTACAGTTGGCGCTCATACGGCGGCTCGCCGGGCGGATTCCCGCCGGTGGGTGCGTGTGCGGGCGTAGTTTAATGGTAGAACATGAGCTTCCCAAGCTCAGAGCGCGAGTTCGATTCTCGTCGCCCGCTCAGATGGTTAGAGCCCAGGTAGACCGGATTTCCGGCGCCCGGGCTCTCAGTGTTTTTACGTTCCTGCGCCCGGACCTGGCACGACGTTGATG
Organism: Catenulispora rubra; assembly: GCF_015356825.1. Lineage (GTDB taxonomy): Bacteria > Actinomycetota > Actinomycetes > Streptomycetales > Catenulisporaceae > Catenulispora > Catenulispora rubra. The sequence goes on along the minus strand of NZ_JAACYW010000131.1, from coordinate 29,218 downwards.
TCTGCGGTGGCCGGACCTACCCTCGACGCATGGTTCCATCGGGGGAAATCACGATCCGTGCAGGCCGGGCGACTCGTGTCATGATCTTTGGCTTCCTGGGGTTGTTCCTGGGGTTCTGTGCCGTCTTGGCCGTCAGTGCGCTCGTGACCGCGCATACGGTCGCTCCCAGGGACGGGGTGTCCGTTGCGCGGTTCGATGTGATGGCGGTGACGACTGCGGTTGTCGCCATGACGCTCGCGACGTTCCTCACCTTGCTGGGCGCCCCCACGTACCTGGGCACGACGCGCATACGGGAGGACGGCCTGCTCATCGCCAAGCCGTGTCGGCGTCCGCGTCTTTTGCCCTGGTCGGAGGTCGACTATCTCTGGGTCGACGCCGTGTCCTACGGAATGGGCATGCCGACCAAGGGGCTGCGCGCGGTGTCGGGCGGGCACGGCCAGTTCCTTCCGGGGATCGTGAGCACCAATCGCCCCGACTTTCAGCTCCAGGTGAAGGCTGTCGACGCAGCCTGGCGCCTTGCCAACCCCGAGGCCGTCCTCGCCAGGCAGGGGGACCCCACCAAGAACAAGGCCCGCAGCAGGCTTCGTCGCAAACGCCGGCGCTGAGCACCTGCCGCTCACGCCGCCACGGGACCCCGCCTCAATGCCGTGGGGAAAGCGGGCCCTGTCGTTCGAACTTTTGTGCGAGTATGGATCCGTGACGGAACCGCGGCGCTACTTCGGGCTTGACTACCCACGGATCGTTCTCACCCTTCTCAGAATCCTTGTTCACCAGGGCCCGGTCTCGATGGCCGCCATGCACCGCGAGCTCGGGCTCGACGTTCATCAGGACGCTCCCGGATCGGATGTTCGGCACACGCTGCTGTCCGCCGTGCAGTTGCTCGCCGCGCTCGCGCAGGACAATGCCGCGGCGACGGGGCGGACGCTGGAGGAAGTCGTCGACGAGCTGTCGATCAAGCTGGAGTTGGCCAACACCGGTCCGTTGGATCGGGGGAGTCTCGGGCGGCGGGAATGCGCCGATGCTGTCGGGGCCTCGGATGCTGGCTCGCCCGGCCCCGCCGACTCGCCCGACTGCGGCGAGGGCTCCGACCGCTCCGATCGCTCCGACCGCGAGTGCGATGGCTGATTGTCTCGCTTGGGACATAAGCCTGCTTCGCGCATTTCACCCTCACTTTGTTTGCCATTCCGTGATCTACGCCCCCTGTCGCAACCCTCCGTTCATCGTCAGAATCAGCGACGCAGCCGGATGATCCGCCGCTGCGCACACCGTGGGCGCCGCCACCGTTGGCACCCGCGGGGTGCCGCTTCGACGAAGGAAGCTCTCCGTGGCAAATCCCACAAACGCGACCTCTCGCCTCCATGAATCGTTCGAGGAATCTCCGCGGGGATCCCGATCGCGCAAGGAATCACGCAAGGAATCACGCAAGGGCGGGCGGGTCGCCGCCGCCGTCTCGATGGCCGGCACGTTGGCGGCCGGCTCGATGTTCCTCATCGGCGCCGGGGCCGCGCATGCCGCCACCTCCGACACGCTGCCCGGTTCGAAGCCGACGTGGGCTTCGGCGAGTGCCGATCGCGGTGCGGCGCCGGCTGCGGCGCCGTTGGCGGTGCGGGTGTACCTGGCCGGGCGGGATCCGCAGGGGCTGGCCGCTTACGCGCGGTCGGTCGCCGATCCCAAGAGCGCGGCGTACCGGCACTTCCTGACGCCGGAGCAGATCCAGGCGCGGTTCGGCGCCAGTGCGGAGCAGGTCGCGGCGGTCAAGACGTGGCTGGGCGGGGCCGGACTGACCGTCACCGGGCAGACCGAGGACTACATAGCCGTGCAGGGCAGCACCGCGGCTGTCGCGGCCGCCCTGAACACCTCGTTCCACGAGTACGCGACGTCCGACGGCACGCTGCGCGCGCCCTCGCGCGACGTCAGCGTCCCGGCTGGCGTGCGCTCCGCGATCATCGGCATCGTCGGGCTGTCGCAGGACCGGACGGCGAACAAGCCGAACAACACTGATGGCACCAACGGCACCGACGCGAAGGACAAGAAGACCGCCTCGGTCTCCCCCGGCGGCGTCCCCTACCTGGGCACCACGCCCTGCTCGGACTACCAGGGCCAGAAGCTCGCGACCGGCCTGCCGGCGCTGAACGGCCAGTCCGTCCCGTGGGCGGTCTGCGGCTACACGCCGACCCAGGTGCGCGGCGCCTACGGCGTCACCAGCACCGGCCTGACCGGCAAGGGCGTCACCGTCGCGGTCCTGGACGCCTACGGCCTGCCGAGCATGAAGGCCGACGCCGACGAGTACGCGGCCCGGCACGGCGACAAGCCGTTCCGGCCGGGTCAGTACTCGGAGATCGTCACCCCGGGCCAGTGGACCGACCAGGCTGCGTGCGGCCAGCCCGCCGGCTGGGCCGGCGAGGAGGCGCTGGACGTCGAGTCGGTGCACGGCATGGCGCCCGACGCGAAGGTGCTCTACATCGGGGCGAACTCCTGCTTCGACACCGCCGGCGGCGGCGTCGCGGCCAACGGCGGCCTGCTGGACTCGCTGCAGCTGGTCGTCGACCACCACCTGGCGGACATGGTGTCCAACTCGTGGGGCGAGCTGATGCACTTCCTGGACCCGTCGGGCAACCCGGTGGACCTGGACCCGGCGCTGATCAACGTCTACGAGCAGACCTTCCAGAAGGGCGCCGCCGAGGGCATCGGCTTCTACTTCTCGGCCGGTGACTGCAGCGACGACAACCCGGCCAGCGGCTGCGGCGCCGGCGCCGGATCCTCGCGGTCGCAGGCCGAGTACCCGACCTCCTCGCCGTGGGTGACCTCGGTCGGCGGGACCAGCATCGCGATCGGTGCGGACAAGCGGATCCAGTTCCAGACCTCGTGGCAGACCTCGACGTCGGCGCTGGCGACCGGCGGTTCGGCCTGGACGCCCGCGTCGTACCTGTACGGCGGTGGCGGCGGCACCAGCGACGTGTTCGCGCAGCCCTGGTACCAGAGCTGGCTGGTCCCGGCCTCGCTGTCCAGCACCCTGCTGAACGGCACCGCGACCTCGCCCAAGCGCGTGGTCCCGGACGTCGCGGCCTACGGCGACCCGAGCACCGGCTTCCTGCAGGGCTACACGCAGCAGCTGCCGGACGGCTCCACCGCCTACGCCGAGTCGCGCATCGGCGGCACCAGCCTGGCGGCCCCGACGTTCGTCGGCATCCAGGCCGACGCGCAGCAGGCGCAGGGCGGACCGATCGGCTTCGCGAACCCGGAGATCTACCTGCGCGCGACCTTCGGCCTGTTCACCGACGTGACCGACCACCCGCGCACGAACGGGCCGCTGGCCGTGGTGCGCGGCAGCACGACGGCGCCCGCGCTGCGGCAGTTCGGCCAGGGCGTCGACCTGCACGCGACGAAGGGCTACGACAACGCGACCGGCGTCGGAACCCCGAACGCCTGGTACCTGACGTCGTTCCGGTAAGCGTCGTTCCGGTAAGCGCCGTTCGGGTAGGCGGCGAGATCCGTCGACGCTGATCGCTGCCGGGGTCCCTTCGGGGACCCCGGCAGTTCCGTTTGCGCCGACACGGCGATCACCTGAGCCGCCTGATCCCCTCGCTCAGCTCGGCATGATCCGCGGCGGCGGCGAACCCGACGCGGATGTACGCCGCGGGCGCCTCGGCCGCGAAGTTGCCGCGACCGGGGCTCACCGCGACTCCACGGCTCCGCGCGCCACGGACCACCGCCAGGTCGTCCTCGCCGGGCGCGAGCCGGATCCACAGATGCAGTCCGCCCGCCGGAATCCGGGTCAGTGTCCAGTCCGGGCGTGCGATCTCCACCGCCGCGGCAGCCGACGCGCAGCGCTCCCGCAACGCAGCGCTCAGTGTCCTGAGATGCCGGTCCCAGGACGGTGAGCCCAGGATCTCCAGCGCGGCCTCCTGCATCGGCCGCGCCACAAAGAAGTCATCGACGCGCCGCAGCGCGCGCAGCCGCTCCAGCACCGGGCCGCGGGCCACCAGCGCCCCGATGCGCAGGCTCGGCGCGGCGGGCTTCGTCAGTGACGTGACGTACACGACCGTCCCGTCGCGGTCGTCCCAGACCAGCGGCGGCGGCACCGGCCCGCCGTGGCCGAGGTGGCGGGCGAAGTCGTCCTCGACGAGGAACGAGCCGGCGGCCCGAGCGATGTCGACGACCTGCCGCCGACGCTCCGCCGCCAGCACCGTACCGGTGGGGTTGTGGAACGTCGGCTGGCAGTACAGCAGCCGCGCGCCGGTCATCGCGAACGCGTCGGCCAGCAGGTCGGGCCGGATCCCGTCGTCGTCGAGCGGAACCGGGACCGGCCGCAGACCGGCGGCGCGGGCCGCCTCGATGGCGACCGGATAGGTCGGCGACTCCATCAGAATCGGGCTGCCCGGGGCCGCGAGCGCGCGGAACGCCATCGACAGCGCGCCCTGCCCTCCGGAGGTGATCAGCACGTCCTCCGCCGTCACCCCACCGCCGACGTTGCGCGCGAACATCGCCCGCAACGCCTCCAGCCCGGCGACCGGGGCGCGATCCCACGCGTCGATCCGACGTGCCGCGCGCGCCAACGCAGAACCCAGCAGCCCGGTCGGCTGAAGCGAGCGGTGCAGGTATCCGCCGTCGAGCAGGATCGTGCCCTCGGGCGACGGGCCCAGGGCGGCGGTGATCTGGTCGGTGCCGACGGAGCGGTCGGCGAGCGCTACCGTCTGCCAGGCGGTGTCGGCGATAGCACTTTCGCGGCGGGCCCGGGACGCGACGAACGTCCCGCTCCCGGTCCGGGTGACGACCACACCCTCCGCGACCAGCCGCGCGATGGCACGCGAGACCGTCACCGGGCTCACCTGGTGCTCGGCGACGAGCTCCCGGCTGCTCGGCAGCCGGTCGCCGGGAGCCAGCCGGTCCGCGAGCCGGCGGAGACTGTCGGCCAGCGCGACCATAGTGCTATCGTCATTCATGAAGGCCATGATAGCGCTACACCTCTTCTCACCGAAGCGCTACTCGACGTGGCCGCCCTCCGGGCCGAGACCCCCGGCTGTGCCGAAGTAGTCCACTTCAACAACGCCGGCTGCGGCCTGATCCCGGCGCCGGTCCTGCGGGCCGTGCTGGAGCACCTGGAGCTCGAGGCCCGCATCGGCGGCTACGAGGCGCCGCGCGGCAATCCGAGGCCATTGCAGACTCCTACGCGGTGATCGGCGCGGTCATCGGCTCCGCACCGCAGAACATTGCATTCGCCAGCAGCGCGACGCACGCCTTCGCCACCGGCCTGTCCGCGATCCCCTTCGAGCCCGGCGACGTCATCCTGACCACGCGCAACGACTTCATCTCCAACCAGATCGCGTTCCTGTCGCTGCGCAAGCGGCTCGGCGTCGAGATCGTGCACGCCCCCGACGCGCCCGAGGGCGGCGTCGACGTGACGGCGATGGCCGGCCTCATGAAGCGGCACCGGCCCCGGCTCGTCGCGGCCACGCACATCCCCACCAACTCCGGCCTGGTCCAGCCGGTCGCCGAGATCGGCCGGCACTGCCGCGAGCTGGACCTGCTGTACCTGGTGGACGCCTGCCAGTCGGTGGGCCAGATCCCGGTGGACGTCGAGGCGATCGGCTGCGACCTGCTCACCGCGACCTGCCGCAAGTACCTCCGAGGACCGCGGGGATCGGGCTTCCTGTACGTGTCCGACCGGGTTCTGGACGCCGGATACGAGCCGTTGTTCATCGACATGCACGGCTCGCGCTGGGTGGCGCCGGACCGCTATCAGCCTGCTGAGACCGCGGCACGCTTCGAGGACTGGGAGTTCCCATACGCGACCGTCCTGGGCTGCGCGGCGGCAGCGCGCTACGCCGAGGACGTCGGCGTGGAGGCCGGCAGCGCACGGGCTCTGGCGCTGGCAGCGGACCTGCGTACGCGGCTGAGCGCGATCCCCGGCATCTGCGTCCTGGAGCGAGGCGCGGCGCTCGGTGCCCTCGTCACGTTCACGATCGAGGGCTGGCAGCCGCAGCCGTTCAAGGCCGCGCTGGACGCTCGCGGCATCAACTCCGCGCTGAGTTTCCGCGAGTTCGCAGTGTTCGACTTCGGCGACAAGGACGTCGACTGGTGCCTGCGCCTGTCGCCGCACTACTACAACACCGAAGACGAAGTCACTGTCGTCGCAGCAGCGGTCGCCGAACTCGCCGATCCAAGGGGCATCCGGTGACCACCCAGCACACAGCCCCAGCGACCCCCGCAGACCCGCCTGATTCCCCCGGCTTCCCCGAACGCAGCCTGTGGCACCACCCCGACTTCCTCAAGTTCTGGTTCGGCGAAACGGTGTCGCTGCTCGGCACCCAGGTCTCGAACCTGGCGCTGCCGCTGACCGCGATCTCGACCTTCCACGCCTCGAACGCCGAGGTCGGCGTCCTGCGCTTCCTCCAACTCGTGCCGTACATCGGCCTCGCGCTGGTCTTCGGCGCGTGGGCGGACCGCGCCCGACGCCGGCACGTCATGATCGCCACGAACCTGGTCCGGATGGTCCTGGTCGGGTTGGTCCCCGTCCTCGCCGCCCTACACGCCTTGTCCATGCCGCTGCTGCTTGTGATCGCGTGCGCGGTCGGCGTCGCGTCGGTGCTGTTCGACGTCAGCTGGATGCCCTACGCCCCAACCCTCGTGGACGGCGACGAGCGCCGCTACGTCGAGGTCAGCGCCAAGATGGGCATGAGCTCGTCGGCTTCGGATGTCGCAGGGCCGGGGCTGGCCGGTCTGCTGGTGTCGGTGCTGAGCGCGCCGACCGCCCTGATCGTGGACGCGTGCAGCTACGCAATTTCTGTCGCCTCGCTCGCGACGATCCGGAAGCGCGAGCCGCGTCCGATCCCCACACAGCGGCGGAACCTGCCCCGCGAGATCCGCGAAGGCCTGGCGTGGGTCTTCGGCACGCGCGTCCTGCGCTGGCTGGCGTTCGTCGGCTTCTGCTGCAACTTCTCGATGATCACGGTCTGGACGATGTTCCTGCTCTACGGCACGCAGGATCTGCATCTGGCCGCCTCGACGCTGGGAGCGGTCTTCGCGACCGCTTCGGTCGGCGGCCTGATCGGCGCGGCGGTCTCCCGCAGGGTGATCAAGCGGTTCCGGCTGGGCCGCGTCTACTTCTGGGCCCAGACGGCGCTGCTGGCCGGTCCGACGCTGATCGCCGTGGCGGGCGGCCCGAAGCCGGCGGTCGTGGTGCTGGTGACAGGGTCCTTCTTCACCACGTACCTCGGCCTCGGGATCGCGAACGTGGTGATCGTCAGCCTGCGCCAGGCCGCGACCCCGCCCGCGCTGCTGAGCCGGATGACCGCCTGCTTCCGCATGCTGCTGTTCGGCGGCGGCGCCCTCGGCGGGCTGACGGCCGGCCTGCTGTCCGGCGCGGTGGGGGACCGCAATGCCCTGATCACCGCTGCCGTGTTCTCGGCTGCGGTGATCGTGGCGTTGGCGGTCTCCCCGGTGAGCCGGTTGCGTGGGCTGCCGGCCTAGGAGAACAGGGTCCTTACAAGGCGACCACCCCGCCGCCGTCGGCCGCCCGGTACGCCGCCATGATCAGGTCCAGCACCACCGATCCCTCGACCTCGGTGTGGATCGGCCGCTCGCCGGTGGCGAGGCAGTGCACGAAGTGCTCGATCTCGGCGGTGAACGTGTCGACGGCGGGGAAGCGGCGGTCCCGGGAGCCGCCGTCGACCGTCTCCAGGCTCAGCCACTCGGCGCCGCCGCGGAGGGAGCCGTTGGAGCCGAAGACGGAGAAGCGCTCGGTGTCCGACGGGGGCTGGTAGGCCCAGCTGGTCGCGATGTTGCCGATCACGCCGTTGTCGAAGCGGACCAGGACCTGCGCGGAGTCCTCGGCGTCCAGGAAGCCCAGGCGGTGGTTCGCGAGCATCGCCGTGACCTGCGCCGGCCGGCCGCCGGCGAGGTGCACGAGCAGGTAGGAGGGGTGGTAGCCGGTGTCGATGAGCTCGCCGCCGCCGCTGGTCGCGGAGCTGGCGCGCCAGCCCGCCGACTCGGCGGTCATGGAGGTGCGGAAGGCGTCGTTGGTGCGGACCTCATAGATGTCGCCGAGTTCGCCGGCGGCGATGATCTGCTTGGCGGTGACCACGGACGGCAGGAACAGCTGGTTGTGCGCGCACATCAGGGTGACGCCGGCGTCCGCCACCGCTTCGCGGACCCGCGCCGCCTCCTCGGGGGTCGTGCACAGCGGCTTCTCGCACAGGATGTGCTTGCCCGCCCGCGCCGCCGCGATGGCCGCGTCGGCGTGCAGGTGGTGCGGCAGGCAGATGTCGACGGCGTCCACGTCCGCGGCCAGCATCGCGTGGTAGTCCTCGTACGGTGTCGCGCCGAGTTTGTCGGACAGCGCCTCGGCGGCGGCCGGGTTGATGTCGCTCACCCCGGTGACCCGCACGGCTTCGGGCATCTGCGCGTAGGACTCGCCGTGCAGGCCGGCTATGCCGCCGGCGCCGATGATCCCGACCTTCAACTGCTTCGCCATGATGTCCCCTTCGGCTTTCACTCGTGCGCACGCGACACGGCGATGCCCGTCGCAGCGCTCGCATTGGCCATGCTCACCAGCTCGGTGAGGTTGCGCGCCGCGCTCAGGTTGGCTTCGTCGACGGTTCCGGTGGCGGTGTGCTCGACCCACAGCTCGAAGGGCGTCGCACCGTCCCGCTCGGCGGCCTCCAGATCGGCCGGCAGGCCGTCCTCCCACAGCTGGAAGCCGTCGCCGGAGTAGCCGTAGAACAGGCTCGCGCCGTTCCAGTGGAGTTCGATGGTGAAGGGGCTGTAGCCGGGGGTCACGAACCCGGTCTCCGCGACCCCGATCGCGCCGTCGTCATAGCGGAAGGTGACCACCGAGTTGTCGTCGACCCCGCGGCCGGTCATCTGGCCGTAGACGGCCGAGACCGCCACCGGGAGCCGGCCGAAGAAGTGGTCCAGCAGGTAGACCGAATGGCACCCGAGGTCGGTGAAGGCGCCGCCGACCGCCTCCTCGGCGTCGTAGAACCGCTTGGGCAGCCAGTCCTTGATGGACCCGTCGTGCGCCAGCCGGATCCGCGCGTACGTCAGGTCGCCGTACTGGCCCGAGCGCAGCAGACGGTCGACGGTCAGCGTGTAGTGCTCGTGCAAACGCGGCAGGGCGACCGTCAGGGCGACCCCGGCGTCGCGCGCCGCGCCGACGATCGTGTCCACCTCGTCGAGATCCACGCCGAGCAGCTTCTCGGCGAAGACGTGCTTCCCGGCAGCCGCCGCACGCACCATGACGTCCGCGTGCCCGACCGTCGCCGTGGTCACGACGACCGCGTCGACGTCACCGGCCAGAACCATGTCCAAGTCGGGGGAGAACGGGACTCCCCACCGCTCGGCGGCCTCGACACCGCGCTGCGCGTCGGGGTCCCACACGGCGACCAGCTCGGTGCCGGGATGATCGCGGATCATCTCGGCGTACCCCGTGGCATGCACATGCCAGAAACCCAGGATCGCCACTTTGAGCATTGCGGATTCCACCTCTCGGAACTGGACGACAGGACTCGATGAAGGGTGAAGGGATGGACGGGGAAGAGAGGTCTGGCTACTTGAGTGCGCCCTGCGTCATGGCCTGGACGATCCGTCGGCCGGCCCACAGATAGAGCAGGATCATGGGCATCACCAGGATGACGATCCCGGCGAACAGCCCGCCCCAGTTCGAGGTGTACTGCATCGACTCGTACAGCCCCAGCAGGGTCGCCGGCAGCGTCCGCTGCTGCGGGTCGCCGACCACGACGAGCACGAACAACGTCTCGTTCCACAACGCCACGGTGTTCAGCACCAGCGCCGTCACCAGCCCGTGCCGGGCCAGCGGAACCATGATCTGCACGAAGGTCCGGGTGGGCCCGGCGCCGTCGACGGCGGCCGCCTCCTCGATCTCGGTGGGCAGCGATCGGAAGTACATGGTGAGCAAGTAGACCGTGAACGGCAGGGACAGAATGACGTAGATCAGCACCAGCGAGATCCGGTCGTCCCACCATCCCGTGACCCACTCGGTCATGAACGTCGACAGGTCGTTGGACATCAGGAAGAACGGCACCACCAGCGCCTGCGCGGGAATCCCCATGCCCACGGCGAAGTAGGTGACGACGTGCGCGGCGCTGCGCCGGTCCGACCGGGCCAGCACGTAGGACGCCGGCGTGGCGAGGACCATCGTGAGCAGCGCGGCGGCGGCCACGACGGCGACCGAGCTGAAGGCCGCCCGCCCGAACCCGGACACGGACCAGGCCACGCTGTAGTTCCGCCACTGCGGCGACTTCGGCAGCCCGAACGGGTCCGCGAAGATCCCCCGCGTGGTCTTGAGCGAGGACACCACGACCCACAGGGTCAGAACCACCAGCATCCCGACCCACAGCCACAGCCCGGCGCGGACCGCCCCGCCCAGCAGCGTGTCCAGCCGGTCGATCGGCCGACGAGCCCGGGCCGGACGCGCCTCGGCCGACGCCGCAGCAGGGGTTGAAGAGGCGCCTGAGGAGGCGCGCTTATCAGTGGCCGGACTCACAGCTCCACCACCTCCGACCGCAGCAGCCGCCGCAACGCCACCACGAACACGGCGGTCAGCAGGAACATCACGACGCCGATGGCGGCCGCCGACCCGAGCTGCGGCGTCCCGGATATCCCGCCGGTGACCGCCAGATACTGCTCGACGGCCGCGCTGCGGGCCTGGACCGGCGGCGTCCCGGCGGTGCCGGTGAAGGCGATCACGATCTCGAACGTCTTCACCGAGCCGATCACCCACAGCACGGCGCCCGTGGAGAACGCGTCCCGGCTGAGCGGGAAGGTGATGTACCGGAACTGCTCGACGCGGTTCGCCCCGGCCAGCCGCGCCGACTCGTAGAGCTCCTCCGGGATCGCGTCGACCCGGGACATCATGATCGCCACATAGAAGCCGGTCGCCGTCCACACCACCGCCGCGATGATGCACTTGAAGATGAGATCCGGTCCGAGCCACCCCCGGGTCAGCGTGTGCAGTCCGACGTCCGACAGCAGCCGGTTGAGCGCGCCGTCCGGGTTGAGCAGGAAGCCGACCGCCGTGCCGATCGCGATCGGCGACAGGATGCTCGGCACGAACAGCACCGACCGGACGAACGCCCGGCCCCGCATCTCGCGCACCACGATCATGGTGAGGAAGGTCAGCGCGAAGACGAACACGCCGCCGACCACGACCAGGATCAGGGTGTTGCGGAACGCGGTGAGGAACACCGGGTTGGTCAGCATGGCGCGGTAGTTGGCCAGGCCGGTGAAGTGGGCCGGCGTCCCCAGGCCCTCCCATCTGGTGAAGCTGTACCAGACGGTCACGGCCGACGGCGCGATGAACAGGACGGTGTAGATCAACAGAGCGGGAAGCAGGTAGGGAACGTAGATCCGGTCTCGTTCCCCGCGGACCCCGCCGACGGTGCGCGTGCGCGTCATGGGCCGGCTTCAGTGATAGGAGGCGGTCTGCGACTTGCCCGTGCTGACGAACTGCTGGGCGCTGATCTTGCCGGAGAAGAGCTGGTCGTCCAGCGGCAGGAAGACGTCGTTCCACCACCCCGAGTACAGGCTCGACGCCCCGTCGTCGGTCGGCTGGGAGGCCGTCGCGCCGTCGATGGCCTTCTGCGCGGCGAGCAGCATCGCCGGCGCCGGCACGTCGGACCGTGCGGGGATGTTCAGCGCCTTGGTGGAGATCTGGCTCATGTACTTCTTCTGCGCCATGAAGGCCAGGAAGGACTCGGCGGTGCTCAGATTCGGCGACTTGGGGTTGAGGCTCCAGCCGAGCGTGCCGACCTCCACGGAGTCCTTCCCGCCGGGCACCGACGGGAACAGGAACATCTGGGCCTGGAACCCAGAGGTCTGATACTTGGCGGTCTCGCTGTTCAGCCAGGTGCCGTTGATGTTCATGTCCTCGGTGCGCGAGGCCCACTGGTTCTGCGCGGCCGGGTACTTCGTCGCCATGTAGTCGCGCTCGAACAGGCCGGCCTTCACCAGCCGCTCGACGTCCCGGGCGGCGGCGAGCACCGCCGGGTCGTCCCAGCCGGCCGGGCTCCTGCCCAGCGCGGCCATGGTGCCAGGCCCGCCGTGCCGCATCAGGAGCCAGTAGATCCAGTACGCGTTGTAGCCGTTGATCGTGCCGTCCTGGGCGAACGGCGCGTGCCCGGCGGTCTTCAGCTTCTCGGCCGCGGTCAGCAGATCGTCGAAGCTCGCCGGCGGGTTGGCGGCCCAGTCCGGGTGGGTGGCGGCGTCGAACCAGATCCCGCTGGAGATGACCGTGTAGGGGAGCAGCGCCAGGCCTGTGGCGTCCGAGGAGGCCTTCAGGGCCTGGGACGGCATGACGTCGCCGACCTTGCCGCCCTCGTCCGGGACCGGCAGGGCCAGCACCCCGGACAGATCGGCGACCAGGTGGTGGGAACGGAAGTCGCCGATGTGGTCGGAGGCGTCGTCGTAGACGTCCGGCGCCTTGCCGACCGCGCCGGCGTTCTTCAGCTGGTTCGGATAGTCCCGTCCCAGCCACTTCACATCGACGGTGATCCCCGTAGCCTTCTCGTAGTCCGCGATGGCCTGGGAGAAGATCTGCGCCTGCGGCTCGCTGGAGAGCCACGAGGACCAGTAGGTGATCGTGGGATGGGCGTCTTTCTTCTGGCCGGTCTCCTTCGTCCCGCACGCGCTGACGCCGAGCGCCGCGACCGCCGCGACGGCGACGCCGGTCAGGGGTATACGTCGGCGGATCCGTCCGTGCATTACTGCTCACCTCAGTTCGAAAGGACGTCCTGGATTGCGCATCCGATCTTGGAGTGTGGCTGTCCACGGCGCCAGCACGCCCTCCGACGCCACCTCACGGCCGAGTCGATGTACGGGCTTTAAATAACTAACTTTAAGTTAATATTCTGCCGACAGGGCGTCAAGGGTACGACAGGGCAACTCTCCCCCCGATTCCGAAGGAGGCCGCCCGTGACCACGAACGGCGGCGACCGATCACTGCTGCGGCGGATCAATCTGCTGGCGACGCTGCGCAGCGCGCGCGAGGCACCGAAGACCATCGCCGGGTTCGCCGCCGCCACCGGGCTGTCCCGGACGGCCGCGGAGGCGGTGGTGCTGGATCTCGTGGACCTCGGCTGGCTGGTCGAGGACGGGCAGGGCGGGCACCCGGGCGCGGGGCGGCCGGCGCGGCACTACCGGTTGCGGGCCGAGGCCGGCGTCCTGCTCGGCGTGGACGTCGGGCCGCACAACATCGTGGCGACCGTCGCGGATCTGCGGGGCGAGCCGCTGGGATCGGCACATCACACCGTGTCCAAGGCGGCGTCGACCCGCTCGCGCCTCGACGCGGTGCTGGCGGTCATATGTCAGGCCCTTGAGAACGCCGACCGGTCTTTGACGGACGTGTGGGTCGCGGCGGTCGGCGTGCCCGGCGTCGTGCGGCAGGGGCGCGTCGAGCAGGTCGCGGACCCGGCGGGCAGCCCGGAGCCGGACCTGGCAGGGCATCTCAGAACCCTGCTGGGACGCCCGGTCCTGGTGGAGAACGACTGCAATCTGGCCGCTGTCGCAGAGCACTGGCGCGGTGTCGCACAGGATGTGGACGACCTGGTGTTCGTGCACTCCGGGAACCGGACGAGCGCCGGGCTCGTGCTGGCCGGCCGGCTGCACCGGGGGCACAGCGGCGGCGCCGGCGAGATCGGGGCCCTGGCCCAGATCGGGTGGGAGGACGCGCCGGCCCGGCTGGAGGCCCTGCTGGCCGGGGGCCGCGCCGGTTCCCGCAAGGAGGTGTTCGCGCTGGCGAGCCGGGGCGACGAGGAGGCACTGGCCGCGGTCGACGCGTTCAGCCAGGGCCTGGCCTTCGGGATCGCGGCGCTGGCGCTGGCCGTCGATCCGCAGATGGTGGTCATCGGGGGCGGCAACGTCCGCGCCGGGGACACCCTCCTGATCCCGTTACAGCGGTATATCGCCGAGTTCACGTACTCGCGCATCCCGACGGTCGGCGTCTCCACTCTCGGCAACCAGTCGGTCAGCCTCGGCGCCGTCCGGCTCGCGCTGGACGCCATCGACGAGTTCCTGGAGGTGGCGGTGATCGCCGCGGCCGGGTTCCCGCCGCCGACGGTGGCGACGTTCGCCGGCCTCGACGTGCGGGACGCCCGTTGAGGTTCGCCTACCTCCGCGCCCGCGCCGAGATCCGCTCGTCGCGGTAGGACTTCGCGTACTTGCGGACGGTCAGCTCCTTGAAACCGAGGGAGTCGGCGAGTTCGCGGACCGCGTCGTTGCGGGTCGGGCCGTGGTCGCTGAGCAGCGGGTGGTCGTGGTTCGCGCCCTGATCGGTCAGGTGGTCGGCGGCGTTGTAGAAGGCCTGCTTGGCGCTCGGGCGGGCGGAGCCGTTCGCGGCGCCTGCCGGAGGGGTGGGGTGCGCGGCGGGTTCAGCCGGCTCATCCGGTTCAGCCAGCTCGACCGGCACGACCGGCACGACCGGCACGACTGGCACGACCGGCTCGACCGGCTCGACCGGCACGGGCAGTTCCTGCGTCACGACCGCGACGGGAGCCGGTCGCTGGGCCGGGATCGCGGCCGGAGTCCGGGAACGCAGTTCGTTGAGATCCCGTTCCAGGTCGGCTATTCGGCGCTTGGCCGCAGTTTTCTCGTCGTTCCACAGCTGCTCGGCGCTTGTCCGCTCGCGCCGTTCGATCTCCATGTTGGCCGACAGCTCGCGGCGGGACCGTTCGGACTTCTCGAGGGCGATGTCGGTCTCGACCGTCCGCGCTCGGACCGTCTCCAGCTCGTCGCGCAGCTTGGCCACCTGCTTGGTGAGGTCGGCCCGCTCCTTCTGGGCCGCCGAGGTCACGGCGGCCTGATCGGCCTTCAACGTCCGGGAGAGCTCTTCGAGCTTCGCGGCCGCCTCCTCCGCCGCCGCCTGCGACGCCTCCCCTTCCTGGGCCAGCAGTCCGGCGAGCCGCCCGACCTCGGCCGCGTGCTCGTCCGCCTGGTCCTGGGCCTGCCGGAGCTCGGTCTGCGCCTCGTCGATGCCGAGCCGGGCCTGGGCGTCGGCGACCGCCTGGGTGCCGAGGGCGCTCATCAGGGCACTGGGATCGGCGTGCAGACGTGCGTGACGCTGGAGTTTGGCCTTCGCCTTGGCCTCGCGGGCCGCGATCCGCTGGATGGCCCCGTCCCGGGCGTTGTGCTCCTTGAGGATCCTCAGCTTGTCCGAGACCCGGAGGTAGCGCTCGAAGTGCCGGTTGGCGTCCAGGTCGGACAGCGTCGAGCCGTCCGCCGAGGCCAGGCCCAGCCGGATGCCCAGCTCGCGGGGAGTGAAGCGCCACCGGACCTTCTCCAGCGGCTTGCCCTCCTCCTCGGCCTTCCGCTTGCGGGCCTTGAGCCACAGGTCCAGCAGGTCCAGCGTCCACAGCACGGCGATGACCGACGCGACCAGGAGCCGGAACAGGCCCTCGCGGAATCCCGACGAGTCGCTGGCCGACATGCCGCCGGAGGAGAGCGCGAGGATCCACAGCATCACGGCGTAGATGAGCCAGTTGCCGGCTTCCTCGGCCTTCTCCAGCGCCTTGAGGCCGAACGCCAGGATCAGGATCTCCAGGAACGGGAACATGAGGATCTTGTAGGCCAGCGACATGTGCATGACGTCGCCGAAGAAGTGCCACATGCCGGAGGCCTGGACCATGGTCGCCATCAGGGTTCCGAGGGCGACCAGCCCGCGGACCTTGACCGACCGGTCCTTGCCGTGGAGCTTCCAGACCAGCAGCCCCACCAGGCCGAACACGAGCGCGGCCGCCACACCGCCCAGGACCATCGACGGCACCGGATGTTTGTCCGCCCAGGACTGCACGTGGTTCCAACTCATGCCGCCCCCCTGGTCCCGGATTCCGTTTTTCACGCGGCAAGCGTAGGGGGCGTCCCTCATCCGCGGTAGCCGAGACCGGAATCAAGAGACGAACAGAGCCCGTATTCGCCCCGCCACCGGCGGTCGGCGTACGGCCCACCCATCCAACTCAGCGGACACCGGTCCCGATATACGAAGAAACCCCGCATCTGAGGCACCTGCGTGAATTGCATGTTTCCTTCTCCCGTTTCCGGCCGCGAACGAGGAGTCCGCGCAGGACAGGGGCGTCCGGGCTTATCAGGCTTCGTAGTCGACGACTGAACACCCTTATGTCAGTATTCGGAGACCTTCGAGTAGATCATGTCCGGATGTCTGTGATGGTGCGGCACGCGGAGATACGCTCCCTTCGCAGTCAGCGAGAAAGCCCAGCTCAGGGAAGGAGAGGGCGAGGCGAATGACCGTTTTCACCGTGTCTTTCTGCGGTACGGCGTGCACCCGTGACGAGGGTGAGGCCACACGCAGTGACAGCGACATGCGGATCTACAGCCCGGAGACGGGCTACATCCCGGTCCGCGTCCACAAGGAGATCTCCGGCGATCTGCACGCCACCCGGCCCAGCGTGACGGTGCGCGGGGTGGGTCAGAACGACTGGAGCCAGCCGGGGAACACCAGCGAGCCGCTGGTCCTGAGCGGCCCGCTCACGGTTCCCAAGGATCTGCTCAGCGAAGCGCAGAAGTACTCCGGCGGTGACCGGCGATCGACCACCTCGCAGCTCACCGGCTGGGAGGCGGCCGCCCTCGCGTTGCACGGCGCGAACCTCGCAGCCGCCAGCGGCGCGCAGGCGTACAACTTCATCGGGCACAGCCGCGGTGCCGTGGAGTGCATCATGGCCGCCTGGTTCATCCAGGCGTACGGCTCGCCGGCGGTGAAGAACATCCCGATCCGCGTCATCGCCATCGACCCCGTCCCGGGGCCGGGCACGTGGTACGGAATCCTCACCCAGCTCCCGCCGAACGTGGTCTCCTACGTCGGCGTCACCGCGTGGGACCACCTGGACACCGGGTTCAACGGCCTGGTGCCCCGGCCCAACGCCCGGATGGCCGGCAGCACCCAGACCCTGTCCCTGGGCGGCGACTGGATGAACCTGGCGGACAACTATCAGCTCACTGATCCGCTGGCTCCGCCCAAGAGCGGCGCGACCCAGCCCAGCGACTACACGCTGTTCGCGTGCCGCGGCCGGCACGGGACGGTCGCGGGCAACGCGACCGCCGACGGGCAGTACGACGCGGCCAACGTCAGCGCCAGCGTGGCGCGGGTCGGGCAGCTGGTCTACAAGCTGGCCCGGGGCTACCTCACGCAGTGGGGCACGGTCTTCACCGCCAAGTCCGCGGTCGGCCAGAGCGCACTGCAGCTGCGCCAGGAGATCCACCTGGACCACGCGCAGCTCGACAACATGGCCGGCGGGCCGTTGCGGGACAGCGTGAAGCCGCTGCGTCCGTACGTGCGCCGGGTGTCCTCGATCTCCGGAAGCGTCCCGTGGAACACGTACTACCTCGAAGACGTGGTCGGCGATCCGCCGTACCGGCAGCCGTACCCGGTGACAGCGGCCGCCGGCAAGGACGGCGGCTGGGTCCGATGGAACTTCCTGTAGACGAGAGCGAGGGACGTCATGACTGAGATCGACAGTGTGCAACAGAAGGTCCAGGGCTTCTTCAGCGCTCGTTCTGGACGCAACTACATCCGGCTCCTGGACACCCCGCGGGTGTGGGGGATGCCGTTCGGCCCGGCCATCATGGACCAGGCCTGGGCACGGCAGGCCGACTTCGAGCGGGCGCTGGAGGAGTGCGTCCAGAAGTCGTTCCACCGCTGCGACATCTCGTCGCTGAACTGCCCGGACCCGGACTGGGCCGGCATCATCATCGGCGCGATGGACACCGCGCTGAGCGCGAAGTCGGGCCGGACCGCCCCGACGCAGTTCCGGTTCCTGTTCGGCCAGACGCCGATGGTGCCGGTCGGCGAGCCGACGAACTACACGCTCTTCAAGCAGGCCCTGATCCGCCTGGTGCGGGACCGGGGCTCGGCCTGGGAGAAGCTGCCCGACATCTGGCTGGGCCGGTTCTACCGGCTGCGGGAGGGCTTCCTGGACGCGCTGCAGCTGAAGGTCTTCGGCAACGACAGCATGTTCTCCAGCGACGACACCAAGATGACCTGGAACCACTCCAAGATCGTGGTCGTCGACGGGACCACCGCGCTGGCCGGCGGCCACAACCTGAACATGGACCTGTTCCGGAGCTATCCGCCGGTCCACGACATGTCGGTCGTCGTGCACGGGCCCGGCGCGGCCGGCGCCCAGAGCTACCTGGACCAGCTGTGGGCGGTCGGCAACGACCTGCTGAGCTCCGAGCAGCTGGACCCGGCCAAGCTGACCTGGAACAACCGCGACCCCAACACGTCGCGGCCGGCCAACCCGCTCACCGCACCGGCGGCCGTCCAGTACGTCAGCACCCACCAGGCGGCGATCGTCAAGCTGCACGACGGCGACCCCAAGCCCGCCCCGCCGATCGTGCCGCCGTCCGGCCCGGCGCCCGGTGACATCCGCGGCCAGGACCTGGCGACGGTCCCGGAGCTCACCGTGAGCCCCTTCCCGCTCCGGGTCATGTACTCCGAGTACGACGCGCTCACCGAGTACAAGCCGGCCACCGGGATGCTGGCGGTCGGCAAGTACTGGCGCAGCGGCACGGACTTCCAGAACGGGTCCGAGCTGATGAAGCAGCAGCTGATATCGGGGGCGAAGCACTCGATCAAGATGTCGCAGATGGACCTCATCAGTGCCTGGAAGAAGAACTGGTCGGACCACGTGGTCTGCCAGTGGCTGATCCAGGCGCTGATGGCCACCAAGGGACTGACGGTCCAGGTCGTCGTCTCTCCCCTGGACGCCGGCGCCGGCGCGGAGGGCGACCAGTACTCGTTCGGGTCCGGAGCGGTCCGCACCTTCGACCTGATCAAGTACTACATGACGCACGACGTCCAGACCGACGCCGTGCTCCCCGACCCGGGCGGCGCACGCGCCGAGGCGCTGAGCCGACTGTCGGTGGCACCTCTCTATTACACCGACGCCGTCCCTTCGACGAGCAATGTCGAGGGCGACACCTACAAATGGCCCGACCTTCCCAAGGCCGGATACACGGCCACCCTCAAGCAGCCGCCGCTGAGCGAGCAGCCCCCGAAGCAGGGGGTGATCGGCAGCGCCGCGACGTCCGTCCTCAACGCGAGCGGCTACATCTACAACAAGGTCCCGTCCGCCCCCGGCAACCACGCCAAGCTGACGATCATCGACGACGAGGCGTACGTCGTCGGGTCGGACAACCTGTACCCGGGCTCGCTGTCGGAGTTCAACTACCTCATCGAGGGCCCGGAGGCCGTGGGCGAACTGCTCAAGGTCTACTGGGAGCCGCTGTGGAAGTACGCCGGCCCGCACGCCCGCACCGAGAGCAACGACCCGGCGGCCCCGGCGATCCGGCTCGGACCGGCCGGCGCCCAGGGAAGCCCGTTCGACGACACGGCCTCGACCCGGCGCATCGCGAGCCTCGACGTCTACCACGGCGAGATCGTCGACGGCATCCACGCCACGCACGGCGACGGGACCGTCGACCCGCTCCGTGGCGGCAACGGGGTGCCGGTGGGCAGCGCGCCGAAGACCACGCTCACCTTCAGCGAGACGGACCCGCTGGTCGGGATCTCCGGCGAGTGGGGGACGTGGTACGGCGGCCGGTACATCAGCAAGATCCAGTTCCACCAGCGCAGCGGCGCGGTCAGCGCGGTCTTCGGCAGCGGGGCGTCGGTCTCGGGCGCGCAGACCTTCGACCTGCGTGCTCCCAGCCCACAGAGCCAGGAGGTGACGGGCTTCTTCGGGTCGTCCGCGGCGGCGAACAACAACACCGCCCAGTGCCTGGGGTCCATCGGGATCGTCGTCCGATAGCCCGGTGCCCGGTGCCCGGTGAACGCCGACGCGGCGCGTCTCCCGAGGACTCGGGAGGCGCGCCGCTTCTATGCCGGGGTTCGGCAGGCAGCTGCGATCAGGCGATCAGGCGGCCTTGGGAGCGCGGGTCGGGTCGTCGACGGTCGGCCAGGCGCCCTCGCGCCGCGCCTGCTTGACGTCCTCGACGTACTCGCGGCTGAACATCGCGGCGAGCATCGCCACGCCGCCGCGCGCCACGCGCACCTCGCCACTGTGGATCCGGCCAGTCAGCCGGATCCGGCGAACGCCCTCGGCGGGGATGACGCCGTTGCGCTCGTTGTGCTGTCCGACGGCGTCCTTCACCTTGCCGCTGCCGTTCCAGACGATGTCCCGCTGGTCGACGACCGCGTCGTCGGGCAACAGCAGCTTCACCACGGCGCGGTCCAGGTCGAGGTCGACGACCAGCTCGCCGGCCGGCAGCTGCGGGGAGCGCAGGTCGAGCACGACCGAGCCGCGGCGGGCGTGGACCTCGAAGCGCTCGGCGCTGGTCCAGTTGCCCAGGCGCTTGACCGCGGTGTGGTCGACGTGCAGGCGGACCGGCTCGGCGGCCGCCTCGGCGACGGTGCGGGTGGTGGCGGTGGTGGAGATCGTGCTGGTCATGTCGGGTACTCCTCGGGATCTGCCCTCGGTGAGGGACCGGGGTGGTTCGTGCTGACGTCTAGATAGTTGCACTGACACTAGTTCTTTGTCAACTAGAGTCCTTGAAACTAGTCTCTCGGCGGCTATGATGACCGCATGGCAGCCCAGAACCCCTCGCCCGCCGCGACGCGCCGCTCCCCGCTGGCGCTCGCCGTCCTCGCCCTGCTCGGCTACAAGCCCCTGCACCCGTACGGCGTGCAGCGGCTGCTCAAGGAATGGGGCAAGGAGAACGTCGTCAACGTCGGGCAGCGCGCGAGCCTGTACAAGACGATGGAGCGGCTCACGGCGGCCGGACTGATCGCGGTGCGCGAGACCGAGCGCGACCAGCAGTACCCGGAGCGGACCGTCTACGAGCTCACCGACGCCGGCCGCGAGGCGGCGCAGGCGTGGATCGACGACATCGTGCGCGTGCCGCGTCCGGAGTACCCCGAGTTCCCGGCCGCGCTGTCGTTCCTGATGATGCTGGAGCCGGACGCGGTGCTGGCCGCGCTGCGCGAACGGCGCGACACCGTGGCGAGATCACTGGCCGCGGCGAAGCAGGGCGTGGCCGACTCCCGGCAGTACGGTCTGCCGAAGGTGACGCTGCTGGACGACGAGTACCTGGTCGCGGTCACCGAGGCCGAGCTGCGGTGGATCGAGGGCGTCGTGACGGAGCTGGAGAACGGCGAGCTGACGTGGAGCCTGGAGGAGCTGCGGCCGTTCGACGAGACGGACACTGAGGCACACACCGAGGCACACACCCAGACAGACACCGGGACGGACACCGAGACCGCGGCCGGCTGATGTGCGACCCCGCCGGGTCGCGACGGGTCGCGACGGGGGATCAGGTCATGTCCGGGTCAGTACCGGGTCAGTACCGGGTCAGTACCGAGTCAGTACCGAGTCACTTCCGGATCGGCCGGTCCCCCGACCGCGCCGGCAGCACCCGGTCCAGCGTCTCGGCCAGCTTCGAGGCCTGCGACGCGGTCATCACCTGGCGCATCTGGCCGAAGACCGACGGGAACTGCTCGGGCAGCAGGATGGTGACGCCGTCGAGGAAGCGCGGGGTCGGTCGCAGGTCCTTGGCGTGCACCACCAGGACCGGCTCGACCTTCACCCCGCTCGGCAGGTTCCGGCCCAGCGCCGAGGTGAGGTTCTGCGCCTCCAGGTCCAGCCGCTTGAGCGTGGTCTCGCGGTTGTCCATGCCGACGAAGAGCTTGTCGCCGATCATCTGCGGCTTGGGGCCGGAGGCCCAGTTCTTCGAGTCCAGCAGGAAGACCCCCGCCGGGCCGATCAGCAGGTGCTCGATGTCCACCGGCGGGATGCCGGGGACCGTGCCGGAGGCCAGCCTGCGGTCGTGCAGGGCGGTGAAGCCCTGGAACCTCAAAGGTTTGATCGCCCGCGCGGTGGCGGCCTCGCCGGAGGCCCGGCGGCCGGCCAGGCTCACGTCCGCGGGCTTGGTGTAGGCCAGGTCCGCCAGCACCAGCGCCACCAGCGCGGCGAAACCCACGCCGAAATACCCGTGGCGGGTCATCGCGGACGCGACGACGCCGCTCACGACAGTGACAGGAAGGGCCCACCACAGGGAGTCCTTGATGCGTTTCCGGCGTTGAGCGGCCCAAGCCGACTGGACGCTGGTGTGTACCGCCCGCAGACTGCTACCCGCCGCGGCCCTCTCCGGCTTCAATTCTCTGAACGCCACTGAAGACCACCCTCCTCGTCACCGACCGTACTCCGATGTGCATGCCCGGCGCAGAGGTATTCACTTACGGCGCCGGCTTGGCGAACCCACGCCACCGCCGATGTGTACCTACAAGCCACATTGTCGTTAGCCTGGCCTGCATGACGCCGCCGCCGCCCGAAGTCGATCCCATGGCCATGACCCTGGAGATCGACGACACCATGGACTTGACGCTCGACGCAATGGTCGGGATCAACGGACCCGTGCCCGCCGGGCCGGTCTATGTCACGGGCGACGTGCACGGCTGTGCGGAGCAGTTGCAGGCCTCGTTGTTCCGCAGCGGCATCACCGACGCCGACGGCGAGTGGGCCGCCGGCTCGGCGTGGCTGTGGTTCCTCGGCGACCTGTTCGACCGCGGCCCGGACGGCATCGGCGTCATCGACACCGTGATGCGGCTGCAGAAGCAGGCCCCGGAGCACGGCGGCCGCGTCGACTGCCTGCTGGGCAACCACGAGGTCATGCTGCTGGCGTCCTACCGGCTGACCGGACCCGGCGCGGACAAGTTCCAGGAGCGGTGGCTCGGCAACGGCGGCCAGCCCAAGGACCTGCGGGCGCTGACCGAGGAGCACGCGCGGTGGCTGGAGTCGCTGCCGGCGATGGCGCTGGTCGACGACCACCTGCTGATCCACTCCGACACGGTGACCTACCGCGAGCTCGGCGGCGACATCGCCACCGTGAACGCCACGGTGCAGGCGGTCCTGCGGGAGTACACGGACCTGGAGTCCTGGGACCGGCTCACGCACCTGGTGACCGCCCGGTTCGCGTTCGCCGACGACGGGACCAACGCACTGGAGTTCCTGGCCGAGTTCGGCGGCTCGCAGATCGTGCACGGGCACTCGCCGATCCCGCTGGTGTTCGACATCCCGGCCGAGGACATCACCGGCCCGATGATCTACGCCGAGGGGCGCGCGGTGAACATGGACACCGGGACGTTCCTCGGGGGGCCGTGCCTGATCAGCCCGCTGCCGTCGATACCGCCGCGGCCGCAGGGCTGAGGTCCGCCGCAAGGCTGAGGTACACCTCCGCCGCAGGGCGCGCGCGGGACCGGCCGCGGTCGAACGCGAGAGGGTCTGCGACGGCGCGGCCACTTCGGAATCTTCCCGCCGCGGAGCCCACCCCGGCACGGTGACCTGTGCGCCCGGCGGCGGCGAGTCTCCCCGGCCCGGACCGCACACGGCGCCAATATGGGCGGTATGCGCAGATTCCTGACATCCCGCGGGGTCCCGGCGTGCGCGGGCCTCAGCCTGACGGCTGTCGCCGCCGCCGCGTTGCTGGCCGGCTGCTCCTCCGCGACCTCGAAGCCGGATCCCTACAAGATCGGCGCGCTGCCGGCCGCCGACGTCGTGACCCAGGGCCACGCCGCCGGACACTGGACCCGCAGCGGCGGCACGCTCCAACTGGTCGGCACGGTGACCCCGGACAGCGCCACGCAGTTCGCCACGGCGCTGGGCTCCGGCGCGGACACCGTGCGCGCCACGGTGACCGGCGGCGACCTGGCCTCGGGCCTGGCGATCGGCCGCACCATCCACGACCGCAAGCTCAACCTGCTGATCGACGGCGCGTGCGCGGGCCCGTGCGCGGACTACTGGTTCCCGGCCGCCGCCACCCGCCGCGGCACCGGCTCGGGCACCTGGCTGGGCTACGTCCCGGACCTGAGCGAGACCGGCGGGGCCACCGCCCAGCAGCAGGCCGCCGAGGCCAAGTTCTACACCGACTCCGGCGTGGACGCCGCGAAGTTCCACGCGGCCCTGGACGGCCAGCTCCGCGAGGTCCCCGGCGGCAGCGCGGCGCCGGGCGCGGCGATGTGGATGCCGACCGAGGCCGATCTCAAGGCCCTGGGCTACTCCGCCGCGACGGTCAAGGACCTGTGGCTGCCGCCGAACCTGGCCTCGGCCAACGCGCAGGCCCGGGCCTGGCAGCAGGTCGTGGCGTACCAGAACACGCTCGTGGGGCTGCCGCCGGTGCCGGAGAAGGGCGCTCCGGCCGTGCCTGCGGCGCCTGCGGCTCCGGCCTCGCCGAAGCCTTCGAAGAAGGCCTAGGCGGTTCGGCGCTCCGGCGCTACAGCTCCCGGCTCTGGGCTCCGGGCTCCGGCCGCGTTCAGGCCGAGCTCGGATCGCGCGCTCGCCGGGCGACACGATGGAGCTGCGGAGAGGTTGGCCGCCGCCGGGCTCAGGGTCGGCTGGTCGCCGCCGACCCGGGCCGCACTCCGCTCGCGCTCGGGCCAGGCGTCTGCCCCCTCAGGTCCGGCCTCAGAGCTTCCCGACCGCCGCCTGCGCCAGCGCCTTGGCGTCGTCCGAGGCGCTGGCGTAGGTGTCGGCGTGGATGACGGCGATGTTCAGGTCGAAGCCGTGCTTGTACACGTCGATCACACCCGGCGTCTGGCTGCTGCGGTAGGCCTCCTCGCCGAGGCCCGAGATCGAGCTCACGGTGCCGGCCGGGATGGTCGCGCGGAAGGCGTCGAAGCCGGACTTGGTGACCCCGGTGAGCGAGATGGTCACCATGTCCGGGTGGCCGGCGTTATAGGCGCAGCTGCGGCCGCCGCTGTTGGACGCTATGGCCCCGGACTTCGAGCCGTCCGGCAGGTGCCCGATCGAGATCACCTGGTCCGCCGAGATCAGCGCGCACGGGTCCGGCACGCCGGGCACCACGAAGCCCTGGGCGCTGCCCGACGCGGCGCCGGTGGGCCCCGTCGAGTTCGTCGCGACCGGCGCCAGCGGCGGCGGGGTGGAGTTCCCGCCGCACGCGGACAGCGTCACGGACACGGTCAGCGCGAGCGCCGCGGTGGCGAGGACGGTGGACCTGGTGCGGATCGCGGGCCTGGGGCTTGGCATGGGGACTAGGGTAGCCGCGGCTCCTCGGGCCCACGCCGGGGCCGGGACCTGCGCCGTCGCCCGCACTATTACCCGCACCATCGCCCACATCACGGCACGCCGGGGCCGGCGCTCACTCCCCGGTGGCACCGTCGATCGCCTCGCGCAGCAGATCGGCGTGGCCGAGGTGGCGCGCGTACTCCTCGATCATGTGCAGGTAGACCCAGCGCAGTGACAGCGTCTCCTCACGCTTCTCGAACGTCTCGTCGAGACTGTGCCCCACACACGCCTGCCGGGCGAGCTCGACCTCCTCGTGGAACACCGTGAAATCGGCCTCGGCGCTGTCCGCGGTGCCGTTGTGGAAGTCGCCGTCGGGGTCTTCCTTGGTCGTGAAGATCTCCTCCAGCTCCTTCCGGCCCAGGAACCGGATCCGGAACCACCAGCGCTCCACCAGCGCCATGTGCCGGACCAGACCCAGGAGCGTCAGGTCCGTGGTGGCCAGCGGCTGCGAGGTCAGCTGTTCCCCGGTGAGCCCGCCGCACTTCCAGAGCAGGCTCTCCCGGTGCCAGTCCAGGAAGCGTTCAAGGCTGTCGCGCTCGGTGTCGGAGGGGACGTTTTCCTGCCGCTCGAAGGACGGTGCGGTCCACACGGCAGGCGAAGTCGATGTTGAAGACATGCGCACAGCGTCTCGGCCCTCGAACCGGTCTGGCAACACTCAGAGGAAACCCGTGTATGGTTGGTCACCGTCGGCACATCACAGGGCCCGCATATATCGCATCATCTCCGGTATATGCGGGCCCTGTTTGCCTTGGGGCCGGTGCGGGGTTTGCGCCGCCTCGCGATCTGCCCCCCGATCAGTCCCCGCGGTCAGTCCACGAGCGGCAGGTAGACGCCCTCGTGCTCGGAGGCCGCGAACTGCGCCGACTTCTCGGCCATGCCGGCCGACAGCGCCTCGACGGTGCCGAGGCCGTGCTCCTCCGCGTACTTGCGGACGTCCTGGGTGATCTTCATCGAGCAGAAGTGCGGGCCGCACATCGAGCAGAAGTGGGCGGTCTTCGCCGGGGCCGCCGGCAGGGTCTCGTCGTGGTAGGCGCGGGCCGTGTCCGGGTCCAGGGCCAGGTTGAACTGGTCCTCCCAGCGGAACTCGAAGCGGGCGTCGGACAGCGCGTCGTCCCAGCGCTGCGCGCCCTCGTGGCCCTTGGCCAGGTCGGAGGCGTGCGCGGCGATCTTGTAGGCGATCAGGCCCTGCTTGACGTCGTCGCGGTTGGGCAGGCCCAGGTGCTCCTTGGGTGTCACGTAGCAGAGCATCGCGGTGCCGTACCAGCCGATCATGGCCGCGCCGATCGCGGAGGTGATGTGGTCGTAGCCGGGGGCGATGTCGGTGGTGAGCGGGCCGAGGGTGTAGAACGGCGCCTCGTCGCACAGCTCCATCTGGAGCTCCACGTTCTCCTTGATCTTGTGCATCGGGACGTGGCCCGGGCCCTCGATCATCACCTGCACGCCGAGCTCGCGGGCGATCTTCGACAGCTCACCGAGCGTGGTGAGCTCCGCGAACTGGGCCGCGTCGTTGGCGTCGTAGATGGAGCCGGGGCGCAGGCCGTCGCCGAGGGAGTACGTGACGTCGTAGCGCGCCAGGATCTCCGTCAGCTCCCTGAAGTTGGTGTAGAGGAAGTTCTCCTCGTGGTGCGCCAGGCACCAGGCGGCCATGATCGAGCCGCCGCGGGAGACGATGCCGGTCTTGCGGGTGGCGGTCAGCGGGACGTAGCGCAGCAGCACGCCGGCGTGGATCGTCACGTAGTCCACGCCCTGCTCGCACTGCTCGATCACGGTGTCCCGGAACACCTCCCACGACAGGTCCTCGGCCTTACCGTTGACCTTCTCCAGCGCCTGGTAGATCGGCACGGTGCCGATCGGGACCGGGCTGTTGCGCAGGATCCACTCGCGCGTGGTGTGGATGTTGCGGCCGGTGGACAGGTCCATGACGGTGTCGGCGCCCCAGCGCGTGGCCCACACCATCTTGTCCACCTCCTCCTCGATCGAGGAGGCCACCGAGGAGTTGCCGATGTTGGCGTTCACCTTGGTCAGGAAGTACCGGCCGATGATCATCGGCTCGGCCTCGGGGTGGTTCACGTTGGCCGGGATCACCGCGCGGCCGCGGGCGACCTCGTCCCGCACGAACTCGGCGCTGACGCCCTCGCGCACCGCGATGTACTCCATCTCGGCGGTGATCACCCCGCGCCGCGCGTAGGCGAGCTGGGTGACGGCGCCGGCGCCCTCGGCCCCACGCACCGGCTTGCGCCCGCCGGAGAACACCGCGTCCAGGTTGCGCAGGTCGGCGGACTTCAGCCCGTCGTCGGTCGGTTGCCAGGTACGGCCCTCGTACTGCTCGGTGTCACCGCGCTCGGCGATCCACGCGCTGCGCAACGCCGGCAGGCCGAAGCGGACGTCGGTACGGACTTCGGGATCGGTGTACGGACCGGAGGTGTCGTAGAGGACGACGGAGTCGCCGTTGGTCAGCGCGATCTCGCGCATCGGCACACGCAGGTCAGCACGCGCGTCGGAGGGCAGGTAGGTTTTGCTGGAAGCGGACGAACCGGAGGATTCGGACGATGTGGACACATCATTGACAGCCGTCATGGCGGCGCTCCCTACGTCGGCATTACCCGGACAGGTTCGGCGGTCGACGGCGCCAGCCGTCCTCTCAGCCCGGTTCGCCCGAGCTCCCGCGTGTATGTGGTTTCAGGGGACACCGTAGCGCGCGTACCGTGATCCGCGTCAATGCCAGGCGAAACGGGAGCACCGATGATCGGCAAGCAGGGCCGCGTGACGGGGCGCATCGCGCCGGGGCTGGTCGGCGAGGTGATGGTGGAGATCCGCGGCGGCAGCGAGGCCTTCCACGCGTACGCGATGACGCCGGGGACGGAGATCGCGAAGGACGCGCTGGTGGTCGTGGTGGAGTACCAGGCGCCTCGGACGGTCTATGTGGAGCAGCTGCTGTAGGGGTTTCTCAGGGCCTTGCGGTTATCGAATACCGATGGCATCGTTTCTCGATACCATCGACTTTCGATATGGGGGAACGGTCATGGAAGGTGTCGCGAAGCAGAAGGCTGCCAAGGTTCGGAATCCGCTGGAGCCGTTGGCGACCTTCAACTGGATGGTGCTGTGCCTGTTGGTGATCGGCTTCGCCGGGGGTGTGATCCTGACCCTGTTCGGCAGCGGCAGCATCCTGGGCTGGGGGCACAGTGCCTACATCTGCGTAAGCACCCAGGGCATGAGCGCCAACACGGCTGGAGGGCCGTTCGATCTCCACCCCCACTCGGGAGTGGGTGTCGGATCAACAGGCCTCCGGCTGTGCGCCGACAAGCCATCGGCTGGCCAGCGCTGGTGGTACACGCTGGAGAACCTGCCCGGTACGGTGACCGCGATCGTGGTGGTACTGATCACCTTCCTGGCGCTCCGACTGGCTCAGCGACATGGTCTCTACACCCCGGGCATCGCCAGCCGCCTTCGTTTGCTCGGGTGGTTCCTGGTGGCGGACTCCGTCCTGCGCCCGACCATCGAGGTCTACGCGTCGCACAAACTGTGGGCCACGATGGCCGACGCTTCCATGCCGACTCAGTGGGACCCCGTCTGGCCCTTCCTGTTCGCCGGGCTCGCCCTGCTCTCCCTGGCCCGGATCATGCGCGTCGGCAGCGCGATGCGAGAAGACCTGGAGGGCGTCGTCTGATGCCGCCGGACAACGCCGACGCCCACTCGATCGGCGTGCACCTGGACCGTCTGCTGGAGGCGCGCGGTCTGACCCTGACCGAGCTCGCCGATCGGGTCGGGGTCACCGTGGTGAACCTGTCGGTGCTGAAGAACGGCCGGGCCAAAGCCATCCGTTTCAGTACCCTGACTGCCTTGTGCCGGGAGCTCGGTTGCCAGCCCGGGGACCTGCTCAGCTACCGGCCGGAGCAGGGCGAATGAATGCGTGAGGCATGCATGTTCCGCTCGTGAGCCCGGCGTGAGAAACGCAAGCGCGATGCAAACGCCCGGGCCGTTCTTCGGCGGTTCCGGCGGGAGTAGAACTTCCCTTGGCACTCCGCAGGGTACGGAGGCCACACGGGAAGGATGTGAACGGTGTCCAGTGCCGTTCCGTACGTCATCGGGGGAGTCGTACTCCTCATCGCAGTGCTCGTATTCCTGTTCAGGGCCATGTGGCGGGTGGCCGAGCCGAACCAGGCGCTGATCGTCTC
>NZ_JAACYW010000130.1 GCF_015356825.1 Catenulispora rubra | reverse complement strand
GGTCCGAGTCACTGCGCACGCGTCTGGTCTGGCGGCCGTCTGCCGCGTGTGGTGGGTGCCGAAGATCAAAGTCAAGAGCAGGCGCCTCCGGCGAGGGCCTCGGCTCGGAGGGATGACCAACCCCGCGTGCAGGCGGCGGTCCGAGTTGTGGTCACCATGTCCTGGATCCCTCGTCGCTGACGTCGCCCGGAGGGAACCAGGACAACCCCGGGTGCGTGTAAGAAGGATCCACCGAACGACATGGCCGGTCGGGGTCGGCCCGTCGCCGCCCGAAGCTGGTGAGGCACCGGATCGCATCGGGGCCGGGCGGGCTGGCCGCACCGGCTCGGGCGCTGCCGCTGTCCTCTGCCGGTATCGCAGGTCACGGTCACGCCCGCAGCGTTGGTGGCGGTGGTGGCGTTGGTGGCGGTGTTGGTGGTGGCGGCGGTCTGGGTTGGTGAGGGGACAGCGTAGCCGGTGCCGTGGTGAGGGGGTCCGAAGGACCATGCGGGGTGTTGGTTCTGGGTCCCTCGCCGCGTCGGCGGGCGCAGCCAACCTGGCCGGTTTGGCGGTGTCCAGCCGGACGAGGCCCGACCACAGCAGCAGCGATGCGGCTGGACACCGCCAAACCGGGCTGGTTCCGTAAGGCGACGACGCGGCGAGGGGCACAGAACCTCGGCGACCACAAGCAACAACCGCCACCGGTCAGCGCAGCGCAGGCAGCAGCGGATAGGAAGCCGAACAGTCGCGGGCCGCCGCCAAACCGCCGGACGCGCGGGTCATCCCTCGTCGAGGAGGCCCGCCAGAGGCACCTGCTCTTGACTTTGATCTTCGGTGCCCACCACACGCGGCAGACGGCCGCCAGACCAGACGCGTGCGCAGTGACTCGGACCGGCGCGCGGTCGTGAACACGTGAACCGGCCAGCCGCCAGCGCAACCCACCACCCACCACCGAACTGCGTCCCCCAGCGAGGTCATCAAACCCTGCGCGAAGCCGTCAAAAAACGCCTGTAAGCCTGTAAACCCACACACCAACCGCACACACAAGACCAACCCCAACCCCACACCTAAGCCACCAGCGCCGAAATGCCCCCTCCAGTACGCCCGCTACCTCTCCACGACCCCCCTCTCCCCGGCGTCCCCGGAGGCATATAATAAGCAACGCTAAGTATCGTATTTTCCGGGGAACATTTCCCCGGAAGATGCGTTACCCTGCACAGGGGACCTGGTCCCCGACGAGGATCCCTCCGCAGGTAGATCCTTGGAAAACGGCCGCCGCGCCCGAGTACGCACCCCCTCCGTGTCTCGTGCGCGGCGGCTTCCACTCCTCATCCGAAACGGGCATAGCGCCGTCAATCAGTGTATTTCCAAAGGCTACGATGGTGCGGGCCCCCACCAAGCCCCGACCGCCCAGGAGGAACCCGTGGACGTCGTGGCCACCACCCCACGCCGCGCACCGCGCGCCCGAGCACCCCGCGTCGACGCGCTGCGCAACCGCGAGCGCATCGTCGCCGCCGCCCGCGACCTGTTCACCGAGGTCGGCTGGCAGGCCCCGATCGACGAGGTGGCGCGCCGCGCCGGCATCGGCAACGCGACCGTCTACCGGCACTTCCCGGACCGCGACGCGCTGGTGCTCGCGGTGGTCCGCAGCGTGCTGAAGCGCACCGCCGACCGCGCGGAGACCGCGCTGGCGCTGGGCGACGACCCCTTCGACGCGCTGAGCCGCTTCGTCCTCGCCGCCGCCGACGAGCGGATCGGCGCGATGTGCGTGATGCTCGACGGGGCCTACGACCCGGGCGACCCGGATGTCAAGGCGCTGGAAGGGCGGCTGAACGCGCTGGTCGAGACGATGCTCGCAAGAGCGCGAAGGGCCGGGATGCTGCGGCCGGATGTGGATGTCGCCGACATCATCGTGGCGGTCGCGCAGCTGACGCGTCCGTTGCCAGGGTATGTGACGGTGCGGCGGAGTTCGCGGCGGTATTTACAGTTGTTCCTGGACGGGCTGCGGACTCCGGGATACTCGGCGCTTCCTTTGGAGGGGTGAAGGGCTGGGTGCGGCCCTCAGACCCGCTCAGGCCCCCTCAGACCCCCTCAGGACTCTCAAGGCCGGTGCACCAACAACATCGCCAGATCCCGAGCCCGCGCCCCGCGAGCCCGCACCGTCACCTCGGCCTCGATCGCCGACAGCACGTACTCCGGCTCGGCGTCCGCCAGGTCTTCCAGGATCTGCGTCAGCGGCAGCGGCTCGACGTCCGGGCCGCCCGAATCCGTGACGCCGTCGGTGTAAAGCAACAATGAGTCGCCACTGTCGAAAGGCGTCACCACCAGCCGCGCCCGGTCGTCCGCACCGGGGGCCAGGGCGCTGAGGCCCAGCGGCAATCCCACCGACTGGCCCTGCACCGTCGACACCGCTCCGCAGCGCACCATCAAGGGCGGAGCGTGGCCGCAGCTCACGTGCTCCAGCCAGCCGTCGGGGCGGATCGAGACCACCGCGACGCTGGCGAACTCCTCGCGGACGTCCACCACCATTCGGGGCGGCGCCACCGCGAGCGAGTTCGAGGTCTCCCAGAGCCGTGCGCCGTCGGCGAGGGGGACGTGGGCCGCGGCGGCGTCCGCGTCGCCGAGGAAGCGGCGCAGGCTCACCTCTAATCGGCGCACCACGTCGCGCAGATCCGGTTCGTCGTAGGCGGCCTCGCGGAACGAGCCGAGCAGCACCGCGGCCACCTCGACCGCGCCGAGGCCGCTGCCGCGGACGTCACCGATGATCGCGCGCACGCCGTACGGGGTGTCGACGATGTCGTAGAAGTCGCCGCCGACCGAAGCGCCCGCCGAGGCCGAGGCGCTGCGCGCGGCCACCAGCACGTCGCCGACCGCCGGTCGCGGCGGCCGCAGCAGCACCCGCTGCGCCACCTCGGCGACCGCCCGGACCTGGTTCAGTTCGCCTATCATCCGCTGCCTGCGGACCGAGATCACGAAGCTGACGGCCACCACCGTCAGGATCGCCGCGAACGTGCCGATCCGTTGCGCCTCGCCGCCGGAGCCGTTGCCCGGGGTCGCCGGCAGCAGGGCCACGAACGCGCACAGGCCGGCCAGCCACACGCACTGCCGTCGCCCGGTGCCGGCGCAGGCGATCGCGGGGGCGGCGGCCAGCAGCGGCGCGAGCTGGATCCGCGCCGGGAGCAGGACCTGCATGATGAGCACCGCGGCGACCCAGATCCCGGGCAGCACCAGCAGGAAAAGGGCGCGCCCGGTCTCGGCCGGCCGGCGCGTGCCCACGCCGCCTGCCCGGACCCATCGTGTCAAAGGACCATCCAACGCGTGCCCACGCCTCTCAGCGTCCTTAATCCGACAGGACGGAGCATAACGCGGCGCGGCCCGCAGATGTCGAGGAATCGCCCGATTCGCACGTTTGGGCTACCACGTTCACCAGGGCTCGAATACCATCGGCGAGGCGATGTTCACCTTGCCGCAAACCTCCGGCCAACTCCGTCACCGGCCCAGTCCGACTCCGAGGTGTTGGCTCCGCATGGCATCCGCGCCGATCGGGGCGCGGACGGACGGTACCGAGGGGACCGCATGAGACTTCCCGGGCGACGCCCAAGAACGCTGCGTCACATGAGAAAGCAAGTTGCCGCCGGGCTACTGGCGCTCGGCGCCACGGCCGCGATGGTGATGACCACGAGCGGAACCGCGCAGGCCGAGTCCGACCACGGCAAGACGCCGAAGATCGGCCACGTCTGGACCATCATCCTGGAGAACAAGTCCTACGAGGCCACCTTCTCCGGCCTGAACCAGAACAGCTACCTGTGGAAGACGCTGCCTTCCTACGGCGAGCTGCTGACGCAGTACTACGGCACCGGCCACTTCAGCCTGGACAACTACATCAGCCTGGTCTCCGGCCAGGCCCCGGCGCCGGACGACCAGAGCGACTGCGGGACCTACAAGAACGTCTCGCCCGGCACCCGCGCGGCGGACGGCCAGGTCAACGCGACCTCCGGCTGCGTGTACCCGGCGTCGACCAAGACGCTGTTCAACCAGCTCGACGACAAGCACCTGCCGTGGAAGATCTACGCGCAGGAGATGGGCAACACCCCGACCCGCGAGAACGCCTACGGGTGCGGCGCACCCGGCGACCCGTCGGGCGCCGGCGTCCCGGACCCGGGCGGCGCGACCGCGGCCGACCAGTACGTGGCCAAGCACAACCCGGCGCCGTGGTTCCACTCCCTGATCGACAACCCGCGCGACTGCAAGAACGTCGTGCCGCTGGACGGCCTGGCCGCCGCCCCCGGCCACCCGGCCGAGAACAGCCTGGCGCAGGACCTGAAGTCGATCAAGACCACGCCGGCCTTCTCCTGGATCTCCCCGGACAACTGCTCGGACGCGCACGACGCGACCTGCAAGGGCGACAACCTCTCCGGCGACCCGAACAACCACCAGGGCGGCCTGTACGCCTCGGACCTGTTCCTGGAGAAGACGATCCCCGAGATCATGGCCTCCCCGGCGTTCCAGAAGGACGGCGAGATCCAGATCATCTTCGACGAGGCGTTCCCGCCCTACAAGATGTACGGGAACTCCATCGCCGACTACACCGGCAACCCGGCGGCCTCGGGCCTGAACACCCCGACCGACACCGCGCAGTCGGTCGTCGCGTGCTGCAACGAGCTGCCCGGACCGAACACCACGCAGCCCGGTGACCAGGCCTTCGGCCAGGACACCACGCCCGGCGGCGGCATCACCGGCGCGGTGTTCATCTCCCGCTTCATCAAGCCGGGATCGGTGAGCGCCCAGCCGTACAACCACTACAGCTGGCTGGCCAGCATGGAGGACCTGTTCGGCGTGCGGCACGGCGGCACCGACGGCAAGGGCCACCTCGGCTACGCCGCGGCCGACGGCCTGCGCCCGTTCGGCGGCGACGTCTACAACAACCCGTCCGGCCGCGCCCTGCCCCCGGCCGCATCCGGCTCGATCACGTACCCGGCGGTGGCCGGCGTGGACGACGTCGGCCGTGCGGAGATCCCGGCCGGCAGCGTCTACGCGCGCTGACACCCCGTTCCTCCTCCGGCGGGCTCGGCGCCCGCCGGAGGAGCCGAAGGCTTTCTCCAGGAAAGGTGATCGGGTACCTCCCGTGAACACCCCGCAGACCGCGGCCCCGCGCCGGACCGGCTTCGGCCGGTCCGGCGTGCGCCGCCTCGCCATCGCCCTGGCCGTCGTCCCGGCCGTCGTCCCGGTCGCGCTGCTCGCCGCCGGCTGCTCCAGCGGATCGGGCTCGTCGGACTCCTCGCCGCAGGACGTCGTCAACAAGCTCGGCGCCGTCCCGATCCCCAGCGCCCCGAAGACCCAGCCGACGCCGTCGGCCGACGAGTCGCACCCGCAACTGGTCGCGGTCGGCTCCCCGGTGGCCGTGACACTGCCCTCCGGAGCCGGCGTGATCACCGCGCTCGGCCCCACCGAGGACCTGCCGACACCGCTCCCGGCGAAGATGCCCACGCAGGTGGCCGGCACCATCACGCTGCACCTGGCGGCCACCACCGGCACGCTGAAGGCCGCGACCGCCGACCTGTCCTCGCGCGACGACCACGGCACGGACATCAAGCTGACGGCCGTCGGACCGGCTCAGGCTTCCGCGACGGCCGGCGGCACGGCGGATCTGGTCGTGCGCGGAACGTTCACCTCCGGCGCGGCGCAAGTCACGCTCCGCGAGGACGGACATGTGGTCGCGGTGTGGGACTTCAACATCGAGCTGGACTGAGCGGATCTTTCGAAGGCCCCTGATTCTCTGCGCACCGCCCGCGACCCCTGTGACTCAGGTCACAGAATCCCGACGTCACACCCTGTCGACCTCCGGCGTCTCGTGTTCGACCTCAGAACGACAGACGAGCACGACCACCGCAGGAGGCGGCCATGACCACGACGCTGACCACCCTCAGCCGCGACTTCAGCGGCGACGTCATCGAACCCGGACATCCCGAATACGCCGCGAACACCGACACCCTGCTGGCCACCGGCGCCCCGGCCGTCATCCTCCGGCCGAGCAGCGTCGGCGGCGTCCAGGCGGCCGTGAAGTACGCCGCGGCGTCCGGCCTCCCGCTGGCCGTGCGGGGCGGCGGCCACTCCTTCCCCGGCTTCGGCACCAACGACGGCGGCGTCGTGATCGACCTGAGCGCGCTCGCCGGCGTGGAACTCGTCGACGGCGGCTGGCATGTGGTGCGCATCGGCGGCGGCGCGACGTGGGGACAGGTGGCGGCGGCCTTGGCGCCGCACGGACTGGCCATCTCCTCCGGCGACACAAAGAGCGTCGGCGTCGGCGGGCTGACGCTCTCCGGCGGCATCGGCTGGAAGGTGCGCAAGTACGGCCTGGCGCTGGACAGCCTGGTGCGGGTCGAGGTGGTGACGGCCGACGGCGCGGTCGTGGCCGCCGACGAGGACGAGAACCCCGAGCTGTTCTGGGCCGTCCGGGGCGGCGGCGGGAACTTCGGCATCGTGACCGCCTTCGAGTTCGCCGCGCATCCGACCACCGACGTCTTCCACGGACGCATCACCTTCCCGGGCGCGGAGGCCGCGAAGGTGATCCACGGCTGGGCCGAGTACATGCGCACCGCACCCGAG
Organism: Catenulispora rubra; assembly: GCF_015356825.1. Lineage (GTDB taxonomy): Bacteria > Actinomycetota > Actinomycetes > Streptomycetales > Catenulisporaceae > Catenulispora > Catenulispora rubra. The sequence goes on along the minus strand of NZ_JAACYW010000130.1, from coordinate 23,921 downwards.
GCGCTGACCGCGGTCGCCGCCTTCGCCAACCCCTTCGCCGGCGGCCCCGACGCCCCGGTCGAGATCCTCGTGGCCTACGACGGGGACTTCGAGGACGAGGCGAACGCCGCCCTCGATCCGATCCGGGCGCTCGGCACGGTGATCGACGACGACGTCACCCTCAAGGCCTACGGGGACACGCTTGAGGAAGGGCAGGCCCTGCCGCCGGAAATCCGCTTCCACACGCAGAACGCCTTCGTCGAGCGCGCCGGCGTGGACCCCGCCCTGCGCATCATGACCGAGATCGGGGCCGCCCCCGGCGCGCCGTTCCTCACCATCCGCAGCATCGGCGGCGCGCTGTCCCGCGTGGCCGACGACGCCACCGCCTTCGCGCACCGCCGCGCGGAGCTGATGATCGGCACCGCCGCGATCGGCCCGGCCCCGGCGATCGAGGCGGCGCTGCCGGCCCTGGACGCCGTCTGGCAACGGCTGGCCCCGCACGTCAGCGGCACGTACCCGAACTTCAACACCACCGCCACCGACTCGGACGTGAGAGCCGCCTACCCCACCGACACCCACAAGCGGCTCGCGGCGGTCAAGCGCCAGTACGACCCCGCGAACCTCTTCGCCGCGAACTACAACGTGCGACCTCTGTAGGGTTGATCGAGGGTTGATCGACACGCGGCGGGCGGCCCCCGCGCCTCGCACCGGGGCCGCCCCCGCACTCGGGCAGGGGATCAGAGCGCATGTACATCGAAACGGTCCGCATCCACATCCCGCCGGACGGCGCCGAGCCCTTCGAGGGCGCCTTCGCCAGCCTCACCGAACTACTGCGCCGCAACCGGCAGTGCCTCGCCTACGAGCTCTCCCGCTCCGTCGCCGCCCCGGACACCTACGCCCTGCGCATCGAATGGACCTCCGACTCCGACCAGATCGGCGGCGTCCGCGACGGCGAACACCTCACGCCGCTGCTCGCCGAGCTGATGCCGTACATCCTCGGCGTCAAGGAGACGTTCGTGACAGAGACCACGGACGTCAGCGGGAAAGGCGGCGCGCTGCTGGGCCCGGCGTGACCTGACGCCGGGCCCAGCGCGCGATCAGCCGGCGGCCACCGCTCCCGCCGCAGCCCGCTCCCGCTCCGCCGGCGCCACCGGCGACGGCGCGACCCGCAACAGCGGCGCAGCCCAGCCCGGCAGCCACCAGTTCCACCGGCCCAGGACGCCGACCAGGGCCGGGACCAGCAGTGCCCGCACGACCACGGCGTCCAGCAGGATGCCCGCGCCGAGGCCGGTCGCCAGGACCTTCACGTCCACCGTCGGGGTCGTCGACATCGACAGGAACGACAGGAACAGGATCAGCGCCGCGCTCGTCACCAGCCGTCCCGTGCGGCCGATGCCGGTGACCACCGCGCGGTCGGTGTCGCCGGTGGCGTCGTACTCCTCGCGCATGCGGGTGAGGATGAAGACCTCGTAGTCCATCGACAGCCCGAACAGGAACGCGAACACCATGATCGGCACCCACACCGTCACCGAGCCGGTCGCCGGGACGCCCCACAGCGCGTGGCTGCCGCGGCCGTCCTGCCAGACCAGCACCATCACGCCGTAGGCCGCGCCGACCGACAGCAGGTTGAACAGCACCGCCTTCGCCGCCAGCACCAGCGACCGGAACGCGCGGGTCAACAGCACCAGGGTCAGCAGCGAGATCACCGTGAGCATCAACGGGAAGCTGCCGTAGACCGCGTGGATGAAGTCGTTCTGCGTCGGGCCGGAGCCGCCGACCCCGAGCACGCCGGGCAGCGGCCGCGCCGCGTCCTGGACCGCCGAGATCTCGGCGTTGCCCGCGGTCGTCGACGGCTCGTGCACCGTCACCACGTCCACGATCGCGGTCCCACCGGCCCGGAACGACGAGGCCGCGAAAGCCGTGTACACGCCCGGCACCGAAGCCATCCGCGCGGCCACCGACCCGGCGGCGTCCGGCGTGGTCAGCACCTCGATCGGCGCCAGCGCCCCGGACGGCACCCCGCCGTCGGTCAGCCGGACCAGCACGTCGTGCGCCGCACCGCGCTGCGCCGACGCGGCCGACGGCGGCTCCCCCAACCGCATCGAGGTCAGCGGCACCACCAGCGCCACCAGCACCCCGGCCCCGACCACCGCGGCACTCTTCCGATGCCGCAGCACGAACCGCGCCCACGCGCTCCACGGCCGGCTCGCGTGTGTCTCCCGCCGCCAGCGCGGCCGGTCGATGCGCGATCCGACGGCGGCCAGCAGCACCGGCAGCAGCGTCACCGCCACGCCGATCGACACCAGCGGGATGAAGAACCCTGCGACAGCCATGTTCCGCAGCACCGGGACCGGCACGACCAGCATCGCCAGCAAGCTGACCGCCACCGTCAGCCCGGAGAACACCACCGCGCGCCCCGCGTGCTGCATCGCAAGCTCGACCGCGCTGTCGTTGTCGGCCCCGTTGTCCCGCTCCTCCCGCCACCGCGTCACCACCAGCAGCGAGTAGTCGATCGCCACGCCGAGCCCGATCAGCGCGACCAGGAACTCCACCAGCGAACTCACCGACGTGATCCGGCTCAGGCCGTTGATCAGCAGGAAGGTGCTCGGGATCGCCACGCCGGCCATCAGCAGCGGCAGGAACGCCAGCAGGCTGCCGAACACGTACGCCAGCACCGCCAGCGCGCCGAGCGAACCCAGCAGCACCTCGACCAGCACGCCGTTGCCCTTGCTGGATCCGTTGCCCGACGCCAGCTGGGTGGCCCCGGTCACGCCGATCTGCCAGCCCGCCGGCGCGGCTCCCGACGCGGCCGCCCTGAGCCGCGGTGTCGTCGTATCGGTGCCGAAGCCCTTCTCCGGCGGCGCGAACAGGAACGCGAACGTGGTCCGGCCGTCGGCGGTGGTGAACTTCGGGTCGCCGGTGGTCTGCGCGTCCGCGAGCCGGGTGTTCGGGACGACGGCGGCCACGGCGGCGAAGATCTGGTGTGCCTGTTGGGATACAGCGCTTGTCTCCACCTCCGGTGGCACGGTCACGGTCAACAGCGCCGGCAGCGTGTCGCCGCCGTCGTGATACAGGGCGCTGATCTTCTGGTCGGCGACGTATCCGGGCTGCCCGGGCAGCGCGAAGTCGGTCGTCAGCCGGTTCACGGTCGAGCCCAGGGTGGCGAGGCCGGCGACGGCCATCGCCAGCCAGCACAGGGCCACGACCAGCTTGTGACGCAGGACGAGCGTGGTGATGCCGCGCATCATGACTCCTCGGATCGGGCGCGGGGCGCCTTCGGTTACCGCTTCCGGAGTCTGGCTTCGGGCGGGCCCGGGAACGTCCGGCTGGAGATGCGAATCCATGGTCTGCCGGCGCCGTATCCCGGGTCCTCCGCAGGATGTGTACTGCCGGGCGCGTACTGCTCCAGCAGTACGTCCCGGGCCTCCCGCAAGCCGATGTCCCGGCGCCGACCAGCGCCTATGCTGCGGCCGTGGCCATGTTCGTCTACATGACGTTGCAGAGACGGCGGTTCCCGCTCTTCGCGGACCTGCTGTACGTGGCCGTCCTGCTCACGCTGACCGTCCTGGGCTCGATCGGCGAGTCGCATCCGACCCACGACCCCTTCCCCGCGTCGGCCGTCGCCCCGTGGCCCGCTTACCTGCTGGTCGCCGCCGGCTCCATAGCGCTGTTCTGGCGCTACCGCCGACCGGTCCCCACCTTGATCGCGACGCTTGTCTGCACCCTGACGTACACGGCCCTCGGCTACGAGAACGGCGCCGCGCTGCTCAACCCGATGTGCGCGCTGTACACCGTCGTGGCGACCGCGTGGCAGCCGACCAGGCCGGGTGGCGTCCGCTTCGTCCGCGAGGCGCTGATCGCCACCGGCGTCACCTTCGTCACGCTGGCGGCCGTCAGCGCGGCCGGGAATCCGTTCGGCGCGGTCGGCGGGTCTTTCTTCCTCATCCCCGGCGAGGTGGCCGTCGCCTTCTTCGCCGGGCTCGCGGTGGCGAATCAGCGTGCGTATGTGGACGCGATCCGGCAGCGCGCCGAGGACGCCGAGCGCAGCCGCGAGGAGGAGGCCCGGCGCCGCGTCGACGCCGAACGCCTGCGCATAGCCCGGGAACTGCACGACGTCGTCGCGCACACCATGTCGACGATCAACCTCCAGGCCGGGGTGGCGGTCCACGTCTCCCGCGACTCCCCCGATCTCCCCGAGCCGGTCGCCGCCGCGCTCGGCGCGATCCGCGACGCGAGCAAGAACGGCCTGCGCGAGCTGCGGGCGATCCTGGCCGTCCTGCGCCAGGTCGACGACGCCGAGCCGGCGGCGCCGACCGCCCCGACGCCCGACCTGGACGGCCTGCCGGCGCTGCTCGACACGGTCCGCGCCTCGGGGCTCCCGGTCACCGTCGAGATCACCGGCGAGCGCCGCCGGCTGCCGGCCGCCGTGGAACTGGCCGCGTATCGCATCGTGCAGGAGTCGCTGACCAACACCCTGCGGCACGCCGGGCCGGCGACCGCGACGGTGCGGATCCGTTACGGTGACGAGGATCTGGACATCCGCGTCACCGACGACGGTCGCGGCGCCGGTGCCGGGAGCGGGATCGGAATCGGCACCGGAACCGGCACGGCGACCGGCACCAGCACCAGCACCGAAAGCACCGGCAGCGACACCCTCCACGGAAGCGGCCACGGCCTGATCGGCATGCGCGAGCGCGCCCTGGCCACCGGCGGCACGCTGCAGGCCCACCCGGGCCCGGTCGGCGGCTTCCTGGTCCGGGCCCGGCTGCCCCTGGGGAAGGAGACCGCATGATCCGCGTGCTGCTGGCCGACGACCAGGCGCTGATCCGCGTGGGTCTGCGGATGCTGATCGACTCCGCCGCCGACATGGAGGTCGCGGCCGAGGCCACGGACGGCGCGCAGGCCGTGCGGCTGGCCGCCGAGACCCGCGCGGACGTCGTGCTGATGGACATCCGCATGCCCGGCGTCGACGGTCTGGAGGCGACCCGCCGCATCAGCGCCGACGAGGATCTGGCGGGCATCAAGGTCCTGATCCTGACCACCTTCGAGGCCGACGAGTACATCTACGACGCCCTGCGCGGCGGCGCCTCCGGCTTCCTGCTCAAGGACACCGACCCCGGCGAACTGCTCCAGGCCATCCGCGTCGTGGCCCGAGGCGACGCCCTGCTGTCCCCCAGCGTCACCCGCCGTCTGATAGCCGACGTGGTGAGCCGCCCCCGCACCCGCCCGGCACCGACCGCCGACCCCCTGGCCGCGATCACGCAGCGCGAGCGCGAAGTGCTCGCGCTGGTCGGCACCGGTCTGTCCAACGACGAGATCGCCGCCGCGCTGCACCTGTCGCCGCTGACCGCGAAGACGCATGTCAGCAGGCTGCTGACGAAGCTCGGCGCGCGGGACCGGGCACAGCTGGTGGTGACGGCCTACGAGACCGGACTGGTGGTGCCGGGGGCGACGGCTTTGTGAGGTGCGCCGCGGGTGGGCTGGCGCAGCCCGACGAGGCAACCGGTGGTGCCGTGCCGACAGATCCGGGTCATTGGCCGCGCGGCGGCGGTACCGTCTGTGCTGACGGTCGAAGCGTGGGAGGGGTCTGATGTTCCTCGGAAACTCATCGCCGGTCGCTGACTACCCGCGGGCGCCACGCTGGTGGGCGGTACCTTCGGCGGCGACCGTCGCGTTCCTTGCCATCGGCGTGACAAGCCTGGTCACCGCGAGCATCCAGAACTCGCACGGCGCGGGACCGCAGCAAGGTATGGCAGCGGTGGCCGTCTACTTCCTGGTACTCCTCGGCTTCTTCGCGCTGTGCGGGGGTTGGGCCGCGGCTGCGTTTCCGACAGGGCAGACGTCTCATCGTGATCGAATCCCGCCTGCGGTGCTCGTGTTCCTCTTCCTCACAGCGTTGTTCCTGTGTGGCGCTGCGTGGACCGCGTTTTCCCTTGCCACGAACTCCATCGGGGGCAAGTAAAGCCCTCAGCTCCCGTTGAAGACCAGCCGCCGGAACTCGTTCCGCACCTCGGAGATCGGCCCGCGATCGCGGCTGTAGTACACCTTGTTCGTCAGCAGGACCGCCCAGCGCCCACGCTCCCGCGACACCCACATGCCGGTGCCGGTGAAGCCGTAGTGCAGCCAGATGTCCTCCTCGCCGCTCGTGGTCTTCGGTGAGGGCTGCCAGAACAGGCCGCGCGCCGGGTCCAGGGCGTAGGTGTGCAGGCGTAGCGATTCCCGGATCCAGCGCTGGCCGAAGCCGACCGTGCCGGCGGCCGCCTCGGGGTTGAGCAGGTACTGCAGGAAGCGTCCCAGGTCCGTGGCGTGCGAGAAGGTCCCGGAGATGCCGCACACCCCGAGCAGCCGGCCCGAGAAGTCGTGCACCGAGCCGCGGACGTGCGCGCCGGCCTCCTCGTCGAACTCGGTCGGTGCGCACTGCGCGACGAGCTCGTGCGGGACCGGCCCGTAGCGCGTCGCCGACATGGCGAGCGGCGTCCAGACCGCGTCGCGGGCGACCTCGTCTAAGCGCCGGTCCGCCAGCTGCTCGACCAGGAACCCCAGGATCAGCGCCGACCGGTCCGTGTACTCGACGGCCTCGCCGGCCGGCCGGCGCATCGCCTCCCGCAGCACGCCGAGCCGCACCGCCTCCGGGTCCGTCCCGTACGACGCGCGCAGGTTCGAGCGCAGCGGGACCCCGGACGTGTGGGTCAGGAACTGGCGGATCGTGACGGCGCCCAGCGGGAACCCGGCCGCGTCCGGGAGGTGCTTGGCCAGCGGGTCGTCGAGGTCGATCTGCTCGTTCTCCCACAGCGTCCCGACGGCGGCCCAGACCGCGATGACCTTCGTCAGGCTCGCGAGGTCGAACAACGTGTCCGCACGCATCGGCCGCGCCGCGTCCTGCGGGTCGAGCAGCCCCGTCGCACCCCGCGCCAGCACCCCGTCCGGGCCGCCGACGGCCCACACCGCGCCGGGGAAGACCCGTCGCCCGACACCGCCCTCGACGAGATCGCCGATCCTCGTGGCAAGACTGTCCATCGGGCTCCGCTTCCGTTCGCCAGTGACACCCGAGCCTAATCGGGCGCGCCTCCGAGCCTCGTCATCACGCGGCTGTCAGGCTATTTACCCGCGACGGCACTCCCCAGGAACGGAACGCCGAGTTGCCGCTTCACCAAGTCCAGGTGATGTCCCGGCATCTGCCGCCGGGTCAGCGTCAGCAGCCCGGTGATCGTACCGTCAGTCGCGGCCACGTCCCGCACCGCCGCGCCGAACGCCTCGGGGTCCCACGGCGTGCCCTCGGCCACGACGCTCCCCTCGACGATGCCCCTCACGTCAAGGTCCGCCGGCCCGACGCGGACGCCGATCCGGGTCGTGAGCCGGTCGCCGACGAGCAGCCCGGCCACGTGGCTCCGCGCAGCGGCCGGGGTACGCAGCGGCCTCGGATCCGCGCCCTCCACCCACGCGCCGACCACCCCCAGCAGCAGCCGCCCGGCCAGATGGCTGGGACGCTCCGACGACCCCTGGTCGCCGAGGTCCCACTGGTTGACCGAGGCCGTCACCGCGATCCGCCGCTCCGGCCAGAACCGGGAGACCTGGTTCCAGCCCCACATGTACTCGCCGCCGTGGCCGACGTGGTACCCGGGGCTGCCGTGCTGGAAGACGTTCCAGACGAACCCGACCGCGCTCTCGGGATCGGGACCGCGACCGGCCTGCGGGCTCACCATCGCCGCCGCGGTCTCGGGCCTCAGGATCCTGACATCTCCGAGCCGTCCCCCGGCAGCCATCGCCAGCAGGAACCGCGCATGGTCGGACGGCGTGGTCAGCGCGGTCCCCGCCGGATAGACGCCGGCATGGATCTGCGGCAGCCGGAACTGGAAGCCGTCGAGCGTGGCGTAGCCGGTCGAGCGGCGGGCGAGCAGGTCGGCGGGGACGTGGTCGGGGTGCTGCGCCGGCGGGAAGCAGGTCGAGGTCATGGCCAGCGGCGTGAACACATGGCGCCGCACCCACTCGGAGAACGACACGCCGTCCGGGTTCAGCCGCTCGACCAGGTAGCCGACCAACCCGATGCCGACGTTGCTGTACTGGTAGTGCGCTCCGACCGGCGTCGCCCACAGCGGCAGCAGGCTGCCCTGGTAGGCGTCCGTCCGCCCCTCGGCGAGGATCTTCTTGAGCAGGTCCCCCAACACTGGCGGCGGCACCAGATCGCAGAAGCCGAGATCCGAACCGAGCCCGCTGCGGTGGATCAGCAGATCCCGCAGGGTTATCTCGCGCTGCCCGTGGGGGTTGGTGACGCGCAGATCGCCGAGGTGGTCGTTGACCGGATCGTCGAGCCCGACCAGCCCTCGATCGACGAGCTGCAGGGCCGCGGTCGCGGTGTAGGGCTTCGCGTCGGACCCGGTGGGGCCGACGGTCGTGGGCATCATCGGACGGCCGGTGGCCAGGTCGGCGTACCCGTAGCCCTGGGCCCAGACGACCTCGCCGTCCACCCCGAGGGCGACGGACATGCCGGGGGCCTTGCACAGCGTGAGGATCTCCGGGACGAGGGCGTCGAGGGCTTCGGCCAAGTGCGTTACGTTCACGTGTCAATGTTTTAGTTGACACTCTCCTACTCGTCAAGGAGATGGTTGACTGCAAGAATAAGCCGGGTGCCTGAGCTGCCCGACCTCTCCTCCCTGATCGCCGAGCTGGACGCCCGCACCGCCGACGTCGACCGCGGCGACAGCGAGCCCGGCGACCTGCGCCGCCTCGCCGCCGCCGAGGAGATCGCCGACGAGCTCACAGCCCTCGGCGCCCGCCTGGTCGGCTACTACGTCGAGCAGGCCCGAGCCCGCGGGAACTCCTGGGCCGACATCGGCGGCCACCTGGGCATCAGCCGGCAGGCGGCGCAACAGCGGTACGCGCCGGCCCGGTTCCAGCTGACCGTCGGCGACCTCATCGCGACCGGCGCTCTCGACCGCCTCACCGACCGCACCCGGGCCGCGCTCGTCCGCGCCGAACAGCACGCCACCCGGCTCGGAAGCGGCGTCGTCGAGCCCGGACACGTGCTGCTCGCGATGCTCGACGACGACACCCTGGCCGTCCAGGCGTTGGAGCGTCTGGAGGTCGACACAGCCGGGATTCGCAATGCCCTGCAAGGAGTGCAGGCAGCCGCACCCCCGCGCCTGGTGTCAACGCCCCTCGGCACTCCGGCCCGCCGGCTGCTGGAGACCGCGCTCGTCCAGGCCCTGAAGCTGAACCACAACTACATCGGCACCGAACACCTGCTGCTCGCGCTCGCCCACACGCCCGACGACCCCGCCGCGCGACTGCTCGCGGACCGCGGCGTCACCTACGACCGGGCCCGCGAAGCGGTGCAGGCGGTGATCGACGAGTATCTGCGTCGCCGATAGAAGTTTTCGGCCCCGGCGACAACCGGACACGCCCGGCATCCGTGGAGTGGGTGGTCAGAACACGACAGGACCACGACACCACCACGGCACGACCCGCAGCACACCAACGGGATGAGGGGCGGAACGGATGCGCGGACCCGACGAGAAGGAGTTCGGCGAGCTGGTGGCCGGGCGCTCGCACACGCTCAGACGCACGGCGTACCTGATGTGCGGCGACTGGCACCAGGCCGAGGACCTGGTCCAGACGACGTTCGTCAAGCTCTACTGCGCGTGGGGCAAGGTGAACCGCGGCGACAACCTGGACGCCTATCTTCGCAAGACCCTGCTTCACGCCTGCATCGACGAGAAGCGGCGCGGCTGGTTCCGCCGGGAGTGGCCGACCTCCGCCCCGCCGGACGTCCCGGACGGCTCCGCCGTCCCCTCGGACGACCGCGACCTGCTGGTCGGCGCGCTGCGGCGGATCTCGCCGGGCCAGCGGGCCGTGCTGGTCCTGCGCTACTGGGAAGACCTGGACGTCGAGGAGACGGCCCGGGTGCTCGGCTGCTCGACCGGCACCGTGAAGAGCCAGACCGCGCGCGGGCTGGCCGCGCTGCGCACTGTGGTCGGTGGTCTCAGAACCTCCGACGCCGCGGTCTTCGACGACGTCACAGCGATCAAGGGGGGCTCATGAACACCGACCCGGAATGGGCGCGCGAGCTGTTCGAGCGTTCGCGGCAGGGCGAGGAGCCGGCCTGGGTCGCCGACCACACCGAGATGATGCGCACCGGACAGCGCCGGAACCGCGTCAGGGCCCTGGCGGCGTCCGGGAGCGTGCTCGCCACCGCGGCGGCGGTGGCCGCCGTCGGGATCGGCGTGGCCGGCGGCGCGGACCGCAGGACGCCCGAGCCGACTCCCGGCACCAGCGTCGCGTCCCCGACGAAGACCGCGGCGGCGGCAGCGGACCCTGCCAAGGTCCTCGACTACGCGAGCTTCGACGGCTTCTCCACCAAGGACGGCAAGGGTTCCGCCGCCGGCTTCTTCAAGAACTACTACATCGCCGTCTCGGCCACGACGGCGCACGACACCATGCGGCTGCTGAGCACGCTGGATCCCACCCTTGAGCACATCGCCAAGACGACGCCGATCGCCGACCGCGTCCGGCTGGTGCCGGACACCGACCCGATGGCGCAGGACATGGCCGAACTGAAGGCCACCGTCCTGTGGACGGAGAGCGGGTTGCCGGCGTCGGCACTGCAGCCCGTCAAGTCGACGGCCCCGACCGGCATGCTGCTCGTGTCGTATGTGGACTCCGCCAAGGAAAAACCAGCGGGCCAGGCGACCTGCGTCACGGACGGCGACACCAACACGGACCTGCTGCACCCCGTCAAGACCTCGGGCGACGGCTGGATGGACGCGGCCCAGTGGAGCCCGTGCACGAAATCGACGCTGCCCGACGGTTCGACCCTGCTCAGTTCGACCAAGTCCTACGGCCCCTACGTCGTCACCGACGTCGCCCGCAAGTTCCCCGGCACCGGCGGCGAAGTGGTGATGGAGTGGCACAACTACGCCGACATCCTGGAGAGGCCGACCCCGGGCGGGTCGACGGTGCCGCCCCAGCCCGATCCCAAGCGCCTCCTTTCCGGGAACCCGGTCACCGCCGACAAGCTGGTGGCCGCGCTGTCCGACGCCGGCCTGACACCGCCCATGACACCGGTGCCGGTTACCGCCCCATCGAACACCCCGCTCCAGCCATTCAGCTTCGGCCCGGGCTGGAAGGCCGACCCGGCGGGATCCCACGGCTCGACCGCCACGCTGGCGGTGGAGGACGGCTGCGTCAACGAACAGCACGCCGTGGCCAGCAAGCAGCCGATCCTTGGCTACGCCGGAACCACACCCAGCGGCATCCAGGCCGACGCAACCGTCGCGGTGGACATCATGGGAGCCGGCTCCGGCCCGCACTGGATGGACGACCTGCGCCGGCACGGGACCGGCGGCTGCGACACGGCCGCCTACCACTTCAGCCTCGACACGATGTCGCCGGTGCCCGCCGGGACCGGGGACGACGCGTTCATCGAGAACTGGTACGGCCAGGACCGGGCGACGATCTTCATCCGGTTCGGCGACGACATCATGCGGGTGGACGTGTCGGCCTCGGCCCAGAACCAGCACGCCTTCACCCAGGCGGACAAGGCCTGGTTCGTGGACCTGGCCACCAGGATCGCCGCGCGGCTCAAGAACTGAGTGCGCGCATGATCACGACCAAATAGGGCGGCTGCGCGCGAAAGGCGGGCCCGGATCGTCGAGTCGGACGGTCCGGGCCCTGCCATCCCCCGGCATCCCCAGCATGCTCGACGACGCCGCCGCTTTGCCCGCCGATCGCAAAGCATTCGCCGATTTCGCCGCATTCGCTATGGACTATCCCGGCGCGGCTCGGGAAGGCTCTGTGTGGCGAAGTCTCGGGCCGAGGGATTGTCTGGGTGGGGGATGCCGGGTATGGACATGGGCTCGGGCACCAACGGCGGGTCAGCGTTGCTGGCGCTGGCCGAGATCGCCTTGTTCTGGAGCGCGACGGTCGTGCACGTGCTGCGCCTGCTGTCGCCGACGCGGCTGCCCGACGCGGACCGGCCGACGGACGCCGGACACGCGGTGATGGGTGTCGGCATGACGCTCATGGTGTTCCCGGGGGTGTCCGTCGGGACGTTGCACGCCGCCGCCGCGGGCTACGCGGTTCTGGCCGTCGCCTACCTCGGCCGCACAACGCTCACGCTCCGGCGAAGCGCCGCGCAGCACCGCTGCCAGAACGCTGCGATCAGCGCCGGCCTGGGCGCCATGGCCTACATGCTCGCCGACCCCACGCATCCGCCGACCTGGGTACCGCTCGGCGTCGCGGCGGTGCTCGCGGCGTGCGCGCTCGTGCACGGCCGACGGCTGATCGACGCGCGCCACCGGCACGGCACTGTTGCTGGCTCCGACGCCGGGGCCACCACCGGGGACAGCGCCGGCGCCACCGCCAGGCCTCCGCAGATGCTGGTCACGGTGCCGCATCTCGGGGCGCTGCTGATGACGGTGGCGATGGCGGCGATGGTCGGCATCGCAGGAAGCTGACGCCCGGACGCCCGACCACCGCCGCCGGGGTCTCAGCGGATGGTGACCGGAACCGTGACCGTCGTCTCGTCGATGTCACTGGTCCGCACGACCACCGCCAGCTGCCACTGCCCCGCCAGCGGGATCGTCACGTTCCCGTAGTAGTGCGAGGTCCCGCCGCCGCTCAGGTCCATCGGCAGCGGCCCGAGCTGCCGCGCGGGCAACGACATGGTCGCCGTCAGCTCCGGCACGACCTCCGGCTCGCCGGACGGATTGACCACCTCGATGTGCACGAGGTCGCTGCCCGCCTTCGCCGGTGAGACGAAGATCTGCACGCTGCCCTTGCCGCCGGGGCCGCCGGTGTCGAAGGCGACCGTCGTCGAGACCGGCGCCTCGAACGCGGTGCGCGCCGGCGGAGCGTTCACCAGCATCGCCGTGATGCCCAGCACCCCGGCGGCGAGCACGACCTCCAGGCCGGTCGAGCGCCGCAGCTGGCGGACGGCCACCTCGTCGGGACGTGCCGCGCCGGCCAGGTAGTGCGCGATCCAGACCCGGGCCAGGTAGCCCAGGGCGATCAGCAGCCCGACGCCGAGCAGCTTGATCAGCAGCAGCCTGCCGTAGACCGTGCCGGTCAGCGCCCCCAGCGTCCCGACCTGGCGCCACGCCTGGTACGTGCCGCTCGCGACCAGCACCCCGATGCAGCACAGCGCGATGGTCGAGAACCGCCGCACGGCCCCGGCCATCACCGCGACGTCGGGACCGCCCGAATCTCTCGGACGCAGCAGGGCGGTGACCACCACGACCAGGCCGCCGAGCCAGATCCCCATCGCCGTCACGTGCACGATGTCGAGCGGCAGCGCCAGCGCGACCTGCGAGCCGACGCCGGCATGGTCGGCGGCGGCCCACGTCGCCGCCAGCCCGGCAGCCAACGCCACGCCGACGGCGGTGGCCACAATCCGCATGCGAGCCGACGCCTGCTCGATCTTGGGCAGCAGCGTCGCCAGAGCGGTGCCGACCGCGCCGAGCAGTACCAGCCGGACCGCCAGCGCCGTGCCGAGCCGGGTGCCGATGGTGGTCCGCAGCACGGCCGTGTCGAAGACCCGGCCCAGCCCGAAGCCGCCATCATAAGGACCCTGCAACCCGAGCACGGCGAGGGTGGCGACCACCAGGGCCGCCCAGCCCACGCCGATCATGGTCCGTACGCGCCGCGAGCCGGCTCCCGCCGGCCAGCAGCAGAGCAGGAACCCGGTCGCGCCCACGACCAGCGCGAAGCCGCCGAAGGCGACGCCTCGGGCGATGCCGTACAGGACGCCGACCGTCTTGCTCCCCGCGGCGTTCAACGTGTCCTGGGACACCGAGGTCGCCGACGAGGCCCCGACGCTGAACGTGAACGCGCCGGACACCGGATGCGAGTCCGCCGAGATCACGTGCCAGGCCACGGTGTAGGTGCCCCGGCCCAGGTTCGAGGCCAGCGCCACCTCGACGGTGTCCGAGTGCCCCGCCGGATGCGTCGGGCTGCCCTCGTCCACGCGGGCCCCGGACGGCGAGAACACCCGCAGCGCCCCGAACTGCATCTGGACCGGCTCGTCGAAGCGCACCGAGACCACGCCCGGCGCGGTGGCGACCACCTGTCCGTCGCCCGGGGACGTCGAGACCACGGTGGCGTGCGCGGACGCGTTGGGCGCCACGGCGACGAGCACCGTGAGGACCAACGCGGCCACATACGCGAGACGACGCATCATTCGGTCGTCCCGGCTCCCTTACGCCGAGCCGCGCTGATCCCGAACGCGCCCGCCCCCAGGCCCAGCACACCGACCACGATGCCGGCGATTCCGAGGCCGCGGGCCGTGGAGTCGCTGGTCTTGGCGGCGGTCGTGGTGTTGCCAGTCGTGCTGTTGCCAGTCGTGGTCGCGCCGGCCGAGGACGGCGGCGCGGACACTGTGGCGGTCGCGGTCGTCTGCGAACTCGGCGACGACGGCGACGATGCCGGCGACGAGCTTCCGTCCGGGGCGGCCGCCGTCAGCGTGAGGACCGGCGCCGGGTGGTCGGGCTCGGGCTGGCCGGGCTGCCGGACGTCGATCCAGCGGACGACGTCGCCGTTGGAGTAGGTCTGCAGGGCCTTGAACGTGAGGCTGTCCGCGTTGTCCGGCAGGCTGCCGAGCATCACCTTGAACCCCTGGTACTGGCCGGGCGCGAGCTGGCCGCCGCTCCAGGTGATCCGCTGCACGACCTGGGTGACGGTGCCGTCGTCGGTCTTGATCGGAGTGGTGAGCGTGAGGTTGTCGACCTTGACGGTCCAGCCCGGCGTCGGCTCGGGCAGCACGCCGGTGATCGGCTTGTCGGTCGGGAAGTCGACCTCGACCTGGGTGGTGTTCGCCTGCGCCTCCTCGTTGGGGACGCGGAAGGTCAGCTCGACGTCGCTACCGCCCTTGGCTGTGGTGACCGGTCCGATGGTGACGTGCGCGGAGGCCGGGCCGGCGATCGCCAGCACGGTGAGCACGGCGCCGGCCAGCGCCGATCCGCGAAGGAGCTTGGACATGGTGAAGCCTCCAGGTGATGACGGAAAGGAAGGTCAGAACGTCGGCGGGCCGCGGGGCACGCCGATGTCACCCGCTCGTGCAGGTGAGGGCTACTGACAGACCGCCGTCGGCGGGCCTCTCCTGATCACCGTGAACTGCAATGCCCGCACTACGGCCGGGCGTTGTATGTCGAAGCCGACAGCGCGCATTGCTCGCGGCGCCGAACGAACCGGCCGCGTCCCGAGCAGCCAGCACGCGACCAATCGCCACGACGCGCCCAGGACGGCGCGGGCCCGCTCGACGACCGCGAAGAGTGCGGCCTCGCCGCGGCGGAGCCACCAGGCCGTCACTGCGGCGGCGAGGATGTGGGCGATCGTCATCCCGGAGGTCATGCCGCCGGTCATGCCGGAAGCCATCCCGGACATCGAGCCGTGTGCGGCTACTCCGGATACCGTGCCGGCCATTCCCGGCATATCGCTCATACCAGGCATGGATTCCGGCGCCGCCACCGACGCCGCGTGGCCGGCCGAGTCCTGCACGGCCTGGAACAGCAGGTGCAGCCCGATCTGCGAGCCGCCGACCAGCAGTCCGATCGAGGCCAGCCCGCGCTCCCCGAGCGCCGCGGCGATCCGTGCGAAACAGAACACCGCCACCGCGCCGAAGGCTTCGGCGGCGAACGGGATGCCCGTCGTCGACATCAACCGGTGCGCCGCCACCGCCAAAAAGGTGCAGACCGTCGCGAAAACGACGGCCCGCGCGTTCGGGGCGAGACTCCGGAGCTCCATGGCGCACACATCATCGCACCGGATCCCCACACCGTCTCCAGTGCCCCGCCGGGCGCCGGCCGAACCGGCGCGGCGAGGCGGAACAGTGCCCTTTTATGGCGTGCTTCTGTGACAACCTCCGCAGCGACGGACAACACCGCCCGCAGAGATCGATCCGGGGTGTGGGACCATGGGGCCGAACCGGGCCGCCGACGACCGAACCGCCGCCACTCCCCGGGTCACCGGCCAGTCACGAGGAGCACAAGGAGCACGCCCATGGGCGACGGGATGAGCGGCCCCGGCTGGATGCCCGAGGCTCCGGTCACGCTCGGCAGGCTGCTGGCGTGGCATCCGCAGCCGATCCCGGTGCTGCCCGCCGCGTGCCTGCTGCTGGGGCTGCTGTACGTGCTCGGCGTGTGGCGCCTGCACCGGCGCGGCGACCGCTGGCAGCCGGGCCGCACGCTGGCGTTCCTGCTCGGCATCGCCACCATCGTCGAGGTGACCGCCACCGGCATCGGCGGCTACGGCATGCAGCTGATGAGCATCCACATGGTCCAGCACATGGTGCTGTCGATGGTGAGCCCGGTCCTGCTCCTGCTCGGGGCGCCGATCACCCTCACGCTGCGCAGCCTGCCCGCCGCGCCCCACGGCCGCCTCGGCGCACGCGAGGTGCTGGTGCACGTCCTGCACTCGCGCGCGGTGAAGGTGATCACGGCACCGTGGTTCACCCTGCCGCTGTTCGTCGGCAGCCTCTACGGCCTCTACTTCACGTCGCTGTTCACGACGCTGATGAGCACCTGGTGGACCCATGACCTGATGCTGGTCCACTTCCTCGGCGTCGGGCTGCTGTTCTTCTACCCGATCCTCGGCGTCGACCCCGGCCCGCGCCGGCCGAACCCGGTGCTGGGCATCCTGGAGCTGTTCGGCGGCATGCCGTTCCACGCGTTCTTCGGCATCGCGGTGATGATGGAGAGCTCGCTGACCACCACGGTGTTCACGCACCACCCGGCCACGTGGTCGGGCACGCCGCTGTCCGACGAACACGCGGCGGGCGCGATCGCGTGGGCGTTCTCGGAGATCCCGAGCGTGCTGGTGCTGCTGGTGCTGTTCATGCAGTGGCGGCGGGCCGACACGCGGGCAGCCGTGCGGCAGGACCGGGCTGCGGACCGGGACAACGACGCCGAGCTGACGGCCTACAACCAGTATCTGGCGGGGCTGAATCAGGGCAGGTCTTGAGGACGCTCGCGCTGCTTGAGCAGCTGTATCCCGCGAACTCACCAGCCCGCGGGATGCAGCCTCACCAACAGTCCGCCACCGCTCAAGAAGCCGGCACCGTCTGCTCCGGCGCCAGAGAGTTCCCCGCGCCGATCCACCCGCAGTCCGAAGGTGCCGTCGAGCCCGCGAAGCGGTCGTTCAACCACACCAGCGCCAGCGGCGCCCAGGGCACAGTCGTACCGGTGTGGCTCAGCAGGTCGAACTGGTCGTACTTGATCGCGCCGTCGCCGGTCGCGCAGTACTGGCGCGCCAGTGCGCGCACGTCGCCGGCGACCATCACGCCGTCGCCGGTGCCGATGCCCTGCGGGCTGGAGAACGTGCCCTCCAACACACCGCCGTCGCCCTGGGCGATGTAGCCCGGGATGGTCGGGGTGCCGACGGAGCCGAGGTTGATCTTGTTCACCGCGGCGACGAACTCCGGCACCGAGTCCGGATTCGCGTACTGCGGCTTGGCCATCTGCTGCCAGGTCAGCCCCGGGTAGCGCCCCAGCGCGTTCACGATCGAGCCCTGCTGCAGCTGGTTGTAGACCTGCATGCCGTACGGCGTCAGGTACTTGCTGAAGTCGATCCCGTACGAACGCGCGACGCCGATGATCGCCATCGGGATGACGCCGGACCACACCAGCGAGCCCGCGACGTACTTCAGGTTGTGCGCCGGGTCGACCAGCAGGCCGCCCTCCGCGAAGCCGACCAGGTTCTGGTTGACCTCGGGCGCGTACGACGGGGCGAGCGCCGCGGCCCAGCCGGTCGCGATCGCGCCGCCGGAGTAGCCCTCCAGCCCGAACTTGGTGCCCGCGTTCATGCCGGTCCCGGCCTCGCTGCTGGTGGCCGCGCGGATCGAGTCCAGCGTCGTGGTGCCGTACTCCGGTCCGGCCGCGAAATCAGCGGTCTGGCCCTCGGTGTCCGGGATGACGACGTTGTAGCCCTGGAGCACCAGCGGCGCGACGAACAGCGCCTCGGCGTTGGGGATGACGCCGCCGAGCGTCAGATCGCCGGCGATGGCCCGCGACGGGCTGTCCGCCGGGTTCAGCGAGTCGTAGAACGACTGGTACGACACGGCCTTGCCGCTGTCGCCGGTGATGCTGCGGATCACCGACGTCACGCCAGCGCTCGGCCGGCCCTGCGCGTCGGTGGTGCGGAACAGGATCTGGATCGCGGTGACCGGCGTCGGGATGCCGACGACGTGATACTGCAACGTCCGCGTATTCAGGACGGTGCCCGGAGCGTACGACGCCAACGGCGCCGAACCGCTGTAGCTGTAGAACGAGTCGGACGCGGCGGCCGAGGACGCCGTGGCCGTGGCCGTACCGATTCCGGCAGCTGCAAGGGCCACCACGGCTGTGGTGGCGGCGAAACGTCGGACGGGTCTTCTGCGCATGACACTCCTTGGCGGGTGAAGTGGGTCACAGACCTGACTCGGAGTAAGTTACCAACGGGTAATACCGGTGTACAGACCTGGAAACAAGCAGTTCACCGCACGGTCGCCCGGCGATCGTGCCGCCACGCCGCACCGCCGAATGCCCCAGACCTCCGCCCGGAACTACTGTGACGGGAATGACGGGAATGACTGAGCAGACCACGGAACCCGAAGCCGCGCAGCGGGCCGACGACGAGAGCCCCTTCGAAGACCTCGCGAAGTTCATCGAGATCCCCCGGGTCGGCAGCCTGGCGCTGTCCCCCGACGGCAGCCGGCTCGTGGTCGGTGTGCAGAACCTGTCCCCGGACGGCAAGAAGTACGTCTCCTCGATCTGGGACGTCGACCGCGACGGCGGCGCGCCGTTCCGACTCACGCGCTCGGCGGCGGGCGAATCGTCCCCGGCGCTCCTCCCCGACGGCTCACTTCTGTTCGCCGCCAAACGCGCCGACCCCGATGCGAAGGACGGCGACGACGCCGGCGACGGCCAGGGCCTGTGGCTGCTTCCGGCGCGCGGCGGCGAAGCCCGGCTGCTGGCCGCACCGCCGGCCGGGATCGGCAGCGTCGCGATCGCGCGGGAGACCGGCCGCATCGTGCTCACGGCGCGGGTCATGCCGGAGGCGAAGGACCTCGCCGACGACGCGGCCCGCCGCAAGGCGCGCAAGGACGCGAACGTCACCGCGATCCTGCACACCGAGGCCCGGATCCGCGAGTGGGACACGCAGCTGGGCCCTGATGGCACCCGGTTTTTCGTCGCCGACGCCCCCGGCCCGGACGGACAGGTGGAGCTCCGCGACGTGACCGGGGACCTCGGGCCGGTCGTGGACTCGTTCGCGGTCACCTCCGACGGGTCGAAGATCGTCTACGGCCTCGTGACGACGCTCCCGGGAAGCGAGCACGTCGCCGAGCTCCGGCTGCTCGACGTCGCCACCGCGACCACGACGCTGTTCGCCGGTGACGCAGGGTACGAACACGGCCATCCGGCCATCTCTCCGGACGACGCCACCGTCGCGTATCTGCGCACGCCGGCCGACACGTTCGACGCGACCGGCAAGCCCACCATCTACCTCCAGCCGCTGGGCGAAAGCGCCAGCGGCTCGGGCGCCGAGAGCACCGCGGGCGTCGAGGCCGCCGTCGGCACCAGCACCGGCAAACCGCTGGCCGAGGACCTGGATCTGTGGCCGCAGGGCCTGCTCTGGGCACCGGATTCATCAGCCCTCTACTTCACCGCCGACCAGCTGGGCCGCTCGCCGGTCTTCAAGGTGGACATCGCGAGCGGCGAGGTCACCCGGCTCGCCGGCGACCGCGCCGCGTACAGCAGCCTGCACGTCACCCCCGACGGCCGCACTCTCTTCGCGCTCCGCAGCGCGACCGACGCGACTCCGCGGCCGGTCCGCCTGGACACGTCCGCCGTGGACCAGGAACCGTTCCTGCTGTCGGCGCCCGGGGACAGCGTGGAGCTGCCGGGCAGGGTCGAGGAGGTGACGGCGACCGCCGAGGACGGCACCGTCATCCACTCCCGCCTGGTCCTGCCGGACCGCGCCGACGGCGCGTCGCCGCTGATCGTGTGGATCCACGGCGGCCCGCTGATGAGCAGCAACTCGTGGAGCTGGCGCGCCAACCCGTGGGTGATGGTGCAGCGCGGCTACGCCGTCCTGCTGCCGGACTATTCGCTGTCCACGGGCTACGGCCAGGACTTCATCAACCGCGGCAAGGGCGAGGGCAGCGGAATCCCGTTCCACGACATCATGGCCGCCACCGATGCCGTCCTGGAACGTCCGGACATCGACGGCACGCGCACGGCGGCCCTGGGCGGCTCGTTCGGCGGCTACCTGACCAACTGGATCGCGACGCAGACCGACCGTTTCAAGGCCCTGATCTCGCACGCCGGCGTCTGGAACGCGCAGCTGCGCACGGTTTCCGACGTCCCGTGGTTCTTCCGGCAGGCGTACGGCGACGTCATGCTGCGGCCGGAGCACAGCCTGCGCTGGTCGCCGCACCTGTACGCGGACAATGTCAGCACTCCGATACTGATCACCCACGGCAACAACGACTACCGGGTGCCGGTGGCGAACGCGCTGTGGCAGTGGCAGGACCTGCAGCGGCGGGGCAAGGAGGCGAAGCTGCTGTACTTCCCCGACGAGAACCACTGGATTCTGCGGCCGCAGGAATCAAAGCTCTGGTACGAGACGGTGCGGGCGTTCCTGGCCGAGCATGTGCTGGGCGAGGCGTGGGAGCAGCCCGGGTTGCTGTAGTGCGGCGATGAAGAACGATGAAGGACATTGAGTCGGCCCGCGTCCGTACGACGCGGGCCGACTCGGTTTCTGTGGTTTGCGGCGTGTGACATTCAGTGCTGGCAGGTCTGGGCCTCGGCGCGCGCCTTGAGGTCGGCCAGCCACTCGTCCAGTCCCGGCGCCAGGTAACGGATCGCGGTGGCCGGGTCGGCCTCGATCTGCGCGCCGGTCCAGCTCTCCTCGGTGCGCACGATCACGCCGCCGGGGACCTTGATGAAGTTCCAGACGTGCGTGCCGCGGTCGATGCGCAGTCCGTCGCCGATCGCCGGGCCCATCCAGCGGATGCACTGGCCCGGCCGGACGTTCTGCACCGTGGAGGTGATGACCAGGGTCGTCGCGGGCGTGGAGGCGGTGGCCGGGGCCGGCGTGGTCCAGCGGAACTGCGATCCCGGGTGCAGCGCGCCCGGCGTCAGGGGCTTCATGCTGCTCACCGCGCGCTGCCACTGCGGCCACGCCGCGACGTCGGTGTGCACGCGCCAGACGGTGCTCAGCGGCGCCTTGATGAAGATCTGCGTCTGGTAGTGCAGCTGGGCGGTCGGGTCGATGCCCTGCCCCTGGCAGGTCAGCGGGCGCTGCGTGGTGGCGGTTTGGGCCGTGGCGGTTTGGGTGCTGGCGGCCTGTGCGGGCGCGGCCAGGCCGCCGAGCAGCGCGGTGGCGGCCAACGGGAGGGCGAGCAGCGCGGTGCGCAGCCGGGTCGGACGACGGCGGGTGCGAGCGGTGTCGGCAGTCGTGTCGGCAGTGGTAGTGGCGGCAATGTCGGCGGCGGTCATGGCGTGGCTCCTTGCTCGGCGGCTGCTTCAGCGCGTCAGTTAGCTGATGTCGCTGTAGTTAGAAGCTATAACGCCAATATAGTGAGAGTCAATAGAAAGAGTGAGAGGTTCTAACTGGTCGCCATGCGCCGACGCCGCAAGGCCGCCAGAATGTCAGCCGTGATCACATCCTGGCTCCGACGCGCGACTACCTCCCCGCGACCGACGAGCGCGGCTTCCCCGCCGACTTCGACATCGTGACGCGGATGAAGTTCGCCGACGAGGCCGCGCGCCGCGCCAGGCTGGCACTCGTCCTGGCCGAGGGTTCCGGTGTCGCCGAGGGTTCCGGCGTCGCCGAGGACGAGGCGCGTTTCCTGGACCGTTCGGCCACTCGGGCGTGGATCGTCGAGGAGCGCGTCAGCGCGTAGCCGTCGCCTACCGGTCGGCTCAGTGCCATACCAGCCTCTCCAGCCCCTGCCGCCGCGCTCCGCTCTACTCTTTCGTGCGCAACCGTTCTATCCTTATCTGAGCGGAAATGTCTGCCCTTTCCTCCGCGGGAAGGAGTCGCGAAATGAGCGAGACGACCTCCACCGGCCCGGCGGCGCCACCGACGCCACCGACACCGACACCGACACCCCCGGCGTCCTCCGGCTCCGGCATCGCCGATCCCGCCCCTCTCGGACTCGCCGGCTTCGCCATGACCACGTTCGTGCTCAGCTTCGTGAACGCGAACATCATCAAGGAGAGCGGGGCGGTGAACGTCGTCCTGGCGTTGGCCCTGTTCTACGGCGGCGCCACACAGCTGCTGGCCGGGATGTGGGAGTACAAGCGCGGCAACACCTTCGGTGCGACCGCGTTCGCCTCCTTCGGCGCGTTCTGGCTGAGCTTCTGGGCGCTGAACAAGCTCTCCACCGGGCCCGCCACCGACATCCACCAGGCGGTCGGGCTGTACCTGCTGGCGTGGTGCATCTTCACCGCGTACATGACGCTCGCGGCGCTGAAGACGAACCTCGCCGTGCTCGGCGTGTTCGTGCTGCTGACCCTCACCTTCCTGTTCCTGGCGATCGGCGCCTTCATGAACGACCCGGCACCGGACGCGATGACCAAGGTCGGCGGCTGGTTCGGCATCGTCACGGCGGCCGTCGCCTGGTACGCCTCGTCCGCCGCGGTGGTGAACGCCACGCACGGCAAGACGGTGCTGCCGACCTGGCCGCGATGAGCGGTCGGGCCGCCGCGCGCGGACTGCGGACACCGGGACGGGCCGCGGGAGCGGTCCGTCCCGCACCGCGCGCGCGGGTCCGGGTACGGGTGCGCGTGTGGACGAAGAAGGACCCTGCCGCCTCCCCCGAGCAGCTGGAGTCGGCGGCACTGACAGTGGCGGGAGTCGCGGAGGCTGCGGCCGTCCCGGTGCACGACGAGCTACGCGGGCGTTTGGTCGAGGTGTACGTCGTGCCGAGGCCCGGGAGCAATCGCAGCGCAATCGAGCGCGAGATCCACCGCATCGCCATGCCGAAGAACGTGTGGATCGTCGCCGACCTGCCAAAGACTCACTCCGGCGGGATCGCGCGCTGCGTCCTGGCAGGCATCTCCAACTTCACAGACGTCGGCGACACCACAGGCCTGGCCAACCCAGAGATCGTCGAGGGAATCCAACGCCAAGTGCAGGCCGCGAAGCTGGAACGCGGCGAGACCCCGACGAAGCTGACGCGGGAACAGATCGAGGAGATCAGGGCATTCGGCCAGAGCGAGTGACCGGTCCCCCACGCCGCGCTCTACCCTTGGCACGCAACACCGACAGCAGGCCGAACTCGCGCGGGCACGAGCCGGCCACCGGTATCCGTAGCCATGGGGGACGCATGAACCAACCCGAGCCGCAGCAATACGGCCAGCCCGCACCACAGTGGCAGCCGCAGAACGACGCGCCGCCGTATCCCGCGCGCCCGGTGAACCAGTACCAGGCCGGGAATCAGCAGGGCTATCAGCAGCCTTATCCGCCGGCGCCGCAATATCCCGCGCTTCCGGCCGCACCGAACGCCTGGCAGCAGCCCGCCGCGCCGCAATATCCAGCGCCTCCCGCCGCCCCGAACACCTGGCAGCAACCCGCGCCCCAGTACCCGGCACCGCCAGCCGCGCCAAACTCCTGGCAACAGCCACCCGCCGCGCCGCAGTACCCCGCGCCTCCCGCCGCGCCAAACGCCTGGCAGCAGCCCGCACCGCAAGCACCCCCAGCGGCCCCGAACCCGGCCTGGCAACAGCCGCCCGCCGCGCCCCAATATCCGGCAGCTCCCGCCGCACCCGCGCCGCAGTACCCCGCGCCGAATGCCTGGCAGCAGCCTGCACCGCAAGCACCTCCCGCCGCGCCGAATCCGGCGGCGGCGACCAGCGGCGTCCGCTTCGCGAAGCGTGCGCCCAGCGTCCGGAAGTTGCCCTTCGCGCTGTAGTCGATCAGCTCGCCGCCGGCGTCCGCCAGCGGGGACGTCGTCACCACGTTCAGCT
>NZ_JAACYW010000013.1 GCF_015356825.1 Catenulispora rubra | reverse complement strand
CCTATCTGCAGCGCGCCACCGCGTCCGACCTCGCCCACGCGAAGGTCCTGGGCAACAGCCTGATCTACGCCCAGCAGCACGACGTCACGCCGGACGGCCGCCTGCGCGCGTCGTACCAGCCCGATCCGTTCATCACCAGTACCGGCGCGCCCTATGTCGGGTCCAACGCCACCTACACCGGCAACCAGGCATGGGCCGGGCTCGCCTTCGTCCACCTGTACGCGGACACCGGCGACGGCGCCTATCTGACCGCGGCTGTCGCACTGGCGAACTGGATCCAGAACAACACCTTCGACGGCACCCGAGGCGTGCCCGGCTACACGGGCGGTCAGGATGCGAACAACAATCCCCTGACGTACAAGGCGACCGAGCACAACATCGACGTCGGCGCGTTCTTCGCGGCCCTGGCCAAGGTGTCCTGCGACCCCACGTGGTCGACGCGCTCGCGGACCGCGTTCGGGTTCGTCAAGTCCATGCTCGACCCGGGCACCGGCCACCTGTGGACCGGGACCGACCCCGACGGCGTCACCACGAACACCTCCCCGGTGCCCGAGGACGTCCAGACCTGGTCCTACCTGGCCACTCACGACCCGGCCTACGCGCAGGCGGTGAGTTGGGCCCAGACCCATCTGGCCGCGTCCGACAACGGCTTCACCGGCGTCAGCTTCTCCAACGCCGACACCTCAAAGGTCTGGTTCGAAGGTACCGCCCACCTGCTGGACGCCCTGTACACGCGCAACGCCCGAGGCGACGCCGCGGCAGCGACCAAGTTGTTGAACTCGCTGGAGGCCGCGCAGGCATCCGCGCCGAACACCGACGGCAACGGTATCGTCGCCGCCTCCTCGGACGGCCTGCAGACCGGTTTCGGCGACACCTACTACGCCTCGCTCCACACCGGAGCGACCTCCTGGTTCCTGCTCGCCGCCGAGCAGGCCGACCCCTACGTCCTCGGGCCCGGCGAGAACAACTACCCGTCCTGCAGCTCCCAGTACGGGCGAACCTCGGCTCGCTGAAGGCATCACCTCAGCACCGTCATCACTACTTCACCGCGTTTTCGCGGATCACCACTAAACGGAGCAGACATGCGTACTCGTACTTCGGCCGCGCTCGCAGTGGCCTCGGCCCTGGCCCTCAGCGCGACCGCTTGCGGCTCGTCCCACAGCAGCGGCGCGTCCGGTGGCGCGGCGGCTTCGACCTCGAAGATCGCCGGGTCGGGGTCGGGGGCCGGCAAGACGATCACCGTCTGGTACATGGACGGCGACCTGTCCGACGCGGTCCAGAAGGCCATCGGCGACAAGTTCACCGCCGACACCGGTGCGAAGGTGAACATCCAGGTCCAGGAGTGGGACGGGATCAACACGAAGATCGCCACGGCACTGGCACAGGGCAATCCGCCGGACGTCGTGGAGGTCGGCAACACCGACGTCCCGCTGTTCGCGGCCAACGGAGCCCTGACCGACATCTCCGGCGTCCAGAGCCAGATGTCCGCCGGTCAGACCTGGCTGCCGGGCCTCGTCGGTCCGGCGACCGTGGACGGCCACCTCTACGGCGCGCCGTTGTTCGCCGGCAACCGCGCAGTGATCTACGACAAGAAAATCTGGGCCGATGCCGGGATCACCGCCGCGCCGACGACGTTCGCCGGACTCACCGCCGACCTGGACAAGATCAAGGCGAAGAACACCGACCCCGAGTTCTCGGCGTTCTACTTCCCCGGCCAGTGGTGGTACAGCGCGCTGCAGTTCGTCTGGGACGCCGGCGGACAGATCGCGACCAAGAACGGCAGCACCTGGTCCGGAGCTCTGGAGTCGCCACAGGCCCAGGCCGGCCTGACGGCGTGGAAGAACTTCGTCACGACGTACTCCTCGCAGGCGTCGCTGAACACCGACAACACCAAGCCGGACATGAACGCGCTGTTCGCGCAGGGCAAAACCGCCACCCTGCTGAACACCAGCATGAACGGGATCCTGAAGGCGAACCCGGCTATGAAGGACCAGATCGGCACCTTCCCGTTCCCCAGCTCCACCGACGGCAAGACACAACCGGTGTTCATAGGCGGCTCCGACCTGGTGGTCCCGGCCAAGAGCGGGAACCAGGGCCTTGCGCTGGCCTACCTGAAGGCGGCGACGGATCCGGGTGTGCAGACGAGCGCGATCGTCGGCATCGACCACTGGACACCGGTCAGCACCCAGTTGATCGACCAGACGGTCTCCTCGCTGCAGGACACGTCGCAGGCGTTCTTCGCCGCGGCGAAGAACAGCGTCGCGACCCCGGCCACCCCGGGGTGGGCGACGATCGAGAGCGACAAGTCGATCAAGGAGTTCTTCGCCGACATCGCGACCGGACGCAAGTCTGTCGCGGACGCGGCCAAGGGCTTCGACGCGCACCTCGCGCAGGCTCTGAACGCGACGTCATGAGTCACACCACGCTCAAGCCGACCGCCGCCCCGACCGGGGCGGCGGCCTCCGGCCAAGGCCCTCGACGCGTCTCCGGCGCCCGCCGCGGCCGCGAGCCGAGGGCGATCCCGTACACCTTGCTGGCTCCGGCCGCTGTCGTGCTGGTGGTCGTCGTCGGCTATCCGCTGGTCCGCCTCGTTCTGATCTCGTTCCACGACTACGGCTTGCGATCGCTGTTCACCGGCGTGTCGCCCTGGGCCGGCTTCGCCAACTACACGGCGGTCTTCCACAGCGCCGACCTGGTCCCCATGCTCGTCCGCACCGCCTTGTTCTGTCTCGCGCTGGCCGGGGCGACACTCGTGATCGGCATGGCGTGCGCGCTGATGATGAAGTCGCTGGGCAGGCGGATGCGTTCCCTGATGGTCTTCAGCCTCATCACCGCCTGGGCCATGCCGAACATCGCGGCGACCTTGTTGTGGACCTGGCTGTTCCAGCCGACGTACGGCGTCGTGAACTGGCTGCTCACCCAGACCCACCTGTTCGGCGACCTGCGCCAGCATGACTGGACTGCGAGTGCGGTGTCCGGGCTGTTCATGGTGTGGTTGCTGGTGGTCTGGCAGTCGGTGCCGTTCGTCGCGGTGACGCTGTATGCCGGAGTCTCACAGGTCCCGGCCGAGTATTACGAGGCGGCAGAGCTCGACGGCGCGGGGTACTTGCGGCGCTTCCGGGTCGTGACGGTGCCGTTCCTGCGTCCCGTGCTGCTGCTGGTCGCGATGATGTCGGTGATCTGGGACTTCAACGTCTTCAACCAGATCTGGCTGCTGACCGCCGGCGGGCCGCACGGCGGGACCAGCACGCTGGTCGTCTGGTCGTTCACCAAGGCGTTCGCGAGCCAGTCCTACGGTCAGGGCGCTGCGATCGCGGTCCTGTCCACTGCGTTGCTGACGGTGCTGATGTGGTACTACGTGCGCCGCATGGTGCGCGCCGGGGAGGGATTGTGAAAGCCGTTCGTGTCGGCCGCGTCGGCCTGAACGCCGGTGCCGCCGTTTTCTGTCTGGTCTGGTTGTTCCCTGTCTACTGGATGGTGAATTCGGCGTTCAAGCCGTCCGGAGACCTGACCACCGAGACACCGAAGTTCCTGCCTTTCCCCTTGACGCTGGCGAGTTTCGTCGATGCGGTCGAGCGGCCCGGTTTCGTCAGCGGTCTGTACAACAGCTTGATCGTGACCGGCGGCGTGGTGCTGCTGTCGATCGGGTTGGCGTTCCTGGCGGCGGTGGCTTTGGCGAGGTTCTCCTTCCCCGGACGCCGCGGGTTCCTGATCGGCATGCTCGTCGTGCAGATGATCCCGGGGCCGGCGATGCTGATCCCGATGTTCCTCAGCCTCAAGAGCCTGAACCTGCTCAACACCCTGATCGGGTTGACCGTGACGCAGGTGGCGGGCGTGCTGCCGTTGTCGATCTGGATCCTGCGCGGCTTCGTGCAGGGGATCCCGGTGGAGCTGGAGGAGGCGGCGATGGTCGACGGCGCGACGCGCGGCCAGGTGATGCGCAGGATCCTGCTGCCGCTGACCTTGCCGGGGTTGATCGCGACCAGCGTCTTCGCGTTCATCGCGGCGTGGAACGACTACATCTACGCGTACGTGACGATGAAGGACCAGTCGAAGTACACGCTCCCGGTGTGGCTGGCCTCGTTCTCGACGGCCCAGGGGAACGACTACGGCGGGCTGATCGCCGGCTCGGTGCTGTTCGCCGTGCCGGTGGTGGTGTTCTTCATGGTGATCCAGCGGCGGCTGGTCGAGGGCATGACGGCCGGGGCGGTCAAGGGGTGATCGTCCCCGCCTCGATCTTCATGTTCGTCACCGCCTCGTAAGCGCGCCGTGGCCGGGACCTCCGGCGGCGCAGTGAAAAGGAAACAGCATGCTCCCGCTCGTCACATCGATCACCGAGAACTCGGGGTACTTCCTCCTCGGCACCCACACCGCGATCGGCGCGGACGATCCCGCGACACAGCCGGCCGCGAGGCTGCTCGCGTCATATCTGCAGACCGCGCTCGGCGCGGCACCGCCGATCCGAGATGCCGGAAGCATCGTCCTCGAACTCGGCTCCACCGGATCCGAGAACCCCGAGGCCTACCGGCTGACCGTGGTCCCCGACCGCGTCACGCTTCGCGCGCCCCGGCCCGACGGCCTTCTGCGGGCGATCCAATCGCTGCGCCACATGCTCCCGGCCGAGGCCCTGCGGCCCGCGAGCGGGTCGCGCGACTGGAAACTGAACGCCGTCGATATCACCGACGAGCCGGACCTGGCCTGGCGCGGAGTCATGCTCGACGTCGCCCGGCACTTCTTCGACAAAGCCGAGATCCTCCGCCTGCTCGACCTCATCGCGTTCCACCAGCTCAACGTCCTGCACCTGCACCTCACCGACGACCAGGGCTGGCGGGTCCCGATCGACCCCTACCCCCGACTGATCGAGGTCGGGTCGGTACGGCGTGCAGCCCACGAGGGCGAACCCGGGATCCCGCCAGGCCGCGCGTCCGGCCCCGCACACCGGGGCGCCTACAGCCACGCCGACCTCGCCGAGATCGTCGCCTTCGCCGCCGAGCGGGGCATCCTGGTGGTCCCCGAGATCGACATGCCCGGCCACGTCCAAGCCGCCGTCGCCGCCTACCCCGAACTCGGCATCGACCCCGCGCCGGTGCCCGAAGTCTGGCCACGCTGGGGGATCAACGACCTGCTGCTCAACCCCACCGACACCGTCGCAGAGTTCTTCGAGAACGTGCTGGCCGAGCTCATGCGGATATTCCCCTCGCCATACATCCACATCGGCGGCGACGAGTGCCCCACCGATCGCTGGGCGCAGGATCCGCAGATCGTGACACGCGCCGCCGCCCTCGGCCTCGCCGACGTCAGCCGCCTGCACGGCTGGTTCATGGGCCGGATGGCCCGGTTCGTCAAGGCACGCGGACGGATCCCGGTCGGCTGGGACGAGTTGGCCGGGGCCGACCCCGGGACGGTGGTGATGGCGTGGAACACCGGCGCGGGCATAGCAGTTCGTGCCGCAGAAGCCGGGCACCCGGTCGTCCTGGCACCCAGCGACCGGGTCTACTTCGACCTCTACCAATCCCCATCCGGCGAGCCCCGGGCGCAGAAGGGCGTCATCACCCTGGCCGACGCCTATTCCTTCGATCCGCGCGCCGGACGATGGGGCGCAGACTTACGGGACAGCGTGCTCGGAGCCCAGTGCCAACTGTGGACCGAATACGTCTCCGACCGGGATCAGCTGGACTACATGCTCTTCCCGCGACTCTGCGCGTTCGCCGAACGGGCGTGGTCGGGCGGGGCTGCGGATTTCGACGCATTCCAGACGCGGCTTCTACCGCACCTTGAACGACTGGAAGCCTTGGGCGTCGCATTCCGGCTACTTGACGGCGCCGAACCGCAGACCGGCAAGTGACCTTCGCCGTCCAGGGATGTGCCGGCGGCGGGGCACTTGTTGAGGATCGGCCGGACCCGGGCGTACCGGCTCGCACGGTCGGCGAGTTCCCGTGCCGGGAGTTGCGGATCGGTGGTACGTGGCGGGTCCCGACTGCAGACCTGTTGCGCTGTTGGGGCTGGCAGGGCGGTCCGCGGCGCCAGGGCCTCTAGGGGGCCGCGATGTCCTGCATGGTCGGAGCGCGGCTGGTCGCCGCGCGGCTCGCCGTCCGGCGTGCGGTCCGCGGCAGGTCGGGTGATGGCGATGTCCGCGGGTTCGGTGTGCAAGAAGTGCGGTGGCCGGGTGCCGGTGCTGGACGCCGGTGGTGAGGTGGTGTTGGACCGTTCCGGGAAGTCGAAGATGCGGCGTGTCGGTAGGTCGTGTCCGAAGTTGCGCAACGCTTCGGGGGTGGAGCTCCCATCATGGCAGCCGGCATTTCCAGTTGGAATTCACCGTTTCCGAAATCGGGCGTCAGGTGGTTGCTCGAGGTGGCTTGGGCAGCCGGACTGAGGCCGAGGAATCACTTGCTGCGGTGCGGGATCTGCTGCGTCTGGCGGATCGGCTCGGCGCCGGGTCGCAGGAGACTGGGGCGCTGCGGGTGCAGAAAGCCAAGCGGATCCGTCAGGATCTGGCGGACTCCGGTCGGTTGCCGAGCGCGGAGGAGGTGTCGCGGGCCATCCGCACGGCCAGCCGTTGACCGGCTTCATGACGGTGGGGGAGCGGCTGACGGACTGGCTGGCCGGGAAGTCGGCGTTGTCGGCGAGTACCCGTCGGTCTTAGCCAGTCGCATCTGCGGAACTACCTGGTCCCGTATCTGGGCCAGGTTCGATTGGACAAGCTGCGCACGTCGCAGGTCTCTGCCATGTTCAAGGCGATCGCTGCGAAGTCGCGGACCGCGGCGGCCCACAATGCCGCCCGGCGTGAGGTGCAGGCGGTGGCGAAGGCGGCCTGGTGCCGAGGCGACAAGACAGCGTGGCGGCAGGCGCGGGAGCGGCTCGCGGCGATGCCGGGGTATCGGCGTCCGTGCAGGGCGTCGACCCGGCAGCGGATCCGGGCCACACAGCGCTCGGCTCTAACGGCGGCTCGGCGTGAGCAGCTGGTGCCGGTGAATGCCGCCGCCTTGGTGGAGATGACCCTCGCGGAGCTGGCGCTTCTGCGCTTTCTCAATGAGCTTCTTCCGCCGCTCGTCGCCATTGACTCCCAGGGCTTCGAGAGCTGGCGTGCCATTGGCGACCACCTAGGCAATCGCGAACACAAATCCGAACACATTCCTCACCATGGGCGCGACCTCGATGGTGAATCCGTGGCCCTCGGGCTCCGGCGAGCCAGGTCAACACCCTGCGCGCTGCGGGTCAGGAGCCGCCACCGACCGTAGACCGTCAGGAAGACGTCCTTGCGGTCCGCAGGAACGGAACGCCGTCAGCAATAGCAGTATCGTAGCATCGTCATTCGCAATCTCCATCGGGCCAGAATAGCGGGCCTTGATTCTTTTAGGTATCGCATGATCGGCCTGGTCAATACGCCGGGAGCGGCGTCGGGTCTCGAAGTCAGGACCCTCCCACCAGCGGGCCCGCCGCCTGTAGACCACGGATCGTCGCCGGGGCCGTGCCGGTAGACGCAAGGGTCGCGGACGTTCTGCCGGAGCGGATGACCGGAGTCTGCGGAACCGTCCCGCCACACTCGCTCTCGGCGAACGGCACGTCCGACAGAGCTTCCCGGCACATTGGACGGCCCAGCAGCTCGAGCACGGCCTCTGCCGAGGTGCCAACGCGTCAAGGCCGCTAAAGGTGTCGGCGGATTTGTCGATGTGCCGTTTCTCGCCGACGGGGGTGCCTGTGGTGCAATCGAACCGGAGTTCTTCTGGGCACTCGCGGTGTGCCTGAGACAGGGCGAGGACCAGGGCGGCGTCATGGCCCTGTGGCCCAGGTCACCGCCTGTGGTCGTGGCGGCTTGGCCGGTGCGTTCGAGGCGGCGTCGGCCATTGCCAGCCCTTCCGAACCAGCGCGGCAACGGTGGGGTAGGTGCGCTGCCGCGGCTTTGGCGAAGTGCCGGGCTTGATCGCGATGGCTCACTTGGAGTAGGCAGGCGGCGACGTGACAGGCACTGGTCGCGACAGCCATGGAGGCGCTGCTGTCCTCTGGGCTGGGTCGAGGGCACGGTAGGCGGCGTGCAGAGCCAGGTCGTGCTCGCCCAGGCGGGTGAGCGGCGATCGGGTCAGTCGATACGTGATCCGCCCAAACCGAGTTCGGTCACGGCTGTCATCGCCCATCGGCGTCGCAACCGGCGTGTCGAGGCCAGAAGCCGCGACACTTTGTCCATGGTGCGGGTGAAGCGATCAGGAGCCGTGCACCGCCGACTATCACGGTTCAGGAGCATTATTGCGTTCCAGTGTCAAGGCCCGGATTCGTCATGTATAGCCGAGTCTACTGTTTCCATCTGACCCGTCGGTTGTCGTTGCGCCAATTTCGATATTCGAAGTATAGGTTTACGATAGTTGTCAACGCTGCGGTGAGGAATGTTGTGCCCCCGCGGTCAAGATAGCCTCGCCAGTAGGTCCATGTCGTCTCGTCGTGCGCGGCAAATATGATCACTGAAGCTGCTATGGAGAGACTTGTCAGCAATGCGAGTGCGAGTACCAGAAAATGCTCGCGGGGACGCTCGGTGCGGGCGTAATTGAGGAAACCCGTTGTATGTGCATCCTCGATGGTTCCGACCACGATCCGGATCTCGCTGTCGAATCGCCGGATCGCGACCTCGGGATCGAATCCGAGATCCCTGCCCGTCTGGCGTTCGAACGCCTCTGGAAACTCCGCAACGACCTTGTCCGCCACGCTGCGCAGGGTCTCCATGTCGTGGTCGATGAGCCTGATGTAGAGCTGGTTCTGGGTTTCAGAGGAGACGATGCCCCACAGTCCTGGGCGCGGCGTGATCAGCACAGGGGTGCCTGCCCGGATCTCATCTTTGATCGTGTCAGGCATCTTGCCAATGATCTCTTCCAGCTTGTCGTCTGCGAACGTGCTCTGCCGCGGGATCCAGCCCAAGCTGCCTAGAATTTTGCGCACGTCATCAGGCGCGACGTCGCCATCGGGGTAATGGGCATCGCCAGTGTGGTACCGCAGCAGCAAGCGCATGGGGCGACAGTACGGGAACCGACGGCTTGCCAGTCTGCGTTCATCGAATCGAGACCTTTGTCGATCGGTCGCTGCGAACCGTCGCGGAATCCAGGTAATACCTAGAAGGCGGGATTCGACATCCTGTCCACGACTCGAGCGATTTATCGACGTTGTCAACGTCGCTAGACCGGATTTCGGTGCAAGGAGTCTAGGGCGATGATTGGCACTTCAGCTTTGTCTCATCCTTGACGAGGACTCTAGTGCTCCAGCCGCCTTACGGGTTGTCCGCGTTAGGCTCGTCGCAGTCAGCAGCTGCTGTGATTGCTTGGTGCTGTCGCCACCAGTGTGACCGGCTCGGGGCATGTTGCGGTCCGTGAGGTCCACGGGGGTGAAAGAGCAACCCCGCGGTCTGCAGTTCAAGCCTGAATCGTCGAAGGCATCCCCGCCTGCCTGCATCGACGCCGACATCGTCGTGCTGCACGTCACCGGGTCCGGCGCCCCGGTCGCCTCCTACGGTGCCGACGCCGGCCTACTCGGCCGCGGTGATCCCTGACAGGAACCTGGCACCCCCCTTGGACGGACTCCCACAGGTCTCGCCCGCGACCTGCCGCAATACCGACCTGGCACCGAGTGTGAAGTGCCTGGACTCAGGTTCACTTTGCAGTAGGCCACGGCGATTCCGTCGGCGTCGATGGCGAGCATGGCGATGTATTCGCGGCCGGACTCGCCCTGTACCGGTGCTCCGACCAAGGCTTCGGTCCCGGTCTGGGCGCAGGCGCGGACGATGGTGTTCAACCGTCGGTTCGTCTCGGCTACCGGTTGGGCATCCAGGCGGAAGCTGGTCAGCGACAGCCCGAGGAAGACGACTACGCGGGCTCCGGTGGTGCGGATGACGTCCGCGTGGATCGCTGGGTTGGCCGCGATGCCACTGGCGACGCGGCGGGGTCGGGCCACCGCGATCGTGAGCGAGGTGGCCATCACGGCCTTCTTGCCGGCGAGGATGGCGATCGCAGGATGCTGTCAGATGTGTGCGTTCACTTCCGGCCAGCCGCCGCTGCGCCACTGGCGGACCTCGCCGTCCGGATCGACGGGGAGTCGTGGGCGCTCATTGCGCTGGCGAGGTCGGTGCGGACCAGGATCACAGAGTGTTCGCAGCTGCTGATCAGGTCAGGGCATCCGGCGGGCGGCCCCGCGGCTTCCAGGCTGCGCAGGGCTTCGGCGAGGCACAGCGTGTACGCGATCAGCGAGCCTTGGCCGATGGCGGGTCCACCTGCTTACGGCGACCAAGTCCAGGATCGGCGGGCCGGATCCGGTGCCGGCTGTCGCCGATCCGGTTGTGCTGTCGGGCCCGACGACGCACGCACGCTGGCTGCTGCTGATGCAAATAGATGTCCGACTTGGAATGTTCTGGCGCCCGAGACTTCTTCGCCCGGTTCGAGCGCGCCAACAACGATTGCGACTCCGAACGGTCTGTTCTGTGATGTTCGAGTTGGTCGGCCTGGAAGGATCCGAAATTTTGGATCTTGTGGAACGCCGTTGGACGGGCATCACGTCTTGGTCGAAACCCGCTGGTAGTGCTGGCGCGTTGAAGACGCGCCCTCGCGCGATCCCCATGGTGCTGGAGTCTGCGCTACTTCTTCGGCGCGACAACGGTCAGTGGCGTATCGTCGTCCGACTCAACCATCAGGATGTCGGGCAGCTGATTCGCGGTCGCGGCCAAGGCGGCGGCCACTGCGCCGCCTCGACGCGTCAGGACTCGTCGAGTCCAAGGATCCTGCCGGTGGACGCCGGATCGGCCGTCGTCGAGCGGAACGCCGCTCCCTCTCGGAACGCGATGGCCGTCGTTCTTCAGAGGCTTCAGGAAGTGCTTGCCGAGGGATTGGACGATGCAGAACGTACAGCGCTGATGTCTGACCTTCCGCTCTTGGACATAACCAGCACGAGCCCGACGACTTGTGCCTTGGCCGGGCGCGGGCTGTCCGCGGCGACAAGCCTGGCGACCAGGCCATGTACCTCCTCCGCATCAGCAGCCCCGAGATCCAGGCCCGCCCACTGGCGACGCACCGGCGAGATCCACTCTGCGGCCCCACCCGGCATTGTTCACCCAGCAGCGCGGCTCGCCACGGTCCGACACCGCAACGGCTCCGTTGAGCACGCCGACGACGTTCGCGACACCCACTCCGAGCGTCCTGGTGATCGGCTCCGCCGACTGGCCTCGCTGATGCAGGTTCCGTACCTGCGTCGTAAGACGCTCATCTGCAGTCCACTCTACGGCCACTGTTAAGGCCGCTCGGTTCGAACGTCATCTGTCGCAGCCGCCAGAGCGACCCTGCGAAACCGCGAGATTCGAGCATTCAAGACCCGCGGAATAGGAGTGCCAGGCAGGTCTTCCCTCAGGCCCCAGTCATCAACGCCCCCAGCTCCCGACGATTCCCCGCACCGGTCTTCGCCATCAGGTTCGCGACATGCCGTTCCACCGTGCGGTGCGACAAATGCAGCTGCGCGGCGACCTCTTTGTTCGTGCGTCCCATTGCGACGCCGAGCAGCACCTCGTACTCCCGGACCGTGACCCCCTGGCTCCACAGCCGCTGCGGCACTTCGTGGCAGCCCCGGCGGCGCTGCCGCAGCGGTTGGCCCAGCTCGCGGAGCGCGTCGCGGCAGACGCGGACGGCCGACGGGACCTCCTGGCTGGTGTAGTACGCCTCGGCCTCTTGCAGCCAGCGCGCCGGTTCGCCCCAGCCGTCGCGTGCCGCGGCGGTCGCCACCAACAACAGGCTCAGGTGGCGGGCGGGCGTGAAGGCTTCGGACGCACATAGTGCTTCGGCGAGTGCGTACTCGGCGCCGGCCCGGTCGTTGTCCCGGCCGGACAGCAGGGCATTCACAAGCCACAGGTATTGGGCGTTCCAAGGCAGCCGGGCCGGTGGTCGGATTCGCGCCGCCGTGTATTCACGCCATCCCGCTGATCCGTGGACCGTCCGTGCCAGCAGACCCAGCCCGTACTGTCCGCTCAGTTGATACTTGGGGCGGTCGTCGGCGTCGGGCGGGGGAAGGGTGCGGAAGTGTCGGCACGCCGTCCCGACGTCGCCGTGAATCAGAGCATTCATTCCCTGCGCCAGGCCGTGCACCAACGGGGACTCGTCGTCCCGGTCACCCCGCCAGCGGTCGAAACCGGCCACATCCAGCGCCAACGCTGCCTCCTGTCCGCGGTGAGCGGACAGCAGGGCCCGCACGGCCAGCGCATAGCTGCCCAGCCCGACCAGGCGCAGCCGTGCCAGCTCGGGCCACGTCGCGTCCAGCACGTCCTCGGTCTCGGCGAACCGGCCGCGGAACAGCGCGTCCACCGCCAGCGACAATCGTACCTGCAGCGCCTCGATGACGGCGCCTTGTGCCTCAGCCTCGGCTCCGGCAGCGACCAGCCCGGTCGGATCGGCGTGCCACATCCACTCGTACGCACCAATGACCAGCCGCGCCTCCAGCCGCGGCCCCGGAAGGTCGTGGGTTTGCGCCAGCAGGTGGGCCCGCCGGTAGCACTCCGCCGACTCCGCTGGCTGCACACTCTGGCGGCAGCGCCCGAGCAACAGCAGAGCCTCGGCTTGGACAGTGGGCAGTCCGGCATGCTCGGCTGCGGTCAGGGCCCGGACAGCCAACCGCTCCGCCTCGGCCGCGCGGCCGGGGAATTCCAGGAGGGCACCGGCCTGGATGATGTCCAGTTCCGCGTCCCTCCTGACGTCGCGGCTCCGGCCGACGGCGTCGCGGGCGGCCCGGACATGGACCAGCACGCGGTCCGGCCGGCTGGCGCGCGTCGCGACGCGCGCGAACGCGACCTCCAGATCGGCGATGGCTGCCGGGGCCGGCCCCGGTGACAGGCAGGACGGGGGAGTGGCTGCGATCCGGTGTCCCGCGGCGGGGGTGTCCGGGCTCCCGGGACGGGTGTCCGCGCCGAGACCGGCACGGACGACATCGGGTACCGGTCCCGGACCAGGTCCCGTGACGGCTTGCACCTCGGCGGCGAAGGCAAGTGCTTCGTGATGCCGGCCTTGCATTCCGAGCGCGGCGACCAGGTGTCCGAGGAGTTGTGCCCAGCGGGAGTCGGATGTTTTCGATCCCTGACATCGCCGGGCCCGCGTCAGCAGCTCGACGGCAACGGCCGGTGCCCCCTCGCGCAGCGCCCGGACGCCCGCCTCGGCGAACAAGTCGGCGGCTCCCAGGATGTCTCCACCGTCTTCGCGTAGCTCGGCCGCACGCAGCGTCCAGTCGGGGCCGGCGTGCGGACCCATCGCACCGATCGCCTCCGCCGCGGCCAGGGCCAGGTCCCGGTGCACCGGGGGTGTCAGCTGGTCCCGCACGGCCTGTGCGATCAACGGGTGCCGCCAGGCCACCCGGTCGGGACGGGAGCCGGCGACGAGATACCGATGGCGGGCCGCGTGGTCCAGAGCGGACCGCAGGTCCGGGGCCGCGATCCGTGCCGCCGCGCCGAGCAGGTCGGGCGGGAACTCCTCGCCGAGGACCGACGCCGACTGCAGCAGGTCCCGGGTCGTCGGTGCGCACTCTCGGAGGTGGTCGGCCACGACCCGGGCCAGCGTCCGAGGAGCGCCCATGGGCACGGATGCCACGAGGTCCCAGAGCCCGGCCCGGCAGACCAGGTTTCCCCGGTCGGCCTGCTCGCGGAGGATCTCCGCGGCGAGCAGCGGGTTGCCCGCGCCGGCCCGGACCACAGCGGTGCGCAGCTCGGCGGACAGCGTGGCCGCGGTCGTGCCCAGTTCGGCAGCACAGAGCTCTGCGATGTGCTGCGTCCCGAGCCGGGACAGCGTCAGCAGAGCCCGCTGATCGGCCCGCCGTGCGTAGTCGGCGAGATCCAAGGCGGGCGACGGGCCGTCCCGCAGCGTGCAGACCACGGCCGCTTGCCGGCCGCCGATGTTGTCGACGAGGTACTCCAGGACCGCGAGGGTGTCGGTGTCGGCGTCGTGCAGGTCTTCCAGGACCAGCAGGACGCCGTTGTCGCCGGCCTCGTCGAGGACCCGCAGGATCGCCTCGCCGTAGACGCAGGACGGTGTGGGCCCGCCGTCCGGACCGGCGCCGCGCCAGTCGGGGACCAGCTGCCCCAGGACCGCGAGATAGGGTCCGAGGCGGTCCGACGGCGTGAATCCCGCGCGGGCCAGGCCGAGCAGGGCTTCGACGAACGGTCGCAGGCCGGCGCTCCCGGAGCGGGGAGCGCGGCCTCGCAGAACCTTGACACCACAGTCGCGGGCCCGCGCGGCGGCCTCGGTGACCAGCCGCGTCTTGCCGATCCCGTGCTCGCCGACGACGAACAGTACGCCACCGCGCGCACGGTGCGTGTCGGCGTTCGCTGACGGGGCGAACAACGTGCAGATCGCTCCGAGTTCTGCAACCCGGCCGATCATCGGCGTCGCCTGGTCGTCGCCGAGTGTCCGCGGGGACGTTTCGGTCGGCGCGACCGATGACGCTCCCATTGCCGCGACCGGCCGCGCGCCGTCAATCGACGGTGCGGTGGACGATGGTGGCAATCGTGTGGTTCGTCGGACAGCCCTCGGCGAGGACGAGGGTGGCGAATCCGGCGAGCGCCATCGCCTTCGTACCGACCTGGTGCTGCGGGGCCGGGGTGGCAGCGGCGGGTTCGCCACTGACGTTGTCGGCACTCGATGATTCGGTGGCGGAGGGATCCAGCCCCGTCTCCGGCACCGGCCTATTCATCTCCGCTCCCATCGTGAGGATCAAACCCTCATCATCATAGCTGAAATGAATGATGCGTCGAGGGGCGCGGGACAGGGCCCTGCGACAATGCCCTGTGGTGTCGCCGCACGCGTCCGGGCTGAGATCGCAGCCCGGTTCGATGACGACCGGCCGCGCAGGCACAGCGCTGCCACCGCAGGCAAGGAGCGCTGCAGGCTCTGCTGCACGCCGAGGAACCCCACGGACATCCACGCCGAGAATGTTCGCGCAC
Source organism: Catenulispora rubra (assembly GCF_015356825.1). Classification (GTDB taxonomy): domain Bacteria; phylum Actinomycetota; class Actinomycetes; order Streptomycetales; family Catenulisporaceae; genus Catenulispora; species Catenulispora rubra. The sequence goes on along the minus strand of NZ_JAACYW010000013.1, from coordinate 68,577 downwards.
GGCGATCAGCCGCCACTCATCGAGACCGAGACCCTGCTGCAACCGGGGCCCGGCGGTCTATGCTCGTCGGTCACGATCCTGCGGGTGTCGCGCAGGAGTTGTCTGTGCTCAGGACACTGTTGCCTCTCACTCTCATGCGCGGCGGAGATGTGGTGTAGGACATCTCAGGGCTCAGTGGCGGCGGATTGCCGGGTAGCCGAACCGCCGAGTTCGCGACGAGATTTCGCTGGATCCGGCCCTGTGCCTGGACGGCCCGCTGTGGGGTTTCAGGGAGGTGTATGACGCGATGTGCTGGGAAGCCGACTCCTTCTGCGCCCAACTCGGCCGTACCGCCGCCTTCATCGCCCGGTTCGTTCCCGGCCGACCCAGGAGCACGTCGATCGCTGAGGGACGACTCGGCCGAGCTCGAAGCCCAATTCGACGGTGCGGGGCGGCTGATGGCGGCGGAACGCCGGGATCTGGCCTCTCCGGCGCAGCGTCGATCCGCTCACCGCGGCTGCGGCGCCTGGCCGCGATCGGAGCCGGCTTCAGCGGGATGGGTGGAGCCGCTTAGGGGCAGTCGGCTCAGTGTGCTGCTGGACTGGCCGCCGATCTCGCGGGGCGGGTGCTCGCCGAGGTGCCCCCGGCCGCTGCACCGTCGGCTGCGGACGATGACAGCTGGCGCCACGGCCTGGCGGGCCGGCAGCGGTCGGACGGATTGCCGATGCGACCGTCTTTCACTGCGAGTTCGGAATCCTTGAGGCCCTCACGCTGCTTGCGGACGGCAGCGCCCAGGTCCGCGCGACGTTGGAACAGCGTGTGGCGCGACTGCCGGACCTGATGGCCGACGGCGCGGTGTTCTGGGGTGCGCCGGGCTCGGTGCGGACGGGAGTGGGAAACGGGCTGCAGAGCGTGGCGTTCCCGCGGACGGTGCCCACAGCCCTGACCCTTGCGTACGAGCCCTGACCTGCCTGGCCGACAAACATGAGGGACCGCGCGAGGAATTTGGGTGGTCGCCACGCATGCCGAGGAGACGGGTTTTTGCCATTGTCGTCCTCGTCATCGGAACATGTCAGCAGACCAGGACCGAGCGCGGCACACACGCCGCCTTCCTCCGTTAGGGAGAACCGCATGAAGTCTCGCAGAATCGTCATCGGTGTCGTCGCCGTCTTGATAGGCGCCTCATCCCTGGCCGGCGCGACTGCCGCGAACGCGACTTCGTCGCGGTCCGGCTCGGTCCACCCGGCATGGGTGGGCCCTATCGCATGGCGGAGCGGACACGGCGCCACCCTGGCCGCTGCGGAGGCGGACGCGGAAGCGCAGTTGTACGATGCCTGCGACATCACACATCCGGTCCTGGTCTCGGACGGGCAACTGTCCGATGGGACGTGGTACGCGAACATGAAGGGACTGTGCCCCGCTTAACCGGCCTCGGGCAGGCGGCCCGGTACACGGGCCCACGCCGTCGGCCCTGGCTTGAACGGGGCCGGCGGCGTGCGGACAGTCGGTCAAACCATTGGTCCGGGCTGCCGGCCGAGCCCGGCTGTCGACGTTCAGTTCCGGCCGGCCGTGGACCTTCTGCCGCGATTCGGCCGGGATAACGCCGCCGTAGGACCGGGGATGGCGGCGACGGTGTCGGTGTCGTCGCTGACGCGGACCGAGGCCTCCAAAGCGGGCCGGAAGTGGTCCTCGGGGCGTTCGGAGACCCGGGTGCAATAGATCGCTGACCAGGCTGGCTGTAGCGCTGACGCGACGAAGCCGTTCGGCTGGAACGCGTGCGTCGGCTTCTCCTGTTCCTCCTCCAGCCGCACTATCCACTGCTTTTGGCGTTCGAGGGGGAGCGGGTGGCGGGCGTCGCGGACGCCTGTCCCGGTCGAAAACGCTGATACTGGTGTCGGCCTGAGCTCTCATGACGCGGGTCGGTATTCGGTCAGCAGCACTCTGAGGCGTCGTCATCCGGTGCGCGTAGTAGCCAGCGCGGGTGGCGTTGTCCGATGATGAGGATCCGGTCGAGCCGCATCCCTGTCGCGGATCAGCTGGGTGAGCATCTGGCGGTACACCACCGTCCCGGGCCCGGCGGAGCTTGCCCTGTACAAGGCGTTGCGGACCCGCGGCCTGGACGCGCAGCTGTGGCCTGGTCTGGACGCCTTCGATCTGCACGTTTCGGCCGACGGTGGACCTGCTCACGTCCGGCAGGTACAGGCCAGGGCGAGAGAAGGTGTTCACGGCCGACGTTGAGGACTACGCATCGGCGACGCTGGGACGGCTGGTGTACGCACAGCCCGGCGATGCCGAAGGCGCCGACTATCCCGCGGTCCCGGACTACCGTGCGTCGCAGATGCCGCTGCTGGATACGGTGTCCCGCCGGTACCGGATGCAGGGCTCGACTCGAATCGGAGCGAGGCGCTTTGCAGTCTGCACTGCCTGCGTTCAGCAGGGCGGCCGAGCTTTCTTGAGGCCTGCGTCGACGCCGTGAGAGCTGACTTGGCCATCGCGCGCTTCAACTATGCCAAGGCGCTGGTACGCCTCGGAAGGTACGGGGACGCCGCGCTACTCTTAGGCGAGGTCCGGGCGATCGAGGCCGATCTCTTCGGTGAGGAGCATCCGGACGTCCTGAATGGCGACCTGAACTTGGCCATCGCCCTGGCCTCCTGCCGTCAGTTCGACGAGGTCGGCCTTGTTGTGGACCGATGCCTTGCCGGCATGCGTTCGGCGACCCCACCATGGTGTATATCGTGACAAGGTTCTTGAGGTGGCGTTCCTGGTTTACACCCGACCTTGGCTGACGTAACGCTAGTCTCTTGAGCTTACCGTGGGCGGTTCTGATCTGGGCCTTGCCGGTTGCGAGGACTCGGTCGTCGTCGTGGATGGTGTCCCGCTGGCGGTTGAGTGAGCTGGGTGTTACAACCCTGGCCGGGGTCCAGCGCTGGTCCCCGTCCCGACCGTGCCAGGCCGGCCCCTTGGTCCAGCTCGTGCCTCAGGATCGCGACCCTACGAGACGAAACCGGTGTCGTAGCGATCAGCCGGTCCAGTCGTTTGGGATCAGTGCCTTGCGCTGACCATCGACCGGTCGCCAGTTCTCGACGATAGCCTCCTGGAACCACGCCTCTTCAGTCAGATTCGCGTGGTCGCATACAATGATTTGCAAAGTGCCTTCGTTGAGTTCGGCGACCTCCCTGAGGAGCTTGAAGTACGCGGTCACCGTGTCCCAGTCGGCGTCCTCAACCGTGCTGGCATCTCTGATCTTCGCGGGAAAGAATGCCTGAGTGGGTTGATCTAACATGAGGAAGCCGGGAACGGGTCGGCCGTGGCGGTGGAGATAGGTGTGCAGCGCGAGATGGGCGACCATGTGGTAGCCGATCCAGTTCTTCGCGCTTCCTATCCGGTTCAGCGGGAGGCGTCCCTCAGGGCGTCGCACTACGACGTTCAGCTGGTTCAAGCTGATCGTGACCTCGTCCGCCAAGTTGGCTTGCCCGAGCTTCAGCTGCTTGGCCCAGCTGGTCATGAGGTGCGCGACGTCAGTCAGCCGCCGCTCCGTCTCCGCCGTGACATCGTCCTCGTCAATCCGTGCCTGCAACATGGCAACGGTCTCTTGAGCGAGATGCAGGTTGTGACGGAGTTCGCGGATATTGCCGACTGACGATTCGACGCCTGCGGATAGGGCTTGGTCAATTCGCCCCTGAACACGAGCCATGCGCACATGCTGGTCTTGGAGATCGCGCATGCGCTCGTCACTGGCGGCAAGTTCTCGAAGTTGCGCGCCGTTGACCCGAAGTCGTTCGACCACCGCGAACCGACCGTCCTGCAATGCTCTGCGGTGCTCCTCCCTGATCGGCTGAATAGTCTGAACATGATCCAGCTCCTCCGAGACCTGCGCTCCGAGAGCAAGGATCTCAGCCGCAGATGCGTCCGGCTCCTCCAGGGTATGCGAACACAGCGGACACACGGCGAAGTCGTGATCGCGTTCCGGACCCAGGAGGTTGATCGACTGGAGACGGCCGAGCTGCAGATGAAGTTCTCCGGTCAGGGCTTCCCCCTGCTTCTGCCAGCGATCCACCAGGGCAAGTTGTTCGTCGAGTTGTTGTAGTGCTTCACGCAGATCCCGCCGCTCGTCGATCAGCCCCTGCCGCTGGTCCCGGAGATCCGACGGGCCCACAGCCGTTACCGTGATGGTCAAGGCTTGTTCGAGCAGTGCGCGAATATCTTCGGCGTCAGGAGCCGCCGGAACATGATCCAGCAGACCTTCGTTCTGGGCGAGCCGTAGAAGGGCGACACCGGCCGCGTCCACCGAATCGCGACGGCGTTGAGCGTCGTCCAGCTTGCGTTGTGCCGCGCGTAGTTCGCGCTGTGCCCCGTTGAGACGGTGGAGACGTAAAGCCTGCTCGGGGCCGGCGGCGCCGAGAAAGTAGGGCAGAGTGTCCTTCAACGTTTGTGCGATACCGTCTTCTGTTTGGCGGTGGAACAGTGCTTTCTTGTCGGCGATCTCGTTTTGGTTCTGGAAGCAGAGCAACGCCGCTTGGGCGATCGAGACAGCGAAAGATGAGCGGGCCGCGCCCGGAGGCGGCTGGAACTGGAAGTCTTCGATTCCGAGGCGGGCACTGAGCTGACTGCGGAGTGCTGCAACATTCGAGTTGGGCGTCAGCTCGTTGGCAGGAGGAAGGTCGAGGCTGTGACCACCGGTACGAATCATTGCCTGCGTGGTTGAGGCGCCTGCGGGACGCGGCCGTGCAAGCAGCATCCGGCTGTCGCCGAATTCGACAAGGAGCGCGTACCAACCGACGGTCTGATCAATCGGCTCGTCCGGCAGACTGGGATTGCCACGCCCCAGGCAGTAGTCGACGATGTCGAGGATTTCCGACTTACCGGTCTCGGACTCGCCGGTGAGGATGTTGAGCGCCCCGGGTTGAAACCGCACAACCCTCGGGGTGGGTCTGCCGTCTCGGTGATAAAGGGCCAGGGCGAGCAGTTGCATGGTGGTTCGTAGACTCCTTGAAGTCAGGGACGGACGCCGAGCAGCGTGAAGGACAAGACAGGATCGACGACAGCGAGCCAGCGCCCCACCAGACCGGCACGACGAGCGCAGTCCGCGACTTCCTCACTCTCCGCTGTCGAGGCCGCTCTCGGCGCGCGAGGGCAACGGAGTCCCGTGGCGGTGACCTCGATAGCGGCATGGCGCACAGCAGTACGCAGGCTGGCGCGGGTGAAGTCGGTCAGTGCCACAGCCCGCTGTGCGAAGGCAGCCTGGTGCCGAGGGTGGTCAGTGAGCCAAGCAGACAGAGAGTAAACGGCCTGGACGGGTAGATCCCCGCGTGAGTCGGGTGGAAGTACAAGCGGCAGGATAAGGAAGGCGTTGGGAAAAGGCAGCGGGCGGCCGGCCTTCTTAGTGGCGGCATGGACGCCGGTGGACAGAAGGTAGGCACCGAAGGCAGTGTTGAAAAGGGCCTGCGCTTCGGGAGCACGACGATCAGCCATGGTCGCCGGCTCTGCGCGAGTCGTGCTCCAGGCACAGATCGGGATAATTAGGATGCCAGCCCACGGATTCCTCATTGGTGACCTGCGCCCGATCCGCGAGACCGTGCATCGTTCCCCGGCCGATCCATCCTTCGGTGTTGCTACCCGGGCGAGCCGGAATGCCGGCGACCCTGTCCATGGTGTCATCCAGCACGCGCCTGCCAGCTGCGGCACGTTGCTCCGGGGGCGTGTCATCCTCGATGGCGTTGATATGACGGCTGAAGACGTGATCCCATTCGTCCCACAGAAGCCTCTCGTACTGCCCGAGCCCCTCCTCCGTGATCTTGAACGTGCGCAGCCAACTCGAGCGCTGGGCGCGGGAGAAGTAGTAGTCCCGCAGGTGGGTCGCGATGCCGCGGTCCTTGACGCCGATCCATCGCATCTGAGCGACAACGAGGTCGTGTTCGTACACGGCGATCTCCGCCGTTGTAAGGCGGCGCAGCGACTCGGTGACCGGAAGGTTCGTCCCCGCGTACCGGTCTGTGATCTCCTGCAGCCGACACTGGAGCTCCTGCGCGGTGACGCTGGCGCGCGCTGATTTACGGTCCAGCAGCTCGACTGCCACGCTATACCACCACCCCTTGACGTCATGGAGAATGGCGTGTGCGTGTTCGCCCGGCCTGATCCCCAGTGCTCGAGCCAGACTAGAATCAAGGTCCGACATCACCGGGTAGGCGTCGTTTATTTCAACAGCCGCAACGAGTCGGCGGCGTTGCGACGGCGTCAAGTCCGCGAACTTCCTACGATCATTCGCCGTATTGTCAGGATCTGTTGCCTGCGCGATCTGATACATGCGGGTCAGAGCGTCATCGACGGAACGGCCCGGACCGGGACGCAGGAGGCGAAGGAAGTCGCCCTCAGCTGTTACCTGTGTCGTGATCAAACGCAGCTGGGGCATTGTGCCTGTCGACAAACGGCCAAGGGCGGTCAGGGCATCAATCCATGAGGCTACGGAGCGCCAGAAATCCTTGCCTGTTTCGCTGAATCGTCCGGCTCGCTCGCGGTGCTTCGACTGGAGCAGTTCCAACGGGTCGCTGGTGGCGCCGTGCAGGAACTCGATGTCATCGAGAACTTCCATACGGACTTCGATCGTGATGTCGACCCAACTGCGCTCCGCAAGCCCCAGCAAAGCCAGTTCGCACTGGTACAGATACCCGGTCATCTGACCGGCCGCCGAATGCGATCCTGATCGCGCCACGTTCCCCACTTCGCGATTGACGTGTTCCGGCAGCGGGCCCCCCACCAGCCGTCACGGCCGCAACAAGGCCGGAGCGTTTGATCCCCAACGAGTCGGGAGACGGCTCCGTTCATCGTAACGTAGCACCACGCAAACAGACTGCCGATACAGGGTGGCCGAATCAGCCATCGCGTCTCGCGACAGCCTCAAGGCGCTAAAGCCCGTCTGAAGTCGTCCCCCGATACACGTGATGGGGATCCGCATTCCAGCGCCAGGCGGGCCGGGTAATCCACCCAGGGATTCGTAGGGGCATGGCTCTCCTTGGCATCGATCGAACGCCGATTCGGCTACGGTGTGGCGCGCCTACGGCGGCCATCAGCTGCGCAGGACGGCGCGCTGCGTCAAGGTCCTGGCATAGTTGTAGTACGAGGGGCGCCCGGTTGTACCGCCAAGACGACGCGGCGACGGTCGAGCGGCGAGGCCCACCCCGGTGGGCATGGCGCCAGTTCCGTATCGTCTGATCGTTGATGCCGAGCATTCCGGCGATCTCCGCGTCGGCTGGCGAGCGTCGACCAGGCCCAGGACCCTCTTGCACAATTCCGGGGTGCAAGAACGGGGCACAGATCCCTTCCCTCCCAGCGTGCTGAATCAACAACTGTCCGGCATCCCGACCGTCTCAAACCCAGAGCACGTCGCCAGGACCAAACCCGGCGCGCTTCTGAAGGAGGCTCTGCCGCGCTCCGAAGCCCTGGCCCGCATCGCCCGTAGTGGTCGGCCCGTCGCGGTCGTTCGACACGTCGGTCGAACGACTCAGCCTGGCAATCTACGGCTACGGAATGAAATCAGCTCGCACAGAGGATGGGCGGGTTCGAGGTGTGCAGATAGAGTTGGGCCTCGTCAGAAGTAATGTTTCGTCCGACTTCCTGGCAAATGGTATAGATGGCGTCCTGCGGGTCCGGTGGTGAGACGTCCCACAGGCGGACTGACGTGTCGTCGCCACCCGTGGCCAATGTGTGACCGACCGGGCTGAACGTCTCGGCGTACGGTGCGCCTAGCTGCTCTCCGATGGCCAGGTTCTGGGCGCTGGCGATGTCCCATAACCTGACTGTCCGGTCCGCGGCCACACCGGCCAGAGTGCGACCGTCCGGGCTGAACGTGAGTGCGGTCAACGCTTCAGCGGGCCCAGGTAAAATCCGTGATTTCAACGTGGTGAGGTCCCACAGCCGGATGTGGCCGGCCGCGTCGGCACCGGCGAAGGTGCGATCGTCCGAGCTGAACGCGGTGGCGATCACTGTGGCAGAGTCATTGGGGAGCTCTGCGAGCCTTGTACCGTCCGGGTGGAGTATTTGCACGGGATCAACGGAATTATTGACTGCGACTGCGCGTCCGTCTGGGGCAAGGGCCGCTACGCTTCTGCTGCCGTCGGTGCGGTAGTCCCGACTCTGCCCGGCCGCCGTGTCCCAGACCTGGACGTCAACGCCGCCTGCAGCGACCAGGCCACCATCGTGGCGATAGGCCAGTGCGATCGCTGCCGGGGATGAGCCGACGAGTGCCCGGGCGGTCGGTTGATCGGCGGTCAGGTCCCACTCTCGGACCACGCCGTCTGCCGCCGCGGCGACGGTGTGGCCGTCTGGGCTGAACGTGATCGCAGCGGCCTGGCCCGTAGTGATGTTCATGGTGTTCTGCAGGTGCCCGGAAAGACTCCACTCCCGGACCGACTGATCCTCGCTCACCGTGATCCAGTTCTTCTGATCGGGAGCGAGATCGATCCCCCAGACCGCGCCGGTATGCCCGGTGAGCACCATGCGCTGTGTGCCCGTGACGGTGTCCCACAGTCGCACCGTTTCGTCCGCGCTCACGCTGGCCAGGCCGCCGGAGCCGTCGAAAGCCAATGCCCAGACGGCCCCCGTGTGTCCGGTGAGTACTCGGCTGCGGCCGCTGGCCAGGTCCCACAACCGGATCGTGTGGTCCGCACTACCGGTGGCCAGCGTGCGCCCGTCCCGATCGAATGCGATCGACTCCACCGAGTCGGTGTGTCCGGTGAGTACTCGGCTGTGGCCGCTGGCCAGGTCCCACAACCGGGTCGTGTGGTCGGAGCTGCCGGTGGCCAGCGTGCGCCCGTCCGGATCGAATGCGATCGACTCCACCGAGTCGGTGTGTCCGGTGAGTACTCGGCTGTGGCCGCTGGCCAGGTCCCACAAGCGGATCGTGTGGTCCGCACTGCCGCTGGCCAGCGTGCGCCCGTCCGGACTGAAAGCAACGCACACCACCGCGTCGGTGTGCCCGGTCAAGGTGGCCTTCAACTGCAGGGTGTCCGAATCCCACAGCCGTACCATGGTGTCGGCGCCCGCAGTCGCCAGCGTTCGGCCGTCCGGACTGAACGCCACAGAATCCACCTGGCCGTGATGCGCGCCGAACGTCGTCAGCATAGTGAGTTGACCTCCGTTGGAGGCGTCGTAGCCGACCATCGCTACAGTGCCGTCCTTTCGGCCCACCGCCATCTCGTAGCTGTTCGGCCGACTGGCTACCGCGAACAGCCCTGTGTTCGGCGTCAGCACCTGGCTGGTCCGCCCCGTCGTCACATCCCATACGCGTATCGAGCCGTTCTCGTCGCCGCCGGCGAGGCTGTTCCCGTCCGGCGCGAACGCGAGCGCCTGCACACTTCTGACTCCCGTCAGAGCCCGGCTGCGACGATCGACCGGGTCCCAGATCCGCACCCCGTCGCCTCCGGCACTGACCAGAGTCTTTCCGTCCTTGCTGAACACGGTCTGCCATACGGTGTCGCTGTGCCCGGTCAGGCTGCGCCCTGCTCCCGTGTCTACGTCCCACAGCCGCACGCTCTGGTCTCCGGACGCGCTGGCGACGGTCTTTCCGTCGGGACTGAACGCGACGGAGTTGACCGCATCGGTGTGACCGAGCAAGACGCGGCTTGTGCCGTCACCGACCTTCCACAGCCGAACGGTCCCGTCACCGCTCCCGCTGGCCAGGAGCGTGCCGTCCGGACTGAATGTCACCGAGTTCACCGTGTCGGTATGGCCGGTCAGGTCACGGTGCTGGTTGGTGCTCAGGTTCCAGAGCCGCACCACGCCATCGCTGGTGCCGATCGCCAAGGTCTTGCCATCCGGCGAGTAAGTGACGGACTCCACGTTCTCAGTCGTTCCGTCTGTAGTACTGGAAGGTATGTCCAGTCGGTGGCTGGTCCCGTCGGCGACGGTGAACAGCCCGACGTCTGGCCCGCTGTCTGCTGCTGCCAGGGTTGTGCCGTCCGGGCTGAAGGAGAGGTTGTAGACCCCGATGCCATCCGTTGAGTGGTAGAGGTGGAGTTGGTGGCCGTCGGCGTTGTTCCACAGTTGGATGTCGCCGGTGTTGGACCCGGTCGCCACAGTCTTGCCGTCCGGGCTGAAGGCCACCGCCCAGACCGCGTTGGGGTCACGGAGGGCGAACAACGTACGACCGGTCGTCAGATCCCACAGTTGGGCTCCGTTTGTGCTTTGGCCCACTACGGCGGTACGTGAGTCCGGGCTCACAGCGACGGCGTAGGCAGGGGCGGCCGGCGTCAGCAGCCGCCGCATCGGACTGTCAGAGGCTGCGTAAAGGCTCTGCACCGCTTCAGGGGTGGGACTGGTCCGGTACGCCTCGATCGCCAGCAGTCCTGACAGTTCCGGGTTGACCTGCCGTATCGCCTGAGACTGGGCAGCGTATACCCGGGACTGGGACGCGTTCTGGGCGCTGACCGTCGCCCGCCATTCAATGCCGAACATGCCAGCGCCGATCAACGACAACGCCAGGAAACACGCCAGTGCAGCGATCAGCTGCTTCGCCCGGCGAGCTCTGGCCCGCTGGCTGCGCAAGCTCGCAGCCAGAAACTGGCGCAGGCCGGCGGGCAGGTTGCGCTGACTCTGCCACTCCAGGCCTTCGGCAAGCGCCGTCCCATCCAGCAGGTCGCCGTTGATCTGATGCTGTTCCCAAGCCTTGCGTTGCTCATCCGCGCGGCGCAGCCACTCCTGAAATCGATGGTCCTCATCCACCCAGGAGCGCAACGCGCCCCAGTCCCTGATCAGCGCGTCGTGGACCAACTCAGCGACCGGCGGGCCGTCCGGAATCTCCAGAACCCGGGTGGTGACAATCCGTTGGCGGACCAGCTCGGCGAGCACCTGGTCCACTGCCTCCGAGCTGTCGCCCACCTCACGGCCGGTCGCGGACGCCTGCTTCTGTCGCCGCAGCATCCGGGTGAACGTGGCTCTGATCCCCGCCGACATTTGCTTACCAACCGCGAACAGCGACTCCCGCCTGGGCATCCCTACTGCTTGGCGTGCTCGCTGCCAGATTCCACGACCGGGTTCGTCCGGCGGCTCTGCCGAATGCCGACGCGGCTTCCACACCGATGCCATGAGATACCGGAGCCCTCGCGTACGACCCTCCCGCCTCCGCCTCTTAGCAGGGCGCGTACTTGGCCCTGCCGCGAGCATCCGCAGTTCGGCCACCGTCACCTGCTGACGCACCGCGGGGATCCGTCGAGCCTCGTCGGACGGACGCACCAGCGAAGTGAGTATCCGTCGCGCGATCGGTCGCTGTTGCTCCGTCAGGCCCTCCATCACCGTGTCGCATGATGCCGCCAGCCCTCCGCTCAGCCGGCCGATCTGCAGGTACATGGTGTGGGTGAGGAAAGCGTCCTCGCGTCTTTCCCACAGCTGGTACAGCGCCAGTTGCAGCGGCGCCAGCAGAGTGCTCGACGCCAGCCCGCCCGGTCCGGCAGTCGGCTCGGCTGCCAGCGCGTCTCGGACGATCAGCTCGGCGAGTCCTGCCTGGAACCGCAGTCCCACCAGTGCGGCCGGCCGCTCGACCATGTCGACCAGTTCGGCTCGGCTCACCGTGGCGGGGATGTTGCACAGCCCGGACCGCGCAGCCTCAAGCAATTCCGGCGCCAGCGCTGCGAGTCGAGGATAGAAGTCGTCCCGTATCACCAGCACTGTGCGCAGTGCCGGATGGGCCCGTACCGCCGCGCTGATCAACTCCAGCTCCGCCGTCGCATCCGGACCGGAGCGAGTGAGCAGCTCCTCGAACTGGTCGATGACCAGGAGAAGCCGGGTGCCGGGATCAAGGTCCGCTATTCGTTGCGCCAACGCCGCCGGCAGGTCGGTGGCGGCGCCTGGCAGGCCCGCCGCCGCAAGTTCTCCGGGCAGTCCGGTACCCGGCCGGACCAGCAGTACCGGCCACCGGTCACTGCCTGGCAGCGCGCCGGCGGCCAGCTGCGGCACCAGCCCGGCCCGCACCAGCGAAGATTTGCCGGCCCCGGAGGGCCCCAACACCATCAGCACGGGCGGGGCCGCGGCCAGGAACTCCAACAGCCGCGCAACAGCTTCACTACGCCCGAAGAACCACTGCGCGTGCTCAGCCTCAAACGGGGCCAGTCCCATGTACGGGCACAGCTCACCAACCTGCAGCCCAGGCCAGGTGGCGCGCAACTCCTCAGTCGGGGTGGCATAGCAAATCTGCTGACCTCGCGCCAAGCCGTCGGGCGACGTGACCGCGGTGACCATGCCGATCACCAGCCCCGTCAGCTCATCCCGGACCGGGCCGCCGCTGAACCCAGTAGTCAGGTCGTTGGCGGCGGTCAGCTGAAGCAAGGTACCCACCTCGGAGCCGCCGGGCAGTAGGCCGCCGACCACCGCATAGCCGTGGTGGCCGCCGGGCGGTGCCTGACTGGGAAACCCGAAGGCGACCACCTTCCGCCCCCCGGTACCGCGCGCCGCTCCCAGCCGCAAGCCACGGACCGACGGCGGTACAACCAGCCGAAGCACCGCGACATCAGCAGCCTCTGCCGGCCGCCACCCGGCTGGCTCCACGTCCGCGAGCACACTCGGCGCCTGCGGCACATGCGGAAAGCGTAGAAGTACTTGCTCGCCGGGTCCGGCCCCGGCCGCCATCAGCACATGCGCACAACTGAGAGCAATCGCCTCTTCGCCGGCTGACAACTCACCCTGGTCGACCAGAAAGGCCGAGCCGGCCACCTCGCCAGTCGGGGTGAGCACCTGCGCGACCGCTGCGAGCAAGTCGGACGGCCGAACGTCGCCGGCCACAGACTCGGCGCTCACGGGCTCAGGACTCGTCGTCCTGGCCCTTCTTCCACTTGAGCTTTACTTTCAGATGGCAAGCCGTCCCGGTCTTGGCGATCACCACTCCAGCCTGTGCGGTCAGATCCAACCCGAACTCGACTTCCAACTCCCCGGGCCCGGCCGCCTTGAGATGATCGAGCAGCACCTGACCGGTCGCCTTGACCGGTTCCAGCAGGCTGCCAAGGGTCTGTGGCAGTTCGCGAATCGTGTCCCCCAGGCCACTGGCCTTAACCGGGCCGCCCACCGCCGGAGCCTCGAACAACATGTAGCCGCCGTCATCCAACGGTATCCGCGCAAGACTCGCCATCAGTCCCCCAACATAGTCGCACGATCAGCTGCTTGACCTGGCACCGCTGACGCGCCGCCCGAGCGAAACGGGACCAGATTAGTCGACCGCTGAACCGTATCGGGTCCAATCGGCCAAGCCGAGCCGGGAGAACTACTGAACTCTAGGGGGTGGCGTGGATGTGGATGAGGGCTGACAGGCGTTCGGTCCGGCGGTACGTCCGTGGTGTGAGACACGAGCAGCGCGACGGTTTGAGGGATCACGTGTTTCGGATCTGGCGATGATCATATGCGGATGCACAATTACTCCATATCGGGCTGCCTTTGGGCTGTCCTATCTGGCACCCGAGCTTCTTCTCGCGCGATCCCGGACGCTGGTCGTGCCTCCTCTCACCTCCCAGCGAGTGCGTTCCTTGACGACAGTCATGACATGACGGCAAGTCGTGTGCAGCCGGCTCCTCCTTCCCTATTGCGTCGTCCCGACTGTCCGATGTGTCGTTCCGATCAGAGGTGATGGGCACCGGGTGTTCGCTGCTGGTCTTTAGCGTCCGTGTTCTGGGGTCGTAGCGAAGCACGAGTGCGTGTGTATGCAGGTGGTCGGTCAGCTCCTCAGGGCTCGGTGGGATGGGTTGGGTGGCGCTGGCAGGTGCGCTGGTGACAACCGCGGCTGGTGCGGCGGCGGTGAGCATGTGGTGGAGCAGCGCCGGCTTGGCCAGGACGCGGTCCTCGCGCAGGTAGGTGTTCCTCGGCCGTGGCACACTGGAGTCCGTGGCACTGGTGTGGTCGTGCCGACATTGGTAGCTGGCAACGGCATTGGTCCGGTGCCCTTCGAGCCGGCGTCCGCATTGTGTGCCGCACAGCAGCCCTTTGAGCTGATACTGATGCTTCGCCGTGTTGTTCAGGGCCGTGGTGATCCCGGCCAGGCTCATCTCCTGCAACCGCATCGTGAACAACCACCGCACGATCGACGCTGCGGTCGGGTTGGTGGCGAACCGCTGCAACCGGACTCCACGCCAGGCCAGGCGTCGGTTGAGGTGCGGGCCGGCATCGGTGAGTAGGTCGCCGTATGGCACCCGGCCCGCCCTCGTAGCGGCCCTGCTCTAGGACCTGGACGGTCATGGCGTTGGTGGCGCGCTGCCTGGTCCGCACCACCTCCCGGCGGGCCAAGATGCCCAACAGGTCCATCAGCCTCTCGATGGTGTCGACCGCCGGGTGCACCGCCCCATCGAGCTCAGGCATCTACAACTGCATCCCGTGCCGCGCCATCAGTGGCGCGACCAGAGGAGTTGTTCCGAAGTGCTCAGTGAGCGGGTGGCTGGCGCCTCGGTGAGGTTGTGCCGGTATCCGTGCTGATCCCGGTTCCGTCTCTTGCGCCGACCACTCGGCTGCCGATATATATCGTGCATGAGTTTATCGAGTGGACGGACGGAGCGGACGTTCCAGATCCTCACCGTGCTCGTGGACGGACCCCTGCACGGATACGGGATCATCCAGGAGGTCGAGCGCCTCTCCGACGGCCGCACCCAACTGCGTGTAGGCACTCTCTATGGCGCGCTGGAAAGGCTGTCCGGCGAGGGTCTGCTGGTCCTGGACGCTGAGGAGACGGTCTCGGGACGCCTGCGCCGGTACTACCGGCTGACCGACACCGGGGCGCAGGTCCTCGCGGAGGAGGCGGACCGGCTCGCCCAACAGGCAGTGGTGGCGCTGGACAGGCTGCGGAAGAGGGGGACGTTGCGGCGTGCCCCGGCGGGAGGGATCGTATGAGCAACGTTCTGCAGCGGCGGTATCGGCGGCTGCTGAGGGTTTTGCCGAAGTCGTATCGGGAAGCGCGCGGGGAGGAACTCCTCGGCGCTCTCATGGACACGGCCGGCGAGGGGCGGCGCTGGCCGGCCCTCGGCGAAGTGCTCAGCCTGGCTACGCTGGGAGTGCGGACCCATGCCGGGGTAGCGTCGGCGCCCGCGTCACCGAATACGCGTGCCGAGACGATGCGAGTCATGGCGCTACTCAGTGTGCTGCTGCTGGCGGTGAATGGGACCGGCGCAGTATTCGTGGCCGCAGCCACCAGCGGGCACACCATGGACGGATCGAACACTTTCTGGCATACGGCGTTGCTCGCCTGCGCCGGGGCGGGATGGATCATCGTCTACGCGGCGTTGGTCGCCGGGATGCGCCGATCGGGTCGTGCGCTCGCGGTCGCCCTGTGTCTGATCATGGCGATCGGCTGCGTCATCCATGGTTTTCTGTTCGGCATGATTCCGGTGCTGCTGGGCACTGTCGCCGTTCTCCTGGCGTTCGGAGCTGGTGCCTCGCCGGTGCGGCACCAGCTCAGATGGATCGCCGCCCTCGTCCCGATGGCCGGTATGGCCGTGTTTCTCAACATCGACTTCGTGGTGTCGAATGACACACGGCGGCTCATCAACTCGTATGAGGGCGCAGTGCTGGGCGCGTTCGTGCTGGCCTTGGCGGTGCCGGTATGCGTCCAGGCGTGGAAGTCGCCGGTGTGGCCGGTGGCGACGGCGGTCGCCTTTCTGGGATACATGGCGCCGCAGGTGCTATGGCAGCTGACCAGCCCCTGGTATTCCTTCGGCGGCGTGGGCCCTCGAACCGCAACGTATGGCGCGGTGCTCATGGGCCCCGTGCTCCTTGCCGCGCTGTCGATCGCGAGACGGCGCCTCGCGAGCCGAGGCCAGACCACCTGAGCCGAATTACTCCCGAGGTAGGCGCGAGATAGGGCGAGGGCCCCATGATCTGGGTGTGAATCAGGACCTGGAGACCCTCGTCATCGCCCTTTACATGAAGATCGACGATGAGTACGGGAGTGCCGGTGGACGCGGTACGCGACCAAACGCCTGACCGGCATGTTTCCGTACCTGCCGACCCGATCGGCCTACAACCAGCGGTTGCGCTCCGCACTGCCGCTGGTCAAGCGGATCATCCGGCGAGGCGGCCAGCCGCGCGTCGCGCCCTGGGTACCGTCGGTGTTCTTGGTGGAGCCACACTCAAAGGCCTGCGAGAATTGTCACAGGGTGAGGGTTGCAGCGGTATGTCGCAGCGTCGCAGCTGTGGTGGTCGTCGGGTGGCCGAGTCGGGCCACGAAGAACGTCCTGCCAGGTAGGCCGAAGCGTTGTTGGAGCTCGCTGCGAAGGTCTTCATGTTGCGTCAGGATGCTCAGCGGATGGAGTGCCAGGCCTGCTTGGGTGGCGGTGAGCCAGTAGTTTGCGAGCCACATGCCGGCGCTGAGGAGGTCGGGGGCGGTCGGGGTATCGGTGGGTAGGCCGGCTGCCGTGATCACGGGGGTGGTGTGTACGGTTTTTGCGAGCTGGGTGCCCAGATAGCGGTCGAAACCCAGTCGGCAGAGGTGGGGGAGTGCGGCGGGGTTCAGGGCGACGCGCGCCAGTAGTCGGCGGGGCGTAGACACGGCGCCGAAGACCTGTTCGGGGGTGAAGCCGTCCGGGCGTGCCGCGGCGTCCTCGGCGCTCCAGCGGAAGTACGAGTGGGTCTCGCGCCAGGCTGCGGAGTCGCTGAAGTCCCTGCCTGCGTGGTGGGCGATGAAGGTCGCGAGGCGCCGCAGCTCTACGGGTGATCGCAGGTGGCGGACCGTCACGTGCGGTGGGTTGCTCGTGGCCCAGGCTGTGGGGGACAGGTGCGCCAGTTCGTGCAAGGCCTCCGGGGCTACGCGCAGGTCACGGTAGGGGGCACGGTTGGTGTGTCTGGCTGTTGCTGTGGCGCGGAGATCGGTGAGATCGGCGGACCGTGGGATGCCGGTTCGGCTCAGCACAGCAAGGCTGAGCATGCGCCAGTTGCGCGGCCAGTCGGAGTCGGCCGCGGCTCGGTGCGCCGCGTGGTCCAAGGCTTCCGGCTCGATGTGGTGGACGGCTGTCGGCACCCAGCCTTGGGCGGCCAGTGCACGCAGCAGGAGGTGCCAGTAGCTGCCGCAGCTGAGGTGCATTTCGGCGGAGTGTGCGGGGAGCGCGGTGAGACTGCGGTCAGTGTCTTGAGCGAGCGCGAGGTAGATGTTGTCCGGGTCGCCGGCGGTGGCGTCGTCGTGGCCGGGGAGAAGATCGAGTAGTTCATACGCCGACGCCTTCGCCCGATCGCTCTTCAGCCAGGCGTGGCCCCAGGGCTGGCAGTTGTGCGACGAGGGGCTGAGGTTGGCGACGGCCGCGGCCTCGACGAGCGCTTGTTGGAAGGAGGAGCCTGTCGGCAGGGGAACGCCGTTGGCGCGGAGGCGGACTGGAGTGCGTGATGGCTGTGGCCCGGTGCGGTTCACTGGTGGGTCTCCCTCATCGCCAGACGAGTGCCAGGGAATAACCGGCGATCTGGTGCGCGATGCTGTGCGCCGGATAGGGGCTTGAAACGGTGCGGCGACGCAGTGTCGGCCCTGGCCGCCAGGAGAAGCGGCCGTCGGGGAGCCATTCGGTGAGCACCACCTCGCGGCTGTCGATGCGCAGGCCGAATCCGAAGTGCTTGAGCACTGCCTCCTTGCAGGCCCAGTGCAAGGTGGCCGGGATCGTGCTCAGTCGCCCGCCGGGGTCGCCCGAGGGCCGGGACTCGTCCAGCACCTGGGTCAGCACCGGGCCGACGTCCCGGCCGCACTCCAAGTCGATGCCGAGGGGGCCGGCACCGCACGCGGCGATGGCGAAGTCGCCCGAGTGCGACAGGCCGACTTCCACGGGCGCGTCGACGAACGGCTTGCCCGCGCGCGGCCCGGACGCCACCGCGCGGACCTCGATCGCCGAGGTCTCGGCGGTCTGGCCGGACGTGCGGTTGAGGTGGGTGGTGACGGCGTGTTTGACCGCGAGTCGCCCCGCGAGCCATTCGATCCTGCGGGCCTCGCGGGAGAAGGTGCCCGCTCGCGCCCGCTCCTGGGGTGTGAGGTGCCGGTGGCTCAGTTCGGCCCGGACCGACTCCTCACGGGCGCGCAGCCACGCGATCGACACCACCGCGAGCGTCGGCAGGTCCGGGACGCACGCCAGGTGCAGCGGGTGCGCCGGGTCCAGGACCAGCTGCTGCTGCAGGCCGTGTCCGTCGTCCACGAGCGTCGGGTCCGGTGCGATCGCGGCGGTCACCGTCTGTCCACCGGGGGCAGCAGGAAGGGGTAGATCCGGCGGCGTACCCGGCGTTGCCAGAACCGATCGGCTTTGCGGAGCCGCTGAATCAGTTCCCACATTCGGGCGTCGCCGCGATAGTAGGCGGCGACCTCGTCAACGGTGAGGGGCTCGTCGAGGCGGGCGTTGGCGTGCTCGACGAAGCGGGGGATCAGCTCGTCGAGGCCTTCCTTGATCAGGTTGCCGAGGAAGTCCAGCACGACACCGCGCAGCGTGTAGAACTTGTCGAAGATGGAGCTGCCGACCGCCAGACGCACCGGGTTGCGGAGCAGCCACGGCAGGGACGTGAAGAAAAGCCGCACGTCTAGGAGTTCGCTGCCGTGCGCGTCCCGCAGCAGCGGCGTGGTCACATCCAGGTAGTGCAGTCGGCCGTCGAGGTCGATCCAGTTCGAGGCCTGCGCGTCGAGCCCCAGGCTGGGCGTGACCGTCTGCTGCACGTGGTCCAGGAAGCGTGAGAAGAAGTCGTCGGCCCATCGCTCGCTTTCGCTGTGCAGGAGAGCGGAGCACAGGCGCTTGGAAGGCAGTGCCTCTTGGAGGCAGTAGGCGACGACTCGACCGTCGGGCAGCGTCATATGCCACAGGGCCGTCTCGGCGACGTGCAAGCCGCGCTCCTGCAGGAGCCGCAGGTAGGTGTCCAGTGAGGAGCGGTAGCGGTCGAGCCGCTTGCCGTCCGGGAAGATGGGCAGGCGTTTGCAGGCGAACGAGCCGTGTTCGGTGTCGCGGCGCAGCACGAGGGTGACCTCGCCGTACCCGAGCACGTCGAGAGATCCCTGATCGCCGGCGGCCAGGGCGGCCTGCACATCCGTTTCGAGGGCGGCTAGTTCGCGGGCGGGTACCACGAGGCTCATTCGCGCCTGCCGTCAGTTCGCTTCGGTGCTGAACCGAGTCCGCAGCCTGCGCGTGACTCGCCAGGCCCGGTACGTGGGGTAGGCCAGGCCGACCGCGAGGACGGCGGCTTTCCGGCCCGATCGGTGCGTAGGCGGGTCTGCCGCCTCCGCAGACGACTCGTTCTCCAGGTCGTCGTGCGCGGGCGGGCGGAGCAGGCCGGTATCGGCCAGCATCGGGATGGCCCGGGGCAGCACGACGACGGTCGCGGCTCCGGCGCAGGAGGCGACGAGCAGGCGCCGCAGGCTGGTCTGGGATGTCATGGGCCTGACTCCGTTCATGGGCGGTCGTGGGGTGGACGCGTGTGTCGTCGCCGATCGCGTGCCACCAGGACGGGTCCACCGTGGCATGCGGCTTTGACAGAGTGCTTACAGCTTCCTTTCACCACCGGGTGTCATCAGGGCTGTTCGCGGGCGGTCAAGGAGCTGAAAGCGTTCGGTCAGCCTCAGCTGCGACAGTGATTGCCGTGCCTGTCCGGCCCGAGTGGCCCGTAAGAGGCGCTTCCCCTTCGCGATACCAGACCACGACGGTAGGGCTTCGCTGACGTCCCCTGGAGGTGACCGATGACAAGATCGGCAGTTCTCGCCGGTATCGGTAGCTTCCTGCCGCCGCGCTGCGTGCCCAACGCGCAGCTGGCCACTCAGATGGACACCTCGGACGAGTGGATCAGGATGCGTACCGGGATCCGCCAGCGGTACTTCGCCGAACCCGGCACGACCACGTCGGACCTGGCCGCCGAGGCCGGGGCCCGGGCGATGAAGTCGGCGGGCCTGGCCGAGGTGGACGCCGTGGTGCTCGCCACCACCACCCCGGACCGGCCCTGCCCGGCCACGGCGCCGGCGGTCGCGGCCAAGCTCGGCCTGGTCGGCCGTCCGGCCTACGACGTGCAGGCGGTGTGCACCGGCTTCGTCTACGCGCTCGCCACCGCCTGCGGGCTGCTCGCCATGAGCTGCGTCGACACGGTCCTGGTGATCGGCGCCGAGACCTTCTCGACGATCCTCAACCCCGCCGACCGCACCACCTCCGTCATCTTCGGCGACGGCGCCGGGGCGATGGTGCTGCGTGCCACCGAGTCCGATGAGGCTGGCCAGGCCCCCGGCAACGGCACGATCGGCCCGTTCGACCTGGGCAGCGACGGCACCGGCCGGGACCTGATCACCGTGCGCGCCGGCGGCGCCGAACAACGTCGCAGCTGCCTGACACCCGCCCCCGGCGACGAGTACTTCTCCATGGCCGGCCGCGAGGTGTTCCGCCAGGCGGTCGAGCGCATGGCCCGGTCCGCCGGAGCGGTGCTGGCCCGGGCGGGCTGGCAGGCCGGCGACGTCGACTGGCTGGCCTGCCACCAGGCGAACCTGCGGATCCTGCTCAGCCTCGCCGACGCCCTGGGCATCCCCGAGAACCGGGTACTCGCCAACATCGCAGAGGTCGGCAACACCTCGGCGGCCTCCATCCCCCTGGCCCTCGACCAGGCCCATCAGGCCGGCCGGTTCAAGCCCGGCGACCGACTCCTGCTGTCCGCCTTCGGCGGCGGCCTCACCTGGGGTTCCACAGTGCTCACCTGGCCCGACCTCACCCATCCGTGATCAGGCCCGGCGGTTTCGTCCCCGACCGGGCAACACCAGACGCACGACTAGGAGCAGGCTATGGCTGACTTGACGTACGAAACCCTCGTCGCACTCCTCGTGGAGAAGTTCGAGGTCCTTCCCGAGCAGATCCGACCCGGCGTCACCTTCGAAGACCTCGAAGTCGACTCGCTGTTCCTGGTGGAACTGCTGCTGGTGGTCGAACGCGAGGTCCAGGCCCCCATCCCCGACGACGCGATCAGTGCACAGGACTCTCTGGAACGCGCCGTGGACATCATCCGCGAGCAGGTCGCCACAGCGGGTACCAGGTGACAGCCCGGGGTTCGCAGCCGGAGATCGCGGTGACCGGGATCGGACTGGTCACCGCGGCCGGGATCGGCGTGCGGGCGAGCTGGGAAGGGGTGTGCGCGGGCGTCTCCACCGCGCGGCACGACCCGAACCTGGCCGGCCTCCCCGTCGACATCTCGTGCACCGTCCCGGGATTCGACCCGGGCAAGCACGTCGGCCGTCGCAGCCGCCTGATCCACGACCGGTTCGTCCAGCTGGCCGTCACCGCGGCCCGCGAAGCCGTGACCGACGCCGGGCTCGACCCGCACACCTGGGACGGGGCGCGCGTCGGCATCGTCATCGGCTGCGGGGTCGGAGGCACCGCGACCGGCGAGGCCCAGCTGCGCACCAGCCTGCGCGACGGCCCGCGTGCGGTGTCGGCGCTGCTCATCCCGATGCTGGTGCCGAACATGGTGGCCGGCCACCTCGGCATCGAACTGCGGGCCACCGGCCCCAACCTGGTCACCGCCACGGCCTGCGCCTCGGGCGCGACCGCGATCGGGACCGCGATGCAGCTGCTCGGCGACGGGAGTTGCGACGTGGTGATCGCCGGCGGTACCGAGGCGGCGGTCACGCCACTGATCGCCACCGGGTTCGCGCAGATGGGCGCGCTGTCGGCGAACACCGGCGATCCGGCGGCCGCGTCTCGTCCATTCGACGCCGGCCGGGACGGGTTCGTCATCGCCGAAGGCAGCGGCATCCTGGTCCTGGAGCGGGCCGCCGACGCCCGCGCCCGCCGGGCCACGGTCCGCGCCACCATCGCCGGTTACGGCGCTTCGGCCGACGCCCACCACATGACCACCCCGGATCCGGACGGTAAGGGCGCCCGCCAGGCGCTCCTGACCGCGCTGGCCCGGGCCGGCGTGGCCCCGGACGAGGTCGAGCACGTCAACGCGCACGGCACGTCGACCCCGTTGAACGACGCGGCCGAGGGCCGCATGCTGCGCGCCGTGCTCGGCGACAAGGCCGCGGTGACGTCCACCAAGGGCGTGGTCGGTCACGCACTCGGCGCCGCCGGCGCGATCGAGGCAGCCTTCACGGCGCTGGCGCTGCAGACCGGGACCATCCCGCCGACGGCCAATCTGGAAGCTCTCGACCCGGAGATCGACTTGGACGTCGTCGCCAAGGAGCCGCGCCGCCGGCCCATCGAGGTGGCGGTGAGCAACTCGTTCGGGTTCGGCGGCCAGAACGCGGTGCTGGTTCTCACCCGCGCCTAGACAGTGCCGGGCACAACGTCCCGGCTGGGCAACAACCATTGAGGATGTCATGACCACCCAGCAGTCACTGATGCGATACATCGCGGACACCTGGATGGGCGGGGACTCGACCGGCCTGGAGGCGGATTCCAACCTGGTCGAGCTCAACGTCATCGACTCGGCGGCGATCTTCGACCTCGTGCACCACCTGCAGGTCGCCTACCAGATCAAGGTCCCGCTCCACGAGGTCACCCCCGACAACTTCCGCACCGTCGCGGCGATCGCCGCCCTGGTGGACCAGCTGCGCGGAATCAAGCTCGAACGGGAACTCGCGTGATGACCCAGCAGCTGAACTCCGCCTTCAGTCCCTCCCGCGCCACCGGGACGGTGCAGGACCAGGTCCTTGACGTCATCGTCGCGCGCACGCTGTACCAGCGGGAGCAGCTGCCCCTGGAAGCGCATCTCGAAGGCGAGCTGGGCATCGATTCGGTCGTCCTGGAGTCGATCGCGGTGGCGTTGCGCACGCGCTTCGGACTCGACGAGCGGACGCTGCGCTCGGACCTGGTCACCGTGCAGGACCTGGTCGACGCGGTCGTCGATTCCTCGGACGCCGCATCGGCGCCGGCACCGACAGCGGCGCCCGCACCCGCACCCTCACCGGTCCGGTCGGCCGACGCTGCGGCGCACGGGCCGTCGGATCAGCGCTCGCAGATCCGCGAGGCAGTCATCGCCGCCACCATGCTGCACACCCACTACCAGCGCCAGGACCTGGACCCGGACGCGGACCTCGAGAGCGAGCTCGGTGTCGACTCGGTGGTGCTGGCTTCGATCACCGCGGAGGTCCGGCAGAGGCTGCCCTTCGTGGGTGAGGCTCCGTCCGCGCTGGGCGCCACCACGTTGCGTGAGCTGTGCGAACGGTTCGACCCGGATGCGCCGCCGACAGCGCCGCCGACGGTGCCGAAGCGGCGGCCAGTTCCCGCCCCCGTTCGGATTGTTCAGGGGACCTCCCAGATCCGGCGCCCGGCAGTCGACGAAGCAGTGCCCTGGGATACGAGGTCGATGAAGGACTTCGCCGAGGAGCGCGACCCGGACCTGTTCGCCAAGGTGCGCAGCTTCGGCTCGTACCACCGGAGTCGGGAAGCCGAGCAGCTGCACTGGTACGGCATGCCGTTGCAGTCGCGCTGCGAGAACCGCGCCGTGATCCACGACGAGCTCACCGGCCGGACCCGCGAGTTCCTGATGTTCGCGTCCAACAACTATCTGGGGCTGGCCAACCACCCCAAGGTCGTCGACGCAGTCTGCGACGCCACCCGCGTGTACGGGGCCACCAACACCGGCTGCCGCCTCATCGGCGGCACCAACGTGCTGCACAAGGAGCTCGAACGGCGCCTGGCGGCGTTCAAGCAGCGGCCGGCCGCGATCGTGTTCCCCGGCGGCTACTCGGCGAACATCGGTGTCATCTCGGCGCTGGTCAAGAGCTACGACGCCGCGGTGGTCGACAAGTTGAACCACATGAGCATCGTCGACGGATGTCGGCTGTCCGGCGGCCAGCGCCGCATCTACCGGCACAACGACATGGACGACCTCGAACGCGTCCTCAAGCGCTGCGCCGACCAGGCACAGGGCCGGCTCATCGTCACCGACGGCGTGTTCAGCATGCACGGCGACGTGTGCGACCTGCCCGGGATCGTCCGTCTCGCGGAGCAGTACGGCGCGCGCGTCCTGGTCGACGACGCGCATGCGACCGGCGTGCTCGGCGCGACCGGCTCCGGCACCGCGGAGCACTTCGGCCTCAAGGGCCGCGTCGACCTGGAACTGGGCACGATGAGCAAGACGCTGGCCGGTATGGGCGGTTTCATCGTCGGCGACGAGGACGTCATCGAGTACCTGCGCTTCTACGCCAACTCCTACGTGTTCGCCGCGACCATCCCCGCGGGCGTCGCGGCCGGCCTGATCGCCGCGATCGACGTGATCGAGAAGGAGCCGGAGCGCCTGGCACGTCTGTGGTCCAACATCCGTACCCTGCGGCGCAACCTCGTTGAGGCGGGGTTCGACCTGGAGAACTCCGACAGCGCCATCCTGCCGGTCGTCATCGGCGACGAGCGCAAGACGATGGAGATGGGGCGTGCGGTCCGGGCGCGAGGACTCTTCTGCCAGACGGTGGTCTACCCCGGTGTCCCGGTGGGCGATGCCCGCCTGCGGATCAGCGTCACGTCCGAGCACACTCCCGAAGACCTTGACGAAGCCGCGAACATCTTCATCGACGCTGGCCGCGAGACCGGTGTACTGCCCTCGCGCGGCGACGCTCATCGACCGATCGTCACCGATCGATCGGCCGCCACCGATCCGTCGGACCGCTGGGCGACCGGCGTCGGCCAGGCCAGGTGGTGATCGTGAACGAGAGCACTGCCACCATCCCGATCGATGCCGGACCGACCTCTACCCAAGGTACTGACAGCGTCGACAGCGCTGACAGCTTCTGCCGCATCACGCTGCCGCCCCACTTCACCCCCGAGCAGGCGGCGCGCCCCGCCCTGCTCGGCGACCACCCAATCAGCTATGCGGAGCTGGACACCGAGGTCGACCGGGTGGCGGCCGCGCTGCTGCGGCACGGAGCCGGCCCGGGTGACCGGGTCGCCATCTGGATGGACAAGCAGCCGCGCTACGCGGTGGCCATCCTGGGAGCACTGCGGGCCGGTTGCGCCTACCTCCCGCTCGACGCGGCGCAGCCCGCCGAGCGGGTGCAGGCGGTGCTCGCCGACTCCGAACCCACGGTGCTGTGTGTCGATCGCAGCCACCTGCCCTTCGTGGTGACCTTGTGCCTGCCCCCTTCTGTGCGGGTGGTCGCGATCGCGGACGGGGCGTCGGGACCGGCGCTGGATCAGGCCGAGGTGCTGGGCTGGGAGGACTTCGCGCCTGCCGTGAGCCACCACACCTCCACTGCGGAGCCCGATCCCAGCTCGGTCGCGGCCGTCCTGTACACCTCTGGCTCCACCGGGGTGCCCAAGGGCGTCCAGATCACGCACCGCAACCTGGGCGTGTTCATCGGATGGGCCCGCCAGGAACTCGACGTCGGGCCGGACGACGTGTTCGCGGGCCACGCCTCGTTCAACTTCGACCTGAGCACTTTCGACCTGTTCACCGCACTGTCCGTCGGGGCGTCGCTGTGGATCGTCCCGGACGCGCAGACCAAGGACATGGCCGCGCTCGCGGCGGGCATCGTCCGGCACCGGGTCACCGTCTGGTATTCGGTGCCCTCGGTCCTGCACCTGCTCATCCGATCCGAGGCGCTGACACCAGACGTCGCGGCCTCGCTGCGTCACGTCTTGTTCGCCGGCGAGGCCTTCCCGACCCCGCAACTGCGTGCGCTGGCGGAGGTGTTGCCGCCGGTCACGACGCTCTACAACCTGTATGGGCCAACCGAGACCAACGTGTGCACCTACCACCGGGTCGGCCCCGAGGACCTTCGCGACGACCAGCCGATCCCGATCGGCATCCCGCTGCCCGGCGCTCGCGCGTCGGTCCGGGCAGAGGACGGCAGCGCGGTCACGGCGCCCGGTGAGCTCGGCGAACTGATCGTCTCCGGCCCCTGCGTGACACCCGGATACTGGCGCCGGCCCAAGGAAACGGCCGCGGCCGGCCACCCCGCGAGCCACGCCACCGGGGACCTGGTCTGCCTCGACGACCACGGCCGGCTGGTCTACCGGGGACGCAAGGACCGGATGGTCAAGCTTTCCGGCTACCGCGTCGAGCTCGGCGAGGTCGAGGCCGCGGCCCTGCGCCACCCGGGCATCGCCACCGCCGCCGCGGTGGTCGCGGCCGGGTCCGGCGGCGGCGCGCACATCGTGCTGCACTACACGGTCCACTCCGGGGCGGCGCCGCTCGGTCTGCTCGACCTCAAGCGCCACTGCGCGCGCTACCTGCCCGCCTACATGGTGCCGCGCGCGGCTGTCTGCGTGCCGGCCCTGCCCTACAACGCGAACGGAAAGGTCGACTACCAGCGGCTGACCGCCGGGGGCGACGATCCGCCCGCGGCACCGCCCCTCGATCCCCGGAGGTTGCCGTGACCGACCCGCGCCGCGAGGCCGCCACCGTCGCCGCGCTGTTGCAGCACCACGCCCGTCAGCGTCCTGACACGCTCGCGTACCGCTTCGTCACCGGAGTGGACGGCGCCAGCGAGGAAGTGACCTACCGCCAGCTCGAAGTGCGGGTGCGGGCCACCGCGGCCCGCCTGCAGGACGAGCGGCTGCGGGGTAAGCCGGTGCTGCTGCTCCACCCGCCGGGCCTGGACTACATCACGGGCTTTCTGGCCTGCATGTACGCGGGTGCGATCGCAGTGCCCGCATATCCGCCGGACGCCGCGCGGTTCGGGCAGACCCTGCCCCGGCTCGCCGCGATCGGCCGGGACGCGAAGGCCACGCACGCCCTCACGTCCGCCCCGCTGAGCAGCCTGGCCCACGACAAACACGCCGAACTGGCCGAGCTGGGGCTCGGCGACCTGAACTGGATGTCCGCGGACGACACCGCAGGCTTGACCGGAGCCGACTGGACGGAACCCCGGACCACACCGGACTCCCTGGCGTTGCTGCAGTACACCTCCGGGTCGACCTCCCAGCCCAAGGGCGTGATGGTCAGCCATGCCAACCTGCTGCACAACCTGAGCGCGATCCACCGTCGGCTCGGCCACGACCGGGACTCGGCGCTGGCCCTGTGGCTGCCGCCGTACCACGACATGGGCCTGATCGGCGGGATCCTCACCGCCTTGTACGGCGGGATCCCGCTGCACTCCATGGCCCCGATGACGTTCGTCCGGCGGCCGCTGCTGTGGCTGGAGACGATCGCCGCGACCGGCGCGGACACCGGCATCTCGCCCAACTTCGGGTTCGAACACTGCCTGCGCATGATCCGGCCGGAGCAGCGGGAAGGGCTGGACCTGAGCCGTTGGCGGCTGGCCCTGAACGGTGCGGAGCCGGTTCGGGCGCGCACGTTGGAGCGGTTCGCGGAGTTCTTCGCGCCGTGCGGCTTCGACCGGCGTGCGTTCATGCCCTGCTACGGTCTGGCCGAGGCCACCTTGTTGGTCAGTGCCACGCTTCCCGGTCAGGGTGCTGACGCCTCCGCCTTCGACTCGGCCGCCCTGGAGCAGGGCGCCGCCCGACCGGCGTCGCTCGGCACCGCCCGCCGCACCGAGCTCGTGGGCTGCGGCGGCAGCGCGGACGAGGTGTCCGTCGCCGTCGTCGACCCCGCCACCGGCCGGCGCCTGCCCGAGGGCGGGATCGGGGAGATCTGGGTCGGCGGTCCCGGTGTCGCGCGCGGCTACTGGCGCCGCCCGGAGGCCACCGAAGAGACGTTCCGAGCCGTCATCGACGGCGAGCCGGGTCGCACCTACATGCGTACCGGCGACCTCGGATTCCTCGGACCGCACGGCCTTTATGTCTCCGGACGCAGCAAGGACGTGGTGGTCCTTCAGGGCCGCAACTACTACCCACCGGATCTGGAACAGACCGTCGAACGGGTGGGGAAGGGGATCCGGACCAACGCCAGTGCCGCGTTCGGCGTAGAGCTCGACGGTGTTGAAGAACTGGTGGTGGTCTGCGAGGTGGAGCACCGGCCCGACGACGGAGGCGCGGCCGTACTGGCCGCGGTCCGCGCCGCGCTCGCCGCCGAGCACGAGGTGAGCCCGCACGCGGTGGTGCTGGTGAAACGCTCGACGGTGCACCGCACCACGAGCGGGAAGATCCAACGCAGCGCCTGTCGGGAGGACTACGTTCAGCTGCGGCTGCACGCCCTCGCGGCGAGCGTGCTCAGCTCGGCGAGCACCGGCCTGACTGGCTCGGTGGACCGCAGCCGACCGGGGGACCGTCGAGAGGTCGAGGCTGCGGTCGAGGCGGCAATCGGGTCTGTGGCCGGGTCCGTCGCCGGGCGGGGCCTGGCCGAGGTCGGCCTAGACTATCCGGGTCTGCTGCGAGTGGTGGACCTCCTGCAGGAGCGGTTCGGTGTCCCGATGCCGGTCGGAGAGCTGCTCGCCCGCCCGGACGTCGACACGCTCGTGGCGCTCCTGCTCGGCGAGGAGCCGCCGGCGAAGCGATTCGCCACGCAGGCACTCAGGCCATCGGCCGCCCTCGACATCGAGCGCTGGCTCACCGAGCGGATCGCCGCCCGGCTCGGCCTCGCTCCCGAAACAGTCGACGCCCACACGCCGTTCGCCGCGCTCGGGCTGGACTCCAAGCAGAGCGTCGCACTGAGCCAGGCGCTGGGAACCCACCTGGGCCGCGAGATCACCGCGAGCCTCGTGTTCGACCACCCTACGATCCGAGCCGTCGCCGACGCCCTCGGCACGGATCCCGGACCGCGACAGACCAGCGACCACCGGCTTCCGAGCTCGGACACCCAGGCCGCCGCAACTCAGACCACCGCAACCCGATCCGCCGCAGAAGCGAGCCCGCACGCCGAGCCCATCGCCGTCGTCGGCATCGCCTGCCGGCTCCCGGGCGCCCCGGACGTGGAGAGCTACTGGAAGCTGCTGCTGGACGGACGCAGCGCGATCGGCGAGGTGCCGCCAGAGCGCTGGGACCCGGCAACAGTCCCCGGGACCTCGGCGGTCGGCGGATTCCTGGACCGGATCGACGAGTTCGACGCCCGCTTCTTCGGCATCTCAGCCCGCGAAGCCTCGCGCATGGACCCGCAGCAGCGCCTCCTGCTGGAGACCGCCTGGACCGCCGTCGAGGACGCGGGCATGGCACCCGGGAGCCTGGCTGGAACCCGGACCGGCGTGTTCGTCGGCATCAGCAGCCACGACTACTACCAGCTGCAGATGGCCGACGCCGGCGAGGCCGACATGCACGCTGCGATCGGCAACGCTCAATCGGTCGCCGCGAACCGGATCTCCTATGTGCTCGACCTGCACGGGCCCAGCATCGCGGTGGACACTGCCTGCTCCTCCTCCTTGGTCGCGGTGCACGCCGCCTGCCGCAGCCTGCGTGCGGCGGAGTGCTCGATGGCGCTGGTCGGAGGCGTCAACCTGATGCTCACCCCGCAGCTCACGGCGGCCTTCACCCAGGCCGGAATGCTCTCGAAGGAAGGCGCCTGCCGCACCTTCGACGACGCCGCCGACGGATACGTCCGTGGCGAGGGCGTGGCCGTGGTGTGCCTGAAGCCGCTGTCGGCCGCGCTGGCCGACGGAGACCGTGTCCACGCCGTCATCAAGGGCTCCGCGATCGGGCACGGCGGTCGGGCCAACGGCCTCACTGCCCCGCGCGGTTCGGCCCAGCGCGACGTGATCGAGCGGGCCCTGGTCCAGGCCGGGCTGCACGGCGAGGACGTGGACTATGTGGAGTCCCACGGCACCGGCACGCCGCTGGGCGACCCGATCGAGTGGGCCGCGCTGGCCGCGGTCTACGGACGGGACTCCAAGGCCGGCGAGCCGTGCCTGGTGGGTTCGGTCAAGAGCAGCATCGGCCATCTGGAAGCCGCGGCCGGCCTGGCCGGACTGATCAAGGCGGCCCTGGTCGTGCGCGAGGGACAGGTGCCCGCGCAGGTGAACTTCGCGGTTCCGAACCGGCACCTGGACGCGTCGGGATCAGGCCTGCTCGTCGCCGCCCGGCGCCAGGCGCTCCCGGTCGGGCGGCCACTGCGCGCGGCGGTCAGCTCCTTCGGGTTCGGCGGCACGAACAGCCACGTCGTGCTCGAAGCCGCCCCCGAGCCGCTCCGGCGCAGCTATCCGACCCCGAGGCCGCTGGACGCCCTGTGCCTGTCGGCCCCCACCGAGCAGGCGCTGGCCGATGTCGCCCGGAACTACCGGTCCCACCTGGTCACCCATCCCCAGGTGCAGCTGGCAGACCTCTGCCACGCGGCCAACACCGGCCGCCCACACCTGGCGCACCGCGCCGTCGTCACCGCCGCCACCACCGAGGCGCTGGATCGCGAACTGGCGGCCCTCGCCGCGGGCGATGCGTCCCGCGCGGTCCTGCGCGGCGAAGTCCCGGCCGAGGCACCGAAGCTGGCCTTTCTCTTCAGCGGCCAGGGGACCCAGTACCCCGGGATGGCCCGGGCGCTGGCCGAAAGCCACCCGGCGGTGGCCGAGAGTCTGGAGCGCAGCGACGCGGTGTTGCGGCCGTTGCTCGGGACGTCCCTGCACGATCTGCTGTCCGACCCGGCCGCGGACCGGCTGCGGCAGACCCGCTACTGCCAGCCGGCCCTGGTGGCCGTGGAATTGGCGCTGGTCGATCTGTGGAGTTCGGTCGGAGTCCGACCTGCCGCTGTCCTCGGACACAGCGTCGGCGCCTACGCGGCGGCCTGCGTAAGCGGCGTGTTGTCGCAAGCCGACGCACTGACACTGATCGCGGCGCGCGCCGCGGCGATGGACGCCCAGCCCGGCCGGGGCGCGATGGTCGCGTGTTCGGGCGATGCCGAGGTGATCCGATCGCTGGCGCAAGCCCGTCCCCGGGTCGCGGTCGCGGTCGTCAACTCCGCGACCCGGCTGGTGTTGTCGGGACCGGCGGACGACATCGAGGCGCTGACCGTCTCCCTTGAGCGCGCGGGCATCGCCGCCAAGCCGCTCCAGGTCTCGCACGCCTTTCATTCCTCGATGATGAACGGCGCTGCGGACGCTATGCGGCGTGCTGCCAGCGCGGTACACCACCACGCTCCGCAGTTGCCCTGGATCTCCGACCTGACCGGACGAAGGGTCGACCAGCTCAGCGACCAGTACTGGGTCGACCACATGCTGAGCCCGGTCCGCTTCGGGGACGGCCTCGCCGCGCTGGACGAGCTGGGCTGCACCGGCTTCGTGGAGATCGGCCCGCATCCCACGCTGCTGTCGCTGGTCCGGACGGACGGCGACGCGAGCAGGACTCTGCGACTGCCCACCATCCGCCGCGGCAGTGAGGACTGGGAGACGTTCCTGCAGTCCCTGGCCCGGCTGCACTGTGCCGGCGGCGAGGTCGACTGGGCGGGCCTGGACCGGCCGCACGGCCGGGCCCGGGTCCCGGTTCCCCGCACCGTGTTCCACCGACAGTCCTACTGGCGCCAGATCGCGCCTTCGAAGCCGAACGGGCCGGGGCCGGATCCCGTCCCGGCGACACCCCTGGATGCCTCCGCCGTCGATGCCCCACGAAAGGAGAGCGCCGTGCAAACGCAGGCGTGGACTGAGGACGTCGTGCCGCTCGACGCGGTCGTGACTGACGACGTGATCCGTTATGTGGGCCGCGTGAGCGGGTTCCCTGACAACCAGGTGCCCCTGGACGCGCGCCTCGGACCGGATCTCGGATTCGACTCGCTGATGAAGAAGGAACTGGAACAGCGCATCGCGCAGAAGTACGCGCACCGGGTGCCGGAACTGCGCCGGTCCCTGCCCGAGGACCCGACCGTTCGGGATCTGGTGCGGCTGCTGGGGGGCTCTGGTTCTGGTTCGGGTTCCAGTTACGGCTTCAGCCCCCCGGCCTCGCGACCCGAACCCGCGGTCCCGACGTTCGTCCCCGAGGCCCCGGCGGCCCGCCTCGTGCCCGACGCCACCCGCACCCCCGTCAAACGCGAGCGAGTGGTGGAGGAGTGGCCCGAATACCACGAGATCCAGCAGCGGCTGCGGCGGATCGAGGCGGCCGGCGCCAACGCCTACGGTCGCGTCCACGAAGGCTTCAACACCGGACGGATCGAACTCGGCGGCCGCTCGGTCATCAACTTCTCCGCCTTCAACTACCTTGCCTTGTCGAGTCACCCGCGGCTGCTGGCCGCAGCCAAGGCGGCCGTGGACAAGTACGGCACCTCCAGCTCGGCCACTCCGCTGCTGTGCGGCGAGACGCCGCTGCACCACGAACTCGACGCCGAGATCGCGTCCTTCCTCGGCACCGAGGCGGCGATCGTGTTCGCCGGCGGCCACGCCACGAACGTGGCGACGGTGGGCCACCTGTTCGGCCCGGAGGACCTGATCCTGCACGACGAGTGGATCCACGACAGCACCGTGCGCGGAGCCATGCTCTCCGGCGCGCGCCGGCGTCCCTTCCCGCACAACGACTGGGCCGCGCTGGACCGGATGCTGGCGGCGATGCGCGGCGAGTACCGGCGTGCGGTGGTGGTCATCGAGGGCGCCTACAGCCAGGACGGCGACATCCCCGACCTGCCCCGGTTCATCGAGGTCAAGAAGCGGCACGAAGCGATGCTCATGATCGACGAAGCGCACTCGATCGGGGTCATGGGCCGTACCGGGCGGGGCGTCGGAGAGTACTTCGACGTCGACCGGCAGGACGTGGATCTGTGGATGGGCACGCTCAGCAAGGCTCTGGGCAGCCTGGGCGGTTACATCGCCGCTCGCAGACCCCTGATCGAGCTGATGAAGTTCACCACCCCGCTGTACATCTTCAGCACCGGCATCTCCCCGGCGAACGCCGCAGCCGCGCTGGAGGCGTTCCGCGTCATCCGGGACGAGCCCGAACGGGTCGCCCGGCTGCGGGAGCTGTCCGAGTACTTCCGGCGGCAGGCCCGGGACCGGGGCTTCGACATCGGCGTCTCGCGGGCCTCCGCGGTGATCCCGGTGATCACCGGAAGCTGGGACCGCGCGATGGCGGTCTCCCACCGGCTGCTGGAGCGGGGCGTCAACGTGATGCCCATCGGCTACCCGGCGGTCGCGAAGGATCAGGCCCGGCTGCGGTTCTTCGTCAACGTCGACCATCGTGAGCAGGACCTCGACCACGCGCTCGACCTTCTGCACGAGGAGACGCAGCCGCAGCCGCGGTATCAGAGTCCGGTGGACGGGCAGCGGTCCCGGCCCGACAGCGCCGTCCGCCCGGCGAGGTCCCGCTCCTCGGCGCCCGGCACGGCCGACGTGCTGGTGGCCGGCGCCAGCGGCTTCATCGGCGGCCATCTGACGCGGCGGCTGGTCGACCGGGGCCGCCAGGTCCGGGTGCTGGTCCGGGCCGACAGCGACCGGTCCGCCTTCGACAGCCTGCCCGTGCAGGTCGAGGTGGGCTCGCTGGCCAACGTCGAGAGCCTGCGACGCGCCACCGCCGGGGTGCGGCAGGTCTTCAACTGCACCGGCATGTCGGCGGACTGGGGCCCCTGGCAGCAGTTCCAGCAGACCAACGTGGAAGGTGTCCGGAACCTGATGGAGGCGGCGGACCACGCAGGCACCGTCGAGCGGTTCGTGCACCTGAGCACCACCGATGTGTACGGGTATCCGAAGCGCCCGTGCGACGAGACCACTGCGCTGAACGACATCGGGCTGCCGTACAACCGCAGCAAGGTGCTCGGCGAGACCGTGGTCCGCGAGGCCGCCGAGCACACCGGCGTCCCGCTGACGGTCATCCGGCCGGTGTCGGTCTACGGGCCGCGCAGCAAGGACTTCGTCGTGGAACTCGCCACCCTGCTGCTGCAGAAGCAGATGGTCTACATCCGCCACGGCGACGTTCCGGCCGGCCTGCTGTATGTGGAGAACCTCGCCGACGCGATGATCGCCGCCTGCGACGCCCCCGAGGCCGCGGGCCGCGCCTACAACCTGCGCGACGCAGAACTGACGACCTGGCGCGCCTACATGGAAGCGCTGGCCCAGGGGCTGGGCGCGCCGGCGCCGAAGTTGAGCCTGCCGACCGGTGTGGCCACCGGGGTCGCCACCGTGTCGGAGACGATCTGGGGCACGTTGCGGATCAAGTCCCGGCCGGTGCTGACCCGGCACGCGGTCAACCTGTTCGCGCGGGACCAGTCCTACCCGATCGACCGGGCCCGCGACGACTTCGGCTTCAAGAGCGAAGTCGACTTCGCCGAAGGCATGCGCCGCACCATCGCCTGGCTCGACTCCGACGAAGGCCGCCGGATGGTGAAGCGCTGATGACCGCCGAAGCGCTGATGACCACCGTCCTGGAACGCTCCGGCCCCTGGCTTCCGGCCGCGGATCCGGACTGCGCGCTGCGCCTGATTTGCTTTCCCCACGCCGGCGGCACGCCGTCCCTGTATCACGACTGGCCGCGCCTGCTGGATCCCGCGGTCCAGGTGGTGCCGGTACTGCTGGCCGGGCGCGGACTGCGCTCCCATCAGCAGCCGGTCTCCGACCTTCGGCACTTGGTGCAGGACGTGGTCCAAGCCCTGATCCAGGCCGGCCACACCGACCGATTCGCCATGTTCGGCCACAGCATGGGCGCCTTGCTCGCCTACGAGGTCGCGTGCGCCTTGCGCGACCGCGGCCTGCCGGAGCCGGAGCACCTGTTCGTGTCCGCGAGCAAGGCCCCGCATCTGTACGGAGCCGCGGCCGGCTGGCCGACCAACGACCCGGACCTGCGCCGGACGGTCGGTGAGCTCGGCGGGCTCGGCGCGGACGAGGAGATGGGACTGGCCTACCTCGAACGGCGGCTGCCGGTGCTGCGGGCCGATCTGCGGCTGTGCGCCGAGTACGTGTGGACGCCGCGAGCGCCGCTGAACTGTCCGATGACCGCGTTCTCCGCCGACGGCGACCCGGTCGCCACCCCGGCGCAGATGGAGGCGTGGCGGGAGTACACCGCCAACTCGCTGCTGCGCCGCCATCTGCCGGACGGCCACTTCTACCTGAACCACGACGCGGGCCGCGCCGCGCTGCTGCGCTTCGTGCGCGCGGACTTGGACCGGCTGTTCGACACGGTCGGCGCAGGACACACCCACCAGCTACCGGAGGACTCGCGATGGACCGGCTGACCCTGACCCGAATCGCCAAGGAGCGCCAGCTGCCACTGCTCCTGTCGGCCACCAGACGTCTGGTCACGCCGATGTACCGGGCCGCGTTTTTGGCCGCGGCCGCCCGTTCCGGGGTGCTCGGCCGACTCGCCGTGCGGCCCTGCGACCTGCAGACGCTGGCCCACAGCCTGGAGGTGGACGAGCACGCCGAGGAACTGCGCACCTGGCTCGACATCGGCGTCCGGCTGGGGGACCTGGCCTGGTTCGACGACACCTACCGGCTCCGGAGCCGGACCGCCAAGGCGTTGGCGCGGCCCGGCCGCGAACCGGTCGCGGCGGCGCTGGAGGAGGTGCTTCGCTTCCATCTTCCGGTGCTGATGGAGGCCCCGCAGATGCTGCGCGAGGGCAGGACGCTGTCATTGAGCGACCAGGACGGCAAGGTCATCGCGCGCTCGACGCGGGTGGTGGAGCCGTTCGTGGAGGAGGCCGTGCGCCGCACCCTGGATCGCGACCGGCCACTGCGGCTGCTGGAGGTCGGCTGCGGCGCGGGCACGTACGTGCGGCTCGCGGCCGAGCTCAATCCGCGGCTGACCGCGCTGGCGATCGACCTGCAGGACGAGGTGGCCGCCGAGGCGGCCGAGAACATGGCCGTGTGGGGGCTTGCGGGCCGCGTGGAGACCCGCCAGGGGGATCTGCGGACCCTGAGCGTCGAGCCGCAGTTCGACCTGGTCACGTTGCACAACAACATCTACTACTTCCCGCCCGAGGAACGGGTCGCCGTGCTGCGCAAGGCGCGCTCGCTGCTGGCCCCCGGTGGCCGGCTGCTGCTCACCACCGCGTGCCGCGGCGGCAACCTCGGCCTGGAGGTCCTGAACCTGTGGTTCACCCACGCCGACTTCGGCGGGCCGCTGCCCACGGTCGAGGACCTGGTCCGGCAGCTGGACGACGCCGGGTTCGCGCAGGTGACGACCCGCCGCCTGATCCCCGGCGACCAGTTCCACGCGGTCGTGGGCGTCAACGCCCCGGCCGGACAGCCGTGACCGGTCCCGGCACCGACAAGGAGGTTCCTCCGTTGGACACGACGACAGTGAACGAGCGCGGCAGCGCCGTCATCCGCCTGGACCGGGTGGACAAGCCCGACGACCAGGTCCTCGGCGGCAAGGCTGCCCGCCTGGCCGAACTCATCGCGGCCGGGTTGCCGATCCCGCCGGCGTTCTGCATCGGCACCGCGGTGTTCGAGCAGGCGATGGAGCACCTCGGCATCGACGAGGGGGAGAGCAGCGAATCCGGGCCCGTACTGCGCCGCCGCGTCCTGGACGGCACCCTGCCCGCGGCGATCACCGAGCCGATCCTGGCCGCTTATGCCGAGCTGGGCCGTCCCCGCGTGGCGGTGCGCTCGTCGGCCGTCCGCGAGGACTCCGCGGGGCAGTCGTTCGCCGGCCAGCACGACACGATCCTGGACGTCGCAGGGGACGAGGAACTGATCGCCGCGGTCAAGGAATGCTGGGCCTCCCTGTGGTCCGACCGGGCGCAGGTCTACCGCGAAGGCCCGGAACCGGCCGGCGCGATCGCCGTGATCGTCCAGGAGATGATCCACGCCGACGTCAGCGGGGTGCTGTTCACGACCGACCCGGTCAGCCCGCGGCCGCACCAGATGGTGGTCGAGGCCTGCTGGGGCCTCGGCGAGGGCCTGGTGTCCGGCAAGGTTCCGTCGGACTGGTTCCTCGTCGACGAGCGCACCATGTCGCCGGTGGAGCAGGAGATCCGGTACAAGGTCACCAAGTGCGCGCCGCTGGAACCCGGCCGGATCGGCATCACCAAGGTCGACGAAGCCGACCGCAACCTTCCGTGCCTGACCCGCGATCAACTGGAAGAGCTCGCCAGGCTGGCGGTCTCGGTCCGCACGTACTACGAGGCCGAACAGGACCTGGAGTGGGTCCTGAAGGACGGCCGCTTCCACCTCCTGCAGGCCCGGCCGATCACCACCCGCCCGCAGCGGACCGACCGCAACCGGTTGTACGTCACCGAGCAGCCGCGGCCGATCGCGGAGGGCACGCTGTGGTCCCGCATGGACATCGGCGAGATCTTCACCGGCATCATGTCCCCGCTGGGCCAGTCGTTCGCCCGGTACTACCAGGCGAACGTGCACACCGACTGCGCGCGGGCGGTCGGGGTGCTCGACCCCGGCGACCCGGACCTGCACATGGGTTACCTGCAGGGCCACATCTACCTCAACATCTCCTTCACCTCCTACATGCTCGGACAGTGCCCGCCGACCCGCGACCAGCGTCACTTCACCGCCCGGTTCGCCAGCGAAGAGGCCGACCTGACCGGCTACCACAACCCCTTCGGGACCTACCCCGGAGGCAGTGAGGGCCGGGCCGCGCTGACGCACTGGCTGCGGTGCACCGCGGTGGAGATGGCGCAGATGAAGCGCCGCGCGCAGCGGATGGTCCGCTCGCGCGAGTACGAGTTCGACCGGGCCCGCGCCCTGGACCTGACCCGGCTGAGCCGCCGCGAGCTCGATGCCGAGATGACGCGCTACCTCGGCTACTTCCACGACATGCACGTCGGCTACATGCCGTACTACATCAACGCGTTCGGCTTCTACGGCGTGCTGGCCGAACTGTGCGCGAAGTGGCTCGGCAAGGACGGCCACAACCTGCAGAACCGCGTGAAGACCGACATGTCGAGCCTCCGCACCGTCGAGTCGGCCCGGGACATCTGGGTCGTGGCCCAGGCCGCCAAGGACCGGCCGGCGGTCATGCGCCTGATCCGCGAGACCCCGTTCGAGGCCCTGCCCGCCGCCCTGCTCGCCGACGAGGCGGGAAAGGAGTTCTGGAAGAACCGGATCGAGCCGTTCCTGCGGGCCAACGGCACCCGCAGCCACCAGGAGATGGAACTGACCCACCCGCGGTGGATCGACGACCCCTCCTACGTGTTCCAGATGATCCGCCGCTACGCGGAGGACGGCTTCTCCATCGACGAGATCCTCGGCCGCAGCCGCGCCTACCAGGACGGCGACGCCGCTGTGGTGCTCACCCGGCTGCCGCGCACGAAGCGCACGGTGATCGAGAAGGTCATCGCGATGTACGTGCAGTGCAGCGAGTTGCGGGAGACCGCGCGGATGTCGATGATCACCTCGATCTGGCTGGTCCGCAACGTGGTCTACGAGGTGGGCCGCCGGCTGATCGCCGCCGGCGTTCTGCGCTCGCCGGACGAGGTGGCCTACCTCGACTTCGCCGACGTGCTCAGCTACCTGTCGGGCACCGACGAGCCGCAGGAGGTCTTCTCCCGGGTACGCCTGGAGGAGGCACGCCGCGAGTTCCAGTACGTGCGTCGGCTGCCCGAGCCCCCGCTCACGTTGATCGGCGAGCACGATCCCACGCGTGCCGTGGTGCCGGCTCCGGACGGCGCGCGCCTGGAGGGGCTGGCCGCCAGCCCGGGGCGCGTGGTGGGCCGGGCGCGGGTGATCGAGGACCTGGTCTGGCAGGCCGACGAGTTCCAGGCCGGGGAGATCCTGGTGACCCGCTTCACTGACGCGTCTTGGACGCCGTTGTTCGCCATCGCCGGTGGCGTGGTGACTGACATCGGGTCGATGCTCTCGCACAGCTCCATCGTGGCCCGCGAGTTCAACGTGCCCTCGGTGGTCAACACCAAGCAGGCCACCCGCCGCATCGCCACCGGCGACATGGTCGTGGTGGACGGTGACGCCGGCGTGGTGGAGATCGTCGAGGGCTGAGCCCGGGCTGCCTCTCGTCTTTCCCGCACTCACTTCCCGCATCCCGAAACCGGGCACCGCCTGGCGGTGCCCGGGTCCGAGAAGGAGACAGCACAATGATTCCCGATCAGTGGTACGCGATCACGCGCTCCCAGGACGTCCGCAACGACCGGCCGGTCGGCGTCCGCCGGCTCGGCATGGACCTCGTCCTGTGGCGCTCGACCGACGGCACGCTGGTGTGCCAGTCCGCACGCTGCCCGCACAAGGGCGCGAACATGGCCGACGGCCGGTTGCGCGGCGACACCCTCGGCTGCCCCTATCACGACTTCCGTTTCGACGCCGACGGCCAGTGCGTTCTCGCGCCCTGCCTGGGCGCGGACGCCAGGATCCCCAAGTCGATGCGCCTGGACACCCACCCGGTGCGCGAGGAGGCCGGGCTGATCTGGCTGTGGTGGGGCCGGCGCACCGAGCCGTTGCCCGAGGTGCAGATCCCGCCGGAAGTGCGGGACAAGCCCGAGCTGTACGCGACGTCCAGCTGGTCCCAGCCGGTCCACTACACCCGGTACATCGAGAGCCTGCTCGACTTCTACCACGTGCCGGTCGTGCACCGGGACCACTGGTTCAACTGGTTCGACTACATCGGTTGGAGCGGTACCGCCAAGCACCTCGGCCTGGACGGCAGGAAGCGTTACTTCGCCATGACCAAGGTCGAGAACAGCCGGCTGTCGGTGGACGGCACCACGCTGCGCCACGACTTCGACCTGTGCCAGGAGGGCGACCCGACCAACCGGGCGCCGATGAACGTCACCTTCACGTTCCCGGGCATGGTGCACATCCACACCGAGCCCTTCGACGTCACGATCTGGATGACCCCGATCGACGAGGAGCACACCCAGGTCCTGTTCCGCTGGTACGAGGACGCGCACCTGAAGAAGGCGCTGCGGTTCCCGGCACTGCGGCGGCTGATCCCGCGGATGGCGCTGTTCGCGCAGAAGCGGGTCCAGGAGGTGCAGGACATGCGGGTGGTCCAGCAGATCCAACCGCGCGTCACCGGCCGGAGTGTGAACCGCTTCGTGGCGGTCGACGAGCTGAACGCCAAGTACGTGGTGATGCGTGACCAACTGAAGAAGCAGGCCGGGGCCCGGCCGGACGAGCCAGAGGCGGCGTACCGGGTCGACGACGCCGAGCTGGAAGCCGAGCTGCTCGCCTCTTCGGAATGAGGCGCCGCGTGACAACAGAACGTCGCCGGCGCTAAGCTGTGAGTCATTGGGCAAACGCCCAAGGCGATCGGCCAAGGCGTACGCCTAAGGCGATCGCCCAATCGACGAGAAGACGGACCGTGCGGGCCGCTGACCGGCGGCGACCGACGCCGGCCAGTCACGACGGAGCACATAGCGGATGACACCCACGTCAGTGGAGCGGGGCCAGGAGACCAGGGCGCGGCTGCTCGCCGCCGCCGGCCAACTCATCGTTGAGGAGGGCTGGGGCGCGGTGACCACGCGCAAGATCGCGGCCCGTGCGGATGTGCGGGCCGGACTGGTCCACTATCACTTCGGCACGGTCACCGACCTGCTCATCGAGGCCTCGCTGGAGACCGTCGAGCGCGAGGTCGGGATCGTGATGGCGATGCTCGACCAGGCCCCTCCCGGCCTGCAGGGCGTCGAACTGGCTGTGGCGGGGATGGCGCAGTACTCGGCCGACCCCGCCGCGACCGTCCTGACCAGCGAGATGCTGCTCGCTGCCACCCGGAACGAGCGGCTGCGCACCGGCTTGGCCACCTTGCAGGGCAAGTGGGTCCAGGCGGTGGCGCGGTGGCTCGCCGACCACGGCCTGACCACCGACCCGGAGCCGACCGCGCTGGCCCTCGGCGCCCTGCTCGACGGCCTGGTCCTGCACCGTCTGGTCGACCCGCAGCTCGCGGTGCCGGTCGACGGCCCGCTGCGCCGGCTGATCGGCCTGCCCGAAGCGGCGGACCGACCGGCCACCCCCTGACCGACGGCCGGGGTTCCCCCGTCCCCGGCCGTCTGAGCCACTCAACCGACCGCGAAGGAGCTGCTCCGATGGATCTCCCCCCGAGCGAGCCCGTCGCGATCGTCGGGATGTCGGCGCTGTACCCGCGGGCCCGCGGCGTTGAAGCGTTCTGGGATCTGGTGACTGCCACGCGATTGCACTGCGCCTGCACCGATCCGCCGGCCGTCGAGGACCCTGCGGGACGCCCGACTCTGCCCCACGGCCTGCTCGACATCGAGGTCGATGTGGCGGAGTTCAAGATCCCGCCGGCGCAGTCGGCGTCGATGACCCGGATGCAGAAGCTCATGCTTGAGGCTTCTCGGCAAGCGCTGAGCGACGCGGGCCTCACCGACCGGCCGGTGCGCGGCGAACGGTTCGACGTGATCGTCGGGGTCTGCGCCGGACTGGACCGGCAGTATCTCAACGCGCTGCGGATCGAGGCGCAGCGGTTGGCCCACGATCTGCGATCGGCCGGACAGGACGGTTCCGGCCCGGACGCCGGGTGGGATCTCGGGCCGGACTCCGATACGGACCTGGGGCTGGACGTCGGGTCGGACCTCGGGCCGGCCGCCGACGCCGCGGCATCGGAGCTGCTGGAACTGCTCGGGCCCCGCCTGGCCGGGTCACCGCATGACCGGGTCGGTGAGATGGCCAGCACCATCCCCGCGCGCATCGCGAGCGTCTTCAAGCTCCGAGGCAGGACCGTGGCTCTGGAAGCGGCGGACGGCACCTCGCTCGTCGCGCTCGCCCACGCGGTCGGCAGTCTGCGCCGCGGCGACTCGGATACCGTGCTGGTGGTCACGGGCCAGCTGCGGGAGAGCAGTCTGCTGGCCGGTGCCCTGGACGTCAAAGGCCTGACGTCGGCCTGCGGTCACCCCTTCGCGGGCCCGGGCGACGGGTTCACCCTGGCCGAAGGGGTGAGCGCGGTGCTCCTCAAACGGCTGTCCGACGTGACCGAAGAAGACCGGGTCCGTGCGGTGATCCGTGGCTGCGCTCTGGGACAGGACCCGCGTCCGGGCACCTTCCGCTACTCGGTCTCGGTCGAACGCCGCCGGGAGGTCGCGGAACTGGCCTGCCGGGACGCGGACGTGCCCGCCGACTCCATCGGCCTGGTGGAGTGCTTCGGGTCCGGCTTCCCCAACGAAACCCGGGCCGAACTGACGGCGCTGTCAGACCTCTTCACGGGCTCGCCCGCCGAGGCGGTCCTTGGGAGCATCCGCGACCGCCTCGGCCACACCTTCGCCAACGCAGGCCTGGCGAGTGTGATCAAAGCAGCGCTCGCGCTCGAGCGCAGCACTCTGCCACCCACGTGGTCGCCCGGCGATACCCTGCCGACGCCCGGCTCCGGGTTCCGGTTCCTGACGAGCCCACAGCTCTGGGAACGGTCGGCGACGCCGCGCCGTGCCACCGTCAGCGGCGCGTCGCTGACCGGGATGCTGGCCCACTTCGTCTTGGAGGAACACCAGGCTGTCCCGGTCACACCGATACGTCGGCCGGTACGGGTCCGGGAGGGCGAACCCGTGGCGGTCATCAGCTGGGGCGCGCACTTCGCCGGTGCGAATGGCCCCGCAGCCGTGTGGGACGTCTTCCGTTCCGGACGGGACCGCATCGGCCCCCTGCCGACCCGGATCCTGGACCGGGAGCTCTACTTCGACCCCTCGGCGCTCAGTCTCACCCACACTTACACCGACCAGGGCTCGCCCGCGCCGGTCCCGACCGCTCCGCCCCGCGGTCTGCGGATCACCCCGCGCCGCTGGACGGCGATGGACGCCGCACAGCGGGTGGCCCTGACCGTGGCGGCCCAACTGTTCTCCGGCGGTGGACCGCGACCGGCCTCCCTGCATGGTCCGGGCCTGATCGCCGTCGGCTCCTCGCTGAGCCTGGGCCGCGAACGAGCCCTCAACAGCGCCGCCGAGCTGGACCTGGCGGCCAGGGCGATTCCCGCTCTCGACGCGCTCGCCCACCTGGACGGCGAAGACCGGCGGCGGCTGGCCGCCCGCACGCGCCGCCGGTTCGGCGCCCCCGAGGACCCGGACGCGCCCGGCGCCCTGGACGGCTGGCTGGCCAGCGGGACCGCCGCCGTCATCGCCGGCGAGTTCCGCCTCGCAGCGGTCCCGGTCGCGGTCGAGGCCGCCTGCGCGTCCTCGCTGGCCGCCCTGGACCTCGCGGTCGGCGCCCTGCGCAGCGGCACCGCCCGCTACGCGATCGCCGGAGGCGTGGAACTGGCCTGCAACGTCAGGGACCTGATCCTGTGCTCCTCCCTCGGTCTGCTCTCCCACGACAAGATCACGCCCTTCGACGAAGCCGCCGACGGCTTCTCGCCCGGCGACGGCTGCGCGCTGTTCCTGCTCAAGCGATACAGCGACGCGCTGGAGGACGGCGACCGCATCCTCGGCGTCATCCGCGGCGTGGGCGGATCCAACGACGCCCACTCCCTCATCGCGCCGGACCGCGCCGGCCAGGCGCGCGCCATGCGCCAGGCGTTCGGCGACGCGGGCTTCGGCCCCGACACGGTCGACTACCTGGAGGCGCACGGCACCGGCACCCGGGTCGGCGACCGGGTCGAGCTGTCGGCCGTCACCGACGTCTACGGCGGGGGAGAGCGCCGGCGTCCCCTGCAGGTGGGCTCGGCCAAGTCGTTCTTCGGCCACACCTTCGCCGCAGCCGGCGCCGCCGGCCTGCTGCGGGTGCTGCTCGCCCTGCAGGCCCGCACCTTCCCGCCGAACGCCAACCTGCGCACCATCAGCCCCGAGTTGGACCTCGACGCGATCCCCGCGTTCATCGACCGTCGGCCCGCGCCGTGGCCCGCCGGGG
Organism: Catenulispora rubra; assembly: GCF_015356825.1. Lineage (GTDB taxonomy): Bacteria > Actinomycetota > Actinomycetes > Streptomycetales > Catenulisporaceae > Catenulispora > Catenulispora rubra. Next base: position 25,235 of record NZ_JAACYW010000013.1, on the reverse strand, counting down.
GGACCCGGCCGCGCCGGGCGGCCCTGAGCTCCTTCGGCACCGGCGGCATCAACTACCACGTCCTGATCGAAGAACACCCGGACGGAGTGTCATGAAACTCGACCTGGAGCCCGCGACGCACGAGCTGTGCGACCTGGTCCGCGACTTCGCGCGCAGCAAGCTGGCCGACCCCGCCGAACCCGATCCGGAGCAGTTCCGCGCGCGCTGGCGCGCGGCGGCGGAGCTGGGGCTCGCCGGCTGCTGTGCGCCGGTCGAATACGGCGGCAGCGGCCTGGGAGCCGCGGACACCGCCGGCGTGCTGGAGGCGCTCGGCGAAGGCACCGGCGACACCGGATTCGCGTTCTCCGTCGCTGCACACCTGCTCGCCTGCGTCACTCCGCTGGTGCACTTCGGGAGCGAGGAGCAGAAACGGCGGTGGCTGCCCGGGCTCTGCTCGGGCGAGCTGATAGCAGCGCACGCGGTGACCGAGCCCGAGGCCGGGTCCGACGCGATGCACCTGCGCACCCGCGCCGAACGGGTCGGCGACCACTACGTGATCACCGGAGTTAAGGCCTTCATCACCAACGCACCGGTCGCGGACGTCTTCATCGTCCAGGCGGCGACCGAACCCGACGGCGGCGTCTTCGGGCTGACCACGTTCCTCGTCGAGGCGGGAACCCCGGGCCTGAGCATAGGCAGGCCGGAGAGCAAGGTGGGTCTGCACGGATCTCCCATGGCCGAGGTCTACCTCGACGGTTGCAAGGTGCCGGTGGACCGCGTGCTGGGCGTTCCCGGAGGGGGGTCGAGCGTTTTCACGGCTTCCATGAACTGGGAGCGAACCTGCTTGTTCGCGGTCTACCTCGGGGCGATGAAGCGGGTGATCGACTCGACGATCGCCTTTGTCCGCCAGCGCGAACAGTTCGGCACGCCGATCGGTTCCTTCCAGGCCGTCGGTCATCGGATCGTCGACATGCTCCTGCGATACGAGGGCGCGCGTCTGCTGCTTTACAAAGCCGCGCACGACCTCGACGAGGGTGCCGTCGACGGGGTCTCCGCCGCGATGGCGAAGATCGCGGTCAGCGAGGCCGCGGTCCAGGTCGGTCTCGACGCGGTCCAGCTGCGCGGGGCGCAGGGCGTCATGCACGGCGAGGCCGAGCGGCTGCTTCGGGACTGCCTGCCGGCCCGCATCTTCTCCGGCAGCAACGAGATCCAGCGCAACAACGTCGCCCGGGCCTTGCGCCTCGACCGCCCCGACCGTACCGCACGCCCGAAACGCCCAGCACGCGGCGCCTGACCGGCCGCCGACGATCCACCCCCGAGTTCCCGATCGACGATGGAGTCGCCATGCACGTGATCGTTCATCCCATCCGGCTGCGCCCAGGAATCAGTCCCGCTCGATTCGAGGCCTGGGTCCGCGAGACCGACTACGCGACCTGTCCTCAGCTGCCCAGTGTGAACGCCTTCACCGTGCACCGGGTCTCCGACGACCCGGATGCCAAGATCCACTTCTTCGAGATCATCTGGGCCACCAGCCGTGCGGCGTTCGAGCGGGACATGCAGATCAGCGCGTTCCGCACGCTCAGCGCCGACTTCAGTGCGCTGGCTTCGGTCGTGGCCGAAATCTCCGGGGATCCCATCGAGCCGGGCTACCTGGCCGCCTGAAAGGACGAACCATCCGATGACGACACAACGACGTCCCTCGTCCGCAACGCCTGCCGGAACGCCCGACGGAACAGCGTCGTCGCGACCGGCGAGCAGCGCCTTCCTCCCGCTCCGCCGCCGCCGGGTGATCTACCTGGTGGTCGTGTTCTGGCTGATCGTCATCGGCGCCACGGCCGGCTTCTCGGGGAAGCTCTCCGGCGCGGAGAAGAACACCGTCGAGCAGTCTCTGCCCAGCAGCGCCGAGTCCACCCAGGTCTACAAGATCCAGTCGCTGTTCCAGAACCCGGACACGGTGCCGGCCGTCATCGTCTACGAGCGGGCCGGCGGCCTGACGGCTCAGGACCGGGCCAAGGCCGCGGCCGACGCCAAGCAGTACGCCACGCTCACCGACCTCAGCGGGCAGGTCTTCGGTCCGCAGTTCTCCACCGACGGCCAGGCCGCCGAGACGGTGATCCCGCTCAACCTCGGCCAGAACTACCTCACCAAGGCCAAGGGCGCGGTGACCGCGCTGCGCGGCGTCGCCACGGACCAGGCGCCAGCCGGCCTCGCGATCCATGTCGCGGGACCCGCGGGCTACTCGGCCGACCTGAGCAAAGCGGTCGGCGGCATCGACAGCACCCTGCTGTATTCCACGCTCATCGTCGTCATTGCCATCCTGCTTTTGACCTACCGCAGTCCCGTGCTGTGGCTGCTCCCCATCATCTGCGCGGGGATCGCCCTGACCGTGGCACAGGGGATCATCTACCTGCTGGCGGCTCATGCCGGACTGACGGTCAGTTCCGACGGCGCAGGCATCCTCACCATCCTCGTCTTCGGCGCCACCACCGACTACTCGCTCCTGCTGATCGCCCGTTACCGTGAGGAACTGCGCAACCACGACAGCCGCGTTGAGGCCATGTCGGTGGCCCTGCGCCGTTCCGGGCCCGCGGTGATCGCCAGTGCGTCCACCGTCGCGATCAGCATGCTCTGCCTCAGCTTCGCCGACATGAACGCCACCCGGGGCCTTGGACCGGTGTTCGCGGTTGGCATCGCGGTCGGCGCGCTGGTGATGCTCACCCTGTTCCCCTTGCTCATGGTCGCCTGCGGCCGGTGGATCTTCTGGCCCTCAGTGCCCCGCGTCGGCGGCGGCGAGCACGCGAACGTGGGCCGGTGGGCCGCCGTCGGCGACCGGATCGCCCGCCGGCCGCGCCTGGCCTGGATCGGCACCGCGCTGATCCTCGGAGTCGGGGCCATCGGCATCGGGCAACTGCACTCCGGCGGCCTGTCGGTCGCCCAGGAGTTCACAGCCACCCAGGACTCGGTGGTCGGCAACGCCGCCGTCGCCCGCCACTTCGACGCCGCGGTCGCCAGCCCGCTGGAGATCACCGCGCGCGCCGGGAGCGCGGACCAGGTGCACCAGGCCCTGCAGACGGTGCCCGGGATCGCGCCGGGCAGCGTCACAGCGCCCGTGCTGAAGGACGGGTACGCGTATCAGGAGGCGACACTCACCGGCGCGCCGGACAGCTCGGCGGCCTACGCCACCGTGCGAAACGCCCGCACCGCCGTGCACGCCGTCGCGGGCGCCGACGCCAAGGTCGGTGGGGACAGTGCCATGAACCTGGACGCCCGAAGCGCCAGCGGGCACGACCGCGCGCTGATCGCGCCCATCGTTCTGGCGGTGGTGCTCGCCATCTTGATCCTGTTGCTGCGCGCGCTGGTGAGCCCGTTGCTGCTGATCGGCACGGTGGTGCTGTCCTGCGCCACCACCTTGGGTGTCAGCGCGCTCGTGTTCCGGCACATCTTCCACTTCGGAGCCGAGGACAATTCTTTCCCGCTCTACGTCTTCGTCTTCCTGATCGCATTGGGGATCGACTACAACATCTTCTTGATGACCCGGATCCGAGAGGAAACCCACAGCGTGGGAACACGTCCGGCAACACTGCGCGGCCTGGCGTCCACCGGCGGTGTCATCACCTCCGCCGGCATCGTCCTGGCCGGCACCTTCGCGGTCCTGGGCACCCTGCCGCTGACCCAGTTCGCAGAGCTCGGATTCGCGGTCGCCTTCGGCGTCCTCATCGACACCGTCATCGTGCGTTCGGTGATGGTGACCGCCCTCAACCTGGACATCGGCCGCCGCATCTGGTGGCCCAGCGCGTTGTGGCGTAAGCAGGACGCCACGGAAGCGGCCCCGGTGCGGGATGCCGAAGTCCCTGCGCGGCCGTGACCGTCGGCGATTGTCGATCCTGGTTCAGGGCAAGTTGTACGCATAATGCCACCAGTCGGGTACAAAACATGGGGGATTTTCATGAACGTCGGATCTCGCCGCGTGTCGCAGGGGCCTGTTCCGGCTCCTGCGACACGCCGCGCTGACGTATCCGGCCGAGCCGGCCGTCGTCATATCGGAGCACAGATATGATGCTCAGGGTCCTACTGTGCTGCGACGGGTCGATGCTGGCCGGGTGTCTACGGCTGCTTCTGACGCACGCGGAGGACTTCACCGTCGTCGGCGAGGGCACGGGCGACGTCATCCTGGACGCCGCGCGCGAGCTGCGGCCCGATGTGACGGTCGTCGTCTCGCCGGCCTTGACGATCAACGATGTCCACGAGCTCGGTGCCCTGGCCGAGGTCACCAAAGTGGTGCTGGCCGCCAAGGGGGAGAACGCCCACCGGGCGGTCGAGGTGATGCGCCGTGGCGTCCACGCCATCTTGTCCCAGGAGGGCTCCGCCGAGGACCTGCTGCAGGCCCTCCGGATGGTCGCGATCAGCGACGTCATGATCATGCCGGCGGCCGCAGCCCCGGAGCTCCGGCGCGAGCCGGGGCCCTGGCACTCGGACACGTCCCAGCGCCTGGCCGCCAAGCTGAGCGCACGGCAGGCGGAGACCATGCTCCTGCTCGCGCAGGGATGCTCGAACATGCAGATCGCCGAGAAGCTGGCGGTGTCGGACGCGACAGTGCGCTCCCACGTCCACCAGCTTCTCGGCAGACTCGGCGTACGGACCCGCGCACAGGCCGTCGCGGTCGCCTACGAGACCGGGCTCATCGCCTTGCTGGGCGAGGACTCAGCGATGCGTACGTGACCCCGCCGTGGCCGAACGGGAAGCAGAGAATTCTCGTTCGGTCCACACCACCGAAAGGTCGTTCAGATCCGGCGCCTGTTCCAGGATCTGCGCCTGCCGGCGCAGGAGCCCGTCGCCGGGTCGCACACCCAGCTGTTCGTCAAGGTGGCGGCGAGTGACGGCGTAGGCCTCGAGCGCCTCGCTCTGCCGGCCGGTCCGATACAGGGCCAGCATCAGCAGTTCGCAGAAGCGCTCCCGCAGCGGGTAGCGGGCCGTCAACTGCTGGAGTTCGGGAACGGTCTCCCGCACCTGGCCGAGCGCGATCCGCGCCGTGATCAGGTCCTCCCACGCCACGAGCCGACGCTCGTCCAGCAGCGCGGCAGCGCCCCGGCAGCGCATTCCGTCACCCGCGTCGAGAAGGGCGGGCCCGCGCCAAAGCCGGAGACTCGACTCCAGCAGCTCCGCGGCGCGTATGGGGCTCTTCGCCAGCTGAGCGGTTCCCTGCGCAGCGGTGTCGAGGAACCGGTTGCTGTCGATCCACCCCGCCGGCAAATCCAGTAAGTAGCCCTTCGGCACGGCGCGAAGCAACGCCCCCACGGAAGCTCCCCCCGCCGCATCAAGGATCTTGCGCACCCGCGTCGCCGTCACCTGCAGAGCGTTGTGCGTGTTGCGCATCGGCTGCCCCGCCCAGAGCTCCTCGGCGAGTTCGACACGTGCCACGGCGCGCCCGGGCTCCAGCGCGAGGGTGGCGAGCAGTGCCCGCACCTTGCTCGCTTTTATCTCACGGTGAATTCCATCGTGCACAATTGATACTGGACCAAGAATACTGATCTCCATGCTTCCCCTCGCAAAGGTGATCAACGGTCAAAGGCTTCCTCGCATCCCCCGATCCAATTGCCTCAGTTCCTGCTTGAGTCTTTCAGATCGAACACGGGGGCGCCATCCAACAAACGTATGTAATGCTTGGGTGGCGTTGAGGTGGCTCAAGGGGTTGTGACTCAACCTTTCGTTTAGTGAGCCTCGCCGCTCCTGCTCCGTCGACAGGGTTGCAGAGTTGGGGATGGCGGACCTTTGTGATCCGTTCAAATCAGATCTGTGCACTATTGCCAGCGCGTTGTGGCGTCTCCTGGTATCGCGAAAGTTGTCGATTCAATTAGTCCTGCGGGTCCGGGTCTCGGTGCGAGTGGAGAAGAAGCTGTAGCCGAGTAAGTAGCCGAAGGTAGCGGTCGCCGCGTTTCAGGGCTTGCGGCTGTAGGCGCGCAACGTCAGCGGTGCGAATACCGCGATCGTTGCCAGCGTGGTGAGTAGAACCCCCACGACCTGGCTGGCAATGACGGTCCCGGCCATGGCGGCGCGGGTGGTGGTGACCAGGTGGCTGACCGGGTTGACGTCCACGAAGTCGCGCAGCCAGCCGGGCATGGTGGCCGGCTGCACGAAGGTGTTGCTGGCCATCGTGAGCGGGAACAGCACCACCATCGCCAGGCTCATGATCGAGTTCGCGGACCGCAGGAGCAGGCCGAGCCAGCAGAACACCCAGGACAGTGCGGAGGCGAAGGCGATCACGAGCGCCATGCCGAGGGCCGTGCCGTCGACGCCGCCGTGAGGACGGAAGCCGAGTGCCAGCCCGAGGCCGACGACGAGCGTGGAGGCCAGCAAGTAGCGGAGTGTGTCGCCGAGCAGCGCGCCGACAATCGGGGCGGGGCGCCATATCGGCAGGGTGCGGAAGCGGTCGTAGACGCCCTTGTCCAGGTCGGCGTTCAGGTTGATGCCGGTGTACATGGTGGCCAGCAGGACCGCCATGACCAGTGTTCCGGGTAGCAGGAACTGCAGGTAGCGGTGTGTGGATCCAGCCAGGGCGCCTCCGAAGAGGTAGGTGAACAGCAGCGTGAAGATGATCGGCACGGCGATGACGTCAGACAGCTGTTCGGGCACGTGGCGGATCTTCAGCAGCGATCTCCATGCGAAGACGCGGGCGGCGGCCCAAGGGCCGGCCGGGTCTGGGCGCGATCCGAGCACCACGGTGGGCACGGGGAACCGGGGTGTGGTGTGGGTGGTCGTGGTCATGTTGGTCCCCTTGCGGTCAGGCGGTGGCGGGCTCGGTGGCGTCGGGCTGCGGGGCACGTCCTGTGAGGCTGAGGAACACCTCGTCCAGGCTGGGTTGCTCCAGGGCGAAAGAGGCCAGGGCGATTCCGGCCCTTTCGAGCTGCGACAGTGCGGCGAGCGCGCGCTGGGGCTCGATGGCGGTGACGGTCAGTGCGGCGGGGTCGCCGTCCAACTGCGGGGACGTGCCAAGGGATGCGGTCAGCAGGTGGACGACGTCGTCGCGGCGGTGCGGCTCGGCCAGGCGGATCCGCAACGCGCCGGTTCCGGTGGCGGCTTTGAGTTCGTCGGGTGTGCCTTCGGCGATGACTTGTCCGCGGTCGATCACGGCCAGCCGGTCGGCCAGTTGATCGGCCTCGTCGAGGTATTGCGTGGTGAGCAGGATGGTGACTCCCTGCCCGGCCAGGGACCGGACGGTCTCCCAGACCTGGTTGCGGCCGGCCGGGTCCAGTCCGGTGGTGGGCTCGTCCAGGAACAGCAGTTCGGGGGTGGCGATCAGGCTGGCGGCGATGTCCAGGCGGCGGCGCATGCCGCCGGAGTAGGACTTCACCAGCTTGTCGGCGGCGTCTTCGAGGCCAAAGCTGGACAACAGCTCTGCCGCGCGTTCGGCCGCGGGTCGGGGCCGATGGCCGAGCAGGCGTGCCAGTATCCGAAGGTTCTCGGCGCCGGTCAGGTCGTCGTCGAGGGCTGCGAACTGCCCAGTCAGTGCGATGCGGCTGCGTACCGCGTCGGCCTCGCCGACGACGTCGTGGCCCAGAATGGTCGCGGTTCCGGCGTCGGGGCGCAGCAGCGTGGCCAGCATGCGCACGGTCGTGGTCTTGCCGGCGCCGTTCGGCCCGAGGAGCCCGTAGACCTTTCCGGCGGGGACCGTCAAGTCCAGGCCGTCTACGGCGTGGTTGTCCCCGAAGTGCTTGGTCAGGCCGACGGCGTGGATGGCTGGGTCGGTCGGTGTAGCCATGGAAGGTCCCCTCAGCGTGGTACGGCGGCGATCGACTTAAAGGTGACACTGATGTCACGGTAAACCGCTGCGCTAAGATAAGCAACCGTGTCACCTTTAAGCGAGAAACCGCGGCAGCGCCGCCTGCGCTCGGACGCCGTGCAGAACGCCGAGGCGATTTTGAACGCGGCCTCGGCGGTTCTGGCCGAACGGCCGGAGGCCGGGCTGGCCGAGGTCGCCCAGGCCGCGGGAGTCAGCCGCAAGACCCTGTACGCGCACTTCGCTTCCCGCGACGCTTTGATCAACGCTCTGATCGAGCGGGCCACCGAACGCGTCGTCTGTGCACTCGAAGCCGCCGACCTGGACTCTGGCCCGGCTGATCAGGCTCTGGTGCGGTTGATGGAGATCGGCTGGCGCAGCATGGACACCGATCCGTTCCTGCTGCACCTGTCGTCGCCTCCGGCATCCCCGGAGCAGGACCGTGACCGGCATGAGCCGATCCTGGAGCGCCTGCAGGCAGTCGTCGCACGCGGTCAGCGCGAAGGACACATCGATCCGAAGCTCACGATCGACTGGGTCCTGGCCGCGGTCCTGGCACTCGGACACGCGGCGGGCGAAGAGGTGCGCACTGGGCGGATGGATTCGAATCAGGCGATCGAGACGCTGCGGATCAGCATCCCGCGGCTGGTCCGCCCGGACGGATCGGTTGCGCGGTGAGTCCCTGGCGACTCCGCAGGTGATATGCGTTGCCCGCGTGGATTCCGTGACCGCCTGCTGGACCAACCTCGTCAGTCCGACCCGCTCGGACAACCGCCTGGCCGATGACATCGGCGCCGCCCTTGATCACGGTGGGGCGACCGGCCGTGGCTTCGATTCCCGCCGCGCGGTCACTCGGGGCGTCCCGGATCTTGGTGGCCACTCGGTTCGCGGCACAACGTGAACAGGTCGTCCACCATGCGGGTGAGCTGGTCTACTGCCGTGAGCGTCTGGGTATAGCAGGCATCCAGCTCCGTGGCCGTATCGTCCTCCAGCGCCACGGTCAGGGCGTGCAGGTTCGCGAGCGGGGTGTGCAGTTCGAGGCTGGCCTTGGTCAGCAGCTCTCGGCGAGAGCGTTCCTCGGCGCGTTCTTGTTCACGTGACCTGCTCAGCCGGGCTTCGGTCGCGACCAGTTCACAGCTGAGATCGTCCAGTTCGGCGGTGGCCAGCCTGACCGGCTGGTGTGGGTGCTCGCTACGCGCTTGTTCGCCTATGGTGCGTATTGCCGCGCGCAGGATTCTTAGATCTGCGGTGACGCGCTGCGTGAGCAGCACTGCCATGGCCGGGAGGGCAAGCGCGGCGGCGATGCAGACCGCGACCTGCCCGGACAAAAACCCCGTGCGAACAGTGCACAGGCTTCCTGCGGTTGTCGACAAGGCTATGGGTGCCAGCGCCGTGATGAGTTTGGCGTAGAGCGACCGGCCGCGCAGCAACCGCAACGCCACCAGCCCGATCGCACCGGCTGCGGCAGCGCAGCCGCCGGCGATCAGCAGGGTCCGTCGCAGATCGGTCACGGAGTGGTCGCCTCGGTCTCAGCGAGGGCCTGCTTCTCCGGCGCTTCGTTCATCGGCGCTTCAGGTAGTCGGCCCGTGTCATACGCAGTCGAACCGCGAAGGCGATCGCGGCCACGCCGAACAGTACAGCGGTGATCGCCAGCCAGCGGCCGAGGTAGACGCCTTCTGAGAGCCCGGTATCGCGCTGGTACGGGGCTGACAGATCGAGGATCAGGGGGAACCACACGAGCAGGAGCAGCCCGGACAGGAAGGCCGGTACTCGCAGATAGTTGATCCACGGCAGTGCCGGTGTGTGCTGGTTGCGGTGCCGCAGCACGGAGCGGGCGGATAGGTCGGCGAGGGAGTAGAGCGGGAGCAGGATCAGGTCGTGGCCGATGGCGGCGCCGAGGAACCAGATCGACACCTGCAGCGGGCGGTCGGTGGTCAGGCGCTGGCCCGCATAACCGGCGAGGGCCAGCGAGCAGATCAGGGCGAGCAGGTGCAGTGGCCCGTCGCCGTACCAGCGGAGGAAGCGGTTCATGGTCAGGTCCTGAAGGTCAGTCGGCGGACCCATTTGGTGTTGTTCACGCCGGGGTTGGCCGGGACGATGATGCGGGCCGGGTAGCCGTGGTCCAGGGACAGGTCGGCGCCGTTGACGCGCAGGGCGAGCAGGGACCGGGGGTCGCGGATCTGGTTGCCGCGCAGCATCACCGATGTGTAGGGGCCGGGTGGCTGGACCGATTCCACCAGTACGGTGCCGGCGTCGGGGAGGCCGGCCATCGCCGCCAGGTCGGCGAGCCGCAGGCCGCTCCAGTGCTGGTCCGGTGTCGACCAGCCCTCCACGCAGGCGATCGGCAGTGCCGCCGAGTGCTGAGGCAGCGTAAGCAACTCCGCGCGGGTGAAAGTCAGCATCGTGGCGTGGCCGGCGACCTCCAGCCGCCAGTCGGGGCCGACATCGGAGGCTGAGATGCCCACGGCGGCGGCCGTCTTGTTGATCTGGAAGCCGTTCGGTCCGCTACCTGGGTTGCGGCCGTGCGGTGCGAGCAGCGCGGTGACGCGTAGGCGTCCGCCGATGCTCTGTCCGGCCGTGACCGCCAGCAGCGCCAGGGATCCCGCCCCGACCATGCCGACCGCGCCGCGCCTGCTGATGGTCGGTGCCGCCGGGGCGGCCGGTACCAGGCTGAGGCCGTCCTGGTCCGCGTCCGCGGGTTCGGGGCGGGTGTGGGCCAGGTCGGTGCGCAGTTCGGTGACGAAGCTGCGGGAGCGCAGCGCGCGCCACATCGGGCCCGCCTTCAGAGTCACGTGCACGATGAACGCGGCGATGAAGACCCAGGCCCCGTAGAGGTGCAGCCGGTAGAAGGAGCCCGGGAAGATGTAGTACAGCTGGATGTTGAAGATCCCGGTCACGAACTCGAAGATCACCCCGCCGACCAGCAGCACCAGCGTCAGCCGCTCCAGCGCGTTGGCGGGGTTGCGTACCGGCGGCCACGCGAACAGTCTCGGGATGACCGACCACAGCTTGGCCAGCAGCACCGGCACCAGGACGACGCCGAGCGTGACGTGCACACCCTGGGTGAGTCGGTACAGCCAGTACGGATGGGTCGGCCAGTGGAAGAGGTAGAAGCCGAGCAGGCCCTTGTCCGGGGTCTGATCATTGAGTGGGCCGAGCCCGGGATTGTAGGCGGCGTAGGACAGCGCACCAGTCACGAACAGCACGGGGATGCCGGCCAGCAGCACCAGCCCGAACACGGAGGTCAGCCAAGGTCCGCGGATCGGACTGCGCCAGAACCCGGGCTGGAACGGCCCACCCGGCGCGGGTGCTTCCCGCAGGCGACGCGACGTTGCCCGGGCGTTCGCGACCACCCGGCCGATCTGCTGACCGGCTGCCCGGGCCGCGCGACGGAGTGCAGCGGCGCCGTGCTTGATGGGCGCTTGTGCGCGCTGGCTCGTCTGCCGCGGTGGCTTCGGTGTTCCGCCTGATCCGCCGGCCACAACAATCCTCCTCCTGGCGAATGCGGGGGCGGCAGACTGGACAGTGTTCGCCGCCGGGGCCGCTGGGAAATCTCACCAGCGAAGTCCGGCGAAACCACAACGCACACGCGGCCATCCGGCTGAAATGTCACCCGGGCGAGTGATGGAGCGAGCAGTACCGCAGGAATGATCGCCGGCTCACCCTCCCGGGCGTGGTGCTGCGCGCGTCATCGAGGCCTGCGAGAAAACTGAGCTTGCTGCCGTAGTACGGCATCGAAGTGTCAGGGCGTATCAAGCGATCCGTGGGCGGCCCTGCCTCCGCGTCTGAGGAAGTCGCGTTCGGCGTCGGTCGGCGCGAGTTCGGCGGCGCTCTGGTATGCCGCATCGGCCTCGTCGTCGCGGCCCAGCCGGCGAAGCAGGTCGGCGCGTGTGGCGTGGAACGGGTGGTAGTTGTCCAGGTCCAGTTCCTCGACCAGCGTCAGGGCGGCGGCGGGGCCGTGTACTTCGCCGATGGCGATGGCGCGGTTGAGGGCTACGACAGGTGTGGGAGCCAGTGCCAGTAGGTGGTCGTACAGGGCCAGGATCTGCGGCCAGTCGGTCTGATCGGCGGTGGCGGCGTCGGAGTGTACGGCGTTGACGGCGGCTTGGAGCTGGTATGGGCCGGGTTGGTTGCGGCGAAGGCAGTGCCGCACGATCGCTTGGCCTTCGGCGATCAGGGCCTGATCCCAGCGGGTGCGGTCCTGTTCGTCGAGCAGCGCCAGGGAGCCGTCTGATCGAGTTCGTGAGGGCCGCCGTGATTCGGTCAGGAGCAGCAGTGCGAGCAGGCCGGCTACTTCGGGTTCGTCGGGCATGAGCGTGGCTAGGATTCGGGCCAGCCGGATTGCCTCCGGGCACAGTCCGGTCTGGGACGGGCCGTCCAGCCCGGCGGTGTAGATGAGGTAGATGACGGCCAGTACCGGGCCCAGGCGTTCGGGCAGCTGGTGATCGGCCGGGACGCGGTAGGGGATCCGCGCGGCTTTGATCTTGCGTTTGGCGCGTACCAGACGTACCGCCATCGTCTGTTCGGCCGCCAGGAAGGACCTGGCGACCTCCTTGGTCGACAGGCCGCACAGCAGCCGGAGGGTGAGCGCCACCTGTGCCTCGATGGAAAGCGCCGGGTGGCAGCAGGTGAAGATGAGTCGCAGCCGGTCATCGGACACGGGCCCCGTCTCCTCGGGACCGCCGGGGCCTTCGTTGCCGGGTGAGAGCACCGCCGCCTCCCTGAGCAGCTCCTGTCCGCGGGTCTCGCGGCGCAGGCGGTCGATGGCGCGGTTGCGGGCGGTCGTGGTGATCCAGCCGCCGGGGTTGGGTGGCAGGCCGTCGCCGGCCATTTGGCCAGGGCGCCCGTGAACGCCTCCTGGACTGCGTCCTCGGCGATGTCGATGTCGCCGAACTGGCGGATCAGCGTGGCCACGGAGCGGCCGGACTCCTCGCGGAAGATCCGGCCGACTTCGGTCTGGTCGGGCCTGGGTGCGGCGTCGGGTTCGCCCATGGGCGTCAGGCTCCGGGCTCGTCCCAGAACGGCCGGACCTCGATCGGCCGGCCGATGAGGTCGCTGGTCCTGGTCGCCCAGCCCAGCGCGGCGTCCAGGTCCTCGGCCTCGATGATGTAGAAGCCGCCGAGGTGTTCCCGGGATTCGGCGAACGGGCCGTCGGTGGTCAGCGCTTTGCCCTCCGACATGCGCACCACGGTGGCGGTGGCCGGCTCGGTTAGGCGGCCGCCGAAGACCCAGACGCCCGCGGACTTCATCTCCTCCTGGAATGCCATGACCTGCTTGAAGGACTGCTGCATCTCCTCGTCGGTCATCGGCTCGCGGACCTCGCCCTCGACGCTGTGGACCGACAACAGGTACTTCGCCATGGTGCATCTCCTCGTGCCTGGCGGGCCGATCCCGCCTCCTCACCACTGCTACGAACGGGCCAGGCCCAGATTGACACCTCGCGGGCAGAACCGCTCGCGGTCGACTGGCGGGTTTCGATCGCGGCGCGATACTCTCATTATAGAAGCACTCTCCAGTAAAGAAAGGGATCATCGTCATGGACGCCAGCGAGCTCTTCCGCACCTACCTCGACCGCTTCACGTCCGGCGACACAGCCGGCGCCGCCGAGCTGCTCACCGACGACTTCCGATTCCACGGGCCGATCCTGCAGTCCGAGGGCAAAGCCGCCTTCCTGGCCGGCTCGGCGCAGCTGGGCCCGATCATGCGCGGCGTCCGGATCCACCGGCAGTGGCAGGACGGCGACCAGGTCTGCTCCTTCTACGACTTCAAGATCGAGACGCCGGCCGGGGCCGGCTCGATCCCGATGGCCGAATGGAACACCGTCCGCGACGGCAAACTCGCCTCCGCCCGCCTCATCTTCGACACCGCGGTTATGGCCGCACTGATGCCGACCGCCTAGACAGGGACGCCGCGATGCCAAGCAAGCCCTGGACCGGCTACGGGCGGTTCTGTCCGCTGTCCCGCGGGCTGGACGTGATCGGCGAGCGCTGGACGCTCGTGATCGTCCAGGAGCTGCTCAAACAGCCGTACCGCTACGGCGCCCTGCTGGACCGGCTGCCCGGGATCAGCACCAGCGTCCTGGCCGACCGGCTGCGGCGCCTGGAGCGAGCCGGCGTCGTGGCACGGGAATCCGGCGTGGTCGGGGCCGGCGTGATGTACACGCTCACCGCCCGCGGCCGGGAACTGGAGGAGGCCCTCGGTGCCCTGCGCCGATGGGGCGTGGGATTCCTGGCCGACCCGACAGCCGACGGCTCGGACCGCCAGCACTTCGACGTCACCTACGTCCAAGGCATCGAGACGCTGGCCGACGGCCAGTTCCAGCTTGTCGTCGACGACCGGCCGACGACCCTGTACTTCACCGAGGGGCGGCTGCGCCAGGAACCCGGAGCCGCGCTCGGGGCGGAACTGATCGTGCGGACGGATTCGGAATTCCTGGACCGCTGGGCCGCGGGCCAGACCGGCTGGGACGAGGGCCGCGCCTCCGGCGACGTGAGCGTCGAAGGCCCCGCCGCGGCGTGGCCGCGCTGGCTGGCCGCCACCGGCTACCTCCTGCGAGTCGAGCCGGGCCCCGGCGCCGGCCTCGTGATGGAAGAAGGCAGACATGACTGAGCACCCCACCGACTTCTTCCGGGAGGCCAGCGTCGCCGCGCTCGCCAACCCGGACGTGACGACCGGCACGATGATGGGCTTCCCCTGCCTCCGCCGCGCGGGCGCGTTCTTCGCCTCCTGCGACCACCGCACCGGCGACCTCATCGTCAGACTTCCCCGCGACCGCGTCGAGGAGCTCATCACCGCCGGAGTGGGCAAGCCGTTCGCTCCTGCGGGCAGGACCTTCCGTGAATGGGTCCTGATCGACGACCGAGACGAGATCCACTGGGCCGAGCTGATCGACGAGGCCCGGGTCTTCGCCGGCGGGAAGCGCTGAGCGCGCCGAAGGCTGCCTGGCGCCAACCCGTGGTTCCCGGTCAGGCCGACCGGGAGCGATCGACGACGGCAGCGGCCGTGGTGCTGACGACGCTGACGGCGATCACCGAGGCGATGAACGTCAGGTGTTCGCTGGTGCCGAAGATCCCGTCGGGCCAGCCGCAGACCACCGCCAGTGCTATCGCGAACAGTCCGGCCGCGGCGGTGCGGCGCCAGCGTCCGGTCAGCAGCACGCAGCACGGCCCGACGATCAGCAGCCCGATCAGCACCAGGTGTCGGCCGGAGGCCGCGTCCAGCACCGCCACCGTCGCGCACCAAGCCAGGCCGGAGCCGAACATCCAAGACACCGTGCGATCCGGCCATAGCGAAGGAGCCTGGCCGCCACTGGCACTACGGATGAAAGCGACAACCCGGCTGCGGACCGGCACAGGCGGGACGCCGCGGGTCTGTGCAGGCACGAAGACCACCGAAACGTTCGGTGCGGGCTGGGGACGCAGCCACCACAGGGTCGATCCCACCGCGATCAACACCGGCGGAACGGTAGCCGGCCACACCGGTAGCCGGGTCGCCCCGGCGAGCAGGGTCGCGGTGAACACCAGGTAGGCGGCGATGATCAGCATGCCGGTGCCGCGGGACAGTCCGGCATCACGCCAGGCGAACGCCAGCGCCAACGCGGTCAGTCCCAGCGCCCAGGCCGCCACCAGCACCGATTGCGGGGTCGGGGCGCCGATGCCGAGGATCGCGGCGGGTAGCAGCAGCCCGGCGACCACGTTGAGTGTGTTGCTGTTCAGCGCGGCGCTGAGCACCGCCGCGCCCCTGCCGCGTGCGGCCAGGTACACCGCGGCGACGGCGTTGGGCAGGCTGGTGATCACGGCCAGGGCCAGGCCGCCGGTGATGATCTGCGGGACCTGCCAGCGGTCGCCGAGGTCGGAGGCCGCGCGTTCCATCGCCACGCTCGCTGATACCACGACCACCAGGGCGACGACGGCCACGGCGACGTCGACGGGGCGTCCCCGGCGTGACCGGATCGCCTCGGCGATCTCCGCCTCCTCATCGTCGACGGCCGACGTCAGCCATCGGGTCCAGCGGGCAGGCAGGGGCCAGGCCTGCACTGTGGCGGGCTTGGCCGCGGAGACGGCGATGTAGGGCACGAACACCAGCAACGCGACGGCCAGGGCGACCAGAGGCGTGATCACTCCGGTCACCGCCGCCAGACACGCCGACGCGATCCACAACCCCACCGCACCGTCCAGCAGCACCACCTTGCGGTGCAAGGCGATCCGCCCGGCCGTCATCGCGCCCAGGCCCAGCAACGCGGCCAGGTTGAACACGTTGGAGCCCAGCACCACCCCGGCGCCGACCTTCGCCTCGTGATGCGTCAGCGCGGTCACCGCAGAGGTGACCTCCGGGGCGTCCGCCGCCAGCGCCGCGACCAGCCCCAGAATCGCCTCCGAGACGCCGAGGCGTTCCCCGATCCGCTCCAGACGTGAGACCAGAAGCCAGCTCATCGACAGCGAGGCGACCACCCCGAGGACGAACACCACCAGCGCGTCCGCCGCCGACATCACCGACTCCCTTTCTTCCTGAAGATGTTGCCCCGGCCAAGAACCGCCGCACGACCGGATTATTTGGAACCGAGACATGATTGCGTAGTGCAAACCTACTGCCTATGGCCGGAGCAAGCCGCCTGCCAGGGGCTCAAGCCGCCTGCGGCACGCTCGGCCGGTGTACGGCCGCCAGCACCGACTGGTGGGTGATCCACCCGGCCAGGCCGGTCCCGTCGGCATCCAGTACCGGCAGACCCGCCGGATCCGCGGCCAACAGTGCGTCCAGCGCTGTGGTCACGTCGGTGTCGGACCGGATGGTCTTGGGGGAGTGGACCAACTCGCGCACCGGCTCGCCGTCGCGTCCGCCTTCGGCCAGGACTTCGGCCACCGCCCGGGCGGAAGTCAGTCCGACGAAGGACCCGTCCGCCGCGACGACCGGCAGAACGCCGTGCCGTGAGGCGGCCAGCGAGTCGGCGGCCTCTGACAAGCGCGTACCGCCAGGCAGTGGTGCGGGCAGTGGCTCCATGATCGAGGCCACGTCCAACCCGGCGAACGGTGAGGACGCCGGCGGTGTGGCCAGGTCGATGCCCCGGCGGCGCAGCTTCAAGGTGTAGACGGTGTCTCCGGTCAGCATCTTGCTGGTCAGTGTGGCCACCACGATCGCGGCCATCAGGGACACGATGATGGAGTATTCGCCGGTGAGCTCGAACATGATCACCACCGCGGTGATCGGGGCGCGGGCGGCGCCGGCGAACACGGCGCCCATTCCGATCAGTGCGTACGAGCCGAGGCCTCCGGCCGAGGCGCCGAAGACGTCATGCGCGAGCAGGCCGAAGGCTGAGCCGGCCATCGCCCCCATGAACAGGCTCGGCGCGAACACCCCGCCGGAGCCGCCGATCCCGATGGTCAAACTGGTCGCCACGATCTTCCCGACCAGCAACACCAACAGGAACCCGATCGCGTACTTGCCGGCCACGGCGTTGCCCAGCACCGGGTATCCGACCCCGTACATCTCCGGCAACACCAGCAGCACGACGCCCAGCAGCAGGCCGCCGACCGCCGGCCGGGCCCACTCCGGCCAGCGCCATGCCCAGTCGCAGGCGTCCTCGATCAGATAAAGGATCTTCGAGAACGTGACGCCGACCGCCCCGGCGACGATCCCGAGGGCGGCGAACAGCAGCAGCTGCTTCGGGCTGGCGGTGTGGAACTCCGGCAGGACCAGGAACGGCTCGTTCCCGAACGCCGCCCGGCCGATGACGGACGCGACCACCGAGGACAGCACGATCATCCCGAACCCCTCGGCGGCGAAGGAGGTGAGGATCAGCTCCATCGCGAAGAAGACCCCGGCCAGCGGTGCGTTGAACGTCGCCGCGATGCCGCCGGCCGCGCCGCACGCCACCAGCAGCCGCATCCGGTCCTCCCCGGCGCCGACCACCCGGCCCAGAGTCGACCCCAGCGCCGAGCCGATCTGCACGATCGGCCCCTCCCGGCCCACCGAACCACCCGAACCGATGCACAACGCCGAGGCCAGCGACTTCACGACCGCGACCTGCGGGGCGATCCGGCCGCCCTTGCGCGCGACCGCGTACATCACCTCCGGTACGCCGTGCCCGCGCGCCTCCGGAGCGAACTTGTAGACCAGCGGCCCGTAGATCAGCCCGGCTATCACCGGAGCGAACAGCACGAACCACATCCCCAGCCACGGCACATGCGGGTTCGCGGCGTGGCCGGCGGCGGAGTAGTCGGCGTGACCGGAGAACAGGTGCGTGAACGTGTTGATCAGCCAGCGGAAAGCGATCGCCCCGAGGCCGGCCCCGCCCCCGATCGTCAGAGCCAGCGCCACCAGGCCGGCGCGGCTCGCGACCAGAGCGCTGACCTGCCGCCGAAAGCCTCGCCGCGCAGGAAGCAGCAGCGTGCGGGACGGTATTCGGGGTGGGGCATCGCTCGTGGGGGTCATGGTTTGCATTATGCAAACGTCGCAGGTCGTCAAGTCAAGCCGGTCTCAGGTGCCGACGCGCCTGCCGGCGGCTTGCGGTGCCGGCCCGACATCGGCCTCGGCGGCGCGGTAGAACAGGTGGCATGAGCCCGCGAGCCGCCAGTCACAGCGCGAAGCCGCACGCAACCACCACCCGGCCCGGTTCCGACGCACTCGGCGACGTCGACCGGGTCACCGAGGCCGTGCTGACCGCATCGCGCCTGCTCGTCGCGGTCTCGGCCCGCTCGCTGAGCGAAACGGAGGACAGCCTGACCCTTCCGCAGTTCCGGGCCCTGGTCGTCCTGTCGACGCGCGGCCCGCTGCGCCTGACCCACCTGGCTGAACACCTCGCGGTCAACCCCTCCACCGCGATGCGGATGGCGGAGCGGCTCAACGCCGCGGGCATGATCGACCGCGCCCCGAACCCTGAGAACCGCCGCGAGTCGATCCTGTCGCTGACGGACGCCGGTTGCCGCGTCGTGGAGCAGGTCACCGAACGCCGCCGCGGCGAGATCGCCGCGATCGTCGAGCGCATGCCCGTGGAGCAACGCGACAGCTTGATCGAGGCGCTCGAAGCGTTCAGCGCCGCGGGCGGTGAACCTCCTGCAGCGCATGACCCGATCCCGTTGGGCTGGCAATAGTCCTTCAGCGGCCTTCCGTCTGTGGGCTGTGCTGAAAGCTCTCAGATCCGCGGAAAGCCGGGCCGGGGTCGGCGGTGGTCCCCGGCCCGGCCTGGATCACACGGCGGCGCGTCCGCCGTCGACCGGCAGGACCACGCCCTGGACGAAGCTGGCACCGTCGCCCACGAGGTAGGCGACGGCCTGGGCGATCTCGTTCGGGTCGCCGACCCGCCCGGTGGGCGCCTGGGAGGCGAGCTGGTCCAGGCCTTCCCCCATCGGGGTGGTGCCCTCGGTGCGCGTCGGTCCGGGCGAGACCGCGTTCACCCGCACCCCGCGCGGCCCGAACTCGGCCGCCCACGCCTTGGTCAGCAGGTTGATGGCGGCTTTGCTGGAGCTGTAGAGCGCCATTCCAGGCATCCCGAAGCCGGCGACCATCGTCGAGACCTTCACGATCGCGCCCTGCCGCAACAAGATCGAACGTGACACCGGGTTGGAGCTGTTCCAGCGCAGCGACAGCACACGACATCGGACCGCCACCTACACCACTGTCGGCCGACAGCTTGCCGAACAACTCCGAGCAGCCCTGGGAAACCATCGAGCCGCCAGAAGGAGGACGCCCCCGCAGCGCCGCTGCTGGAAGTGCCGTCGGCTTCAGCCGGATGCGTCCACGCCCGGATCCAGCCGCTTCGGAGCGATGATCCATGCGGCATCGGTGATGTCAACTATTCGATTCTGCCGTCCGGCTGGAGTCTTGCAGGAGGTGGGTGCTGAAATCAGGATCGCTCCGTTGAGGTAGCTCTAGCATAGTGCGATGGGCACCTTCGGGTGCTGCGGCCACAACAGGAAGGCTAAGGGCTTTTCCTTCAGCAAGCCAACTCTCTAGGTGTCGCAGAGCCCTTAGTGTTGAACGTGGGAGGTGACGAATGCAGGAGTGAAGCGCGACATTGGCGATCAGGTTCCACGTCAGTGCTCAATGCCCGGATGCATGGCCTTCGAGGGGTGGCATAAGCAGTACGTCGGCGACGGAGCCGCCGGTCAAGGGGTGGGTTGGTTGCCCTCGTAGGATGCTGTTCCGTTGCAAGGGTATCGCAGGGGTCTTGTATGTGACGATGCCTCCCGGATAGCCTCACTAACCAGTACCGCGACACCTTATGTAATCGATCTGCAAAGGTCGCGGACGCTGGTCCGCGCTGCGTGGGTGTCATTACCGTCACGGTAGCAACGGGGCATCCACGATCATGCGCGTTGCCTCAGGAGGGGTTATGGGAAACTTCTATTCTGGCATGTCCCAAAACACTGAGGAAATAGTCATTCGCGACGTCGTGCGTTCGGTGATTTCTTCCCAGTCCAGTGGGGAGCTTCCGTACTTTACGAGACTGGCGCGTACCGGCGATCCCTGGATCCTGTGGCGCCTGCGTCACCGGCGGGGACGGGACGAGCCCCTGGGGTTCGGGCTGGGCGAGATGGCGACGCTGGCCACCCCGGTGGTCTGGATCACCCTCAACGAGGCGGCCAAGAAGTTCGGATCCGCCGCGGGTGACGGAATGCTCGCCGGCGTGGGGGCCCTGTTGCGCAGGATTTTGCATCGCAAGCCCCGGCTCGCGACCATTCCGCCCCTGACCGAGGAGCAGCGGGAGCGAATCCGCGATGCGGTCCGCCAGGAGCTGGAGAACAGGAAGTTGGGGAATCAGCGTGCCGCCGACATCGCCAACGCGGTGTTCCTGGAGCTGTCGATGGCGCCCGCGCCGACCAAGGAGTAGCGGTGGTCGCCGTGGCGCCTCGCCCAGACGAACGGGCGATGCCTGCCGGGACCGGGGCACGTTTCGCGCTTGTTGTCGCGCTAGCGCTGGTCACCAGCGCCAAGATGGTGCTCGAAACGGCGTACTCCGTTACTGGGAAACGACTCCCGGAATGCGACCTGGCCGCCGGCATCGACGTGTTGAGATCCCCGGACCGGAGCACGCTGGTGGCCCGGCTCACCCAGGCCCGCGCGTATACGAGCTGCGAGACCCGCGTCGCTCCGCCGCCGCCGGTGTGGCTGACGCTGGGCTGGCCCGTTCTCGTGCTCGTCGTGGCTGTCCTTGCCTTCCACACCGATCGATGGTGGCACACCCGCCCGTCGCGGGTGCGCCCGCTGAAAGACTTCGACGATCCGACGAGCGGATACTTCATTTCTCAAGAGGTCGCGAGGCTGCAGGGCCACGCCGGAGTGGGGGCCGAGGTCACTTATGTCGTGGATATCAGTTCTGAGGCTTGCAGTGCCACCGTCCTGGGCAGCACCAGGAATCCGGTGCTGTGCCTGCACTTCGGCCTCGTAGCGCAGAGACAGCAGAGGGCGGCAGACAACGAGGACGACCCGGAGTTCCGTGCGGTACTCCTGCACGAATTCGCTCACATTCGTTATGGCGACGTCTCCGCGGCCCGGGGCACCATGGCGGTTTGGCGGGCCTTCGTGCTCGTGGCGTTACTGCCCTATCTGATCACCGCCGCAGTCCTGGCCACGAGAGGACCCGTCCGGCCGGGACTGGGCGGCATCAATCCGGTCGACACGCGGGACATCTTGATCTCGCTCGTGCTCGCCGCTCTCGGGTACCTTGCGCGGTGCGACGTGCTGCGCAACCGGGAGATCTACGCCGATCGTGATGCTGTCCTCAATCACTGCGCGGCGAGGCAGCTCTGGCTGCAACACAGAACCGGCACCCTGTCGGGGCCGCGGCGGGCGGCCCGCGGGTTCGCCGGGTTGTGGCGCAACCACCCGAGCTGGGATCTGCGCGCCGCGTCTCTGGACGATCTGCACGTGCTGTTCGTGGTGCAGGCGGTGCCGGTGTTCCTGGCCGGCGTGGCCGCCGCGCTGATCGACGCCGACTTCCAGTACGGGAACGTGGTCTATTTCGTGGCCGGCTCGTGGATGGGGGCGCCGTGGATCGTCCAGGCTGCGGGAGCGCTGTCGGCCATCCTCATCACCTTGATCGTGGGAGTCGCGCTGTGGCGCCTGGTGGCGTACAGCGGCCAGGAGGGGAGCACAGCGCCGACAGGCCCGCGCGCGGTGGTCACCGGGTTGCGGACGGGTCTGTGGCTCGGCGCCGGCATGGCGGTCGGCGATCTCACCGCGGGCCAGGGCACGATCGCTCAGCTGGTTCCCGCCAGGCCGGAGATGCTTCTGATCGTTCTCGCCGCCGGCGTGGGGTTCGCCGTGTGGACCGTGCAGTGTGCGGGCGCGTTGCTGGCCCGGTCGCCGGGCGGGATCCCGCGTTGGGCCTTGACGGCGGGCCTGGCTGGTGGCTTTCTCGCCCTGTCCTGGTGGTTCGCCTGGTGGACGGGTTTCGGGAGCCCGTACTCGACAGGCATCAGCATCTCTCCCAGCGGCTTCCTGCGATACATGAAATACTTCTACGGTCAGCCGGTCGTGCATCCCACCATTCTCAACGTGGTCAGCTGGTTCGAGTTCGTGCTTTCCGAGCTGACCTACCCGCCGCTCGACCTGTTGGCGGTGGCCGCGGTTTGGATGATCCCGCTGTTGGCATGGGCGCGCCGTGGCGGCTCCTTCGCAGGCGGTCTGCCTTCCCTCCGCACACCTCTCATCTGGGCCGCGTGCGGCGCGGTAGCCACTTGGGCCTGCGTCGTGTGGGCGCAGGCGTATATGCACCGGACCCAGCCGGTGCAGCCGTTGCACGGCCTGTATGAGTTTTCGTATATGTGGCTGATCCTGGGAGCGCAGGTGGGGCCGGCCGTGGTGGTCGCGGTGGGAGTGGGGTTGCGGCAGAACCGGTTCCGGCTGCTGGCCTCGCTAGTCGCCGCCGAAGCGACAGTGCTCGCAGGCTTCGCCGGTGTCTTCGTGCTCGTATCGACCGACGGTTGCATCCGGCCCCTGGACACCCTGGAAACCTCCTGCTCCTGGCGGCCCGGCCTGATCGTGTGGGGCTTCTCCACCCTGGTGGACGTGACGGCCGTGGTCGCCGCCCTCGTCGCGTTCGCCGTGTGTGTGGTCGCCCTGGCCCACCCGGCAGCACGCCGGGATCACGGCGAGTTTCAGGCAGCGCGGCCCCGGTCACCGATCGGGTCCGGGCACCGGAAGACACCGGTGTTCACAGGGCTAGCCGGGGCGACTGCCCTCGGCGTGGCAGTCGCCGGTGTCATCATGAAATTCCCGCAGCAGTCCCGGTACGTGAGCCTGGCCAACCAGGTCACAGCCTCGGTGGGCTTCGGAATGGGTCTGTCCTCGGCCCAGCAGGCCTCACCAGATCCGGGAACCGCGGCACTGGAGGTCGGGTACTGGAGCAATCTCGGCGGCGCGGACCTGCTCAACCGCCTCCAAGCCGACGCGGCGAGGATCTTCCCGGTGCTGGCCGCCGATTACACCCTCCAGCACAAGTACACGGTTCAGGACTTCCTGGCCATCGAGCCAGCGTGTGCAGACATCGTCGCGGTATCTCAAGACAGCGCCAACTACTTCCTGCTGCCTGATATCAAGGCAGGGCCGTGGTGGTCCGGGTTCACTCAGTACGCCGGGGCCGGAGGCCACGGCTGCGAATCCGCTATCGCGCTGCTGCCGCATGATCAGCTCAGCACGGCGTTCTGGACCGCGCTGAACAGCAGCCTCAAGCAGATCAGCCAGGCGTACGTCAACACCGGGTTCATCGCGGCCCGGATCGAGGCCCTGGAAGAAGCTGGCGGAATCACCGGGTACGACAACGCCATCGCGGGCCCGCCGCTGACCGTCTTGCCAGCGCCGGCTGGGACACGAGGCTGGTCCCAGACCAGCGGCACCGGCAACCCGATGGACCTCGCGGTCGCTGTGGCGAAGCTCTACCCGGCGAGCGACTGGTCTATCGAGAAGACATGGCTGTCCAGCCACGAATTCGTCTCGGCGGCCAGGGAGGGCTGGACCTACGCCGACGGCACGCAGGCAGCCGTCATCATCAACCGATTCGCTGCCCCGACCGATGCGGCGAGCCAGATCGGAACCTGGAACACCTACTTCCGCCAGGAATCCGCGCCTTCCCCGCCACTGACCGACCAGGTAGACGGCGGTGTGGGCACGACCATCCCGGCCTCGAAGCAACAGTCCTACGCCAAGACGGAAATGGCCGCGCAATTCGGCGTCTACGTGATCGAAATCCAGGTCTACGGCCGCACTCCGGCGCCCGACATCGCCAAGGACCTCCTCCGCCAGCAGTACACACTTCTCAAGGCAGGTGGTTTCTGATGCGCCACCGGACGGGTCGTTGCAAGAGCCTGGACGATGTAGACGCCGACTGCAGCAGTAGCGCCGTGGAGGCCAGAGCGAAAACATGCCAACCGGAGCCTGGCAAGGCATTTCTTCGCCTTCAGGCGGTACAACGTCGGCGGACGAGGACGGCGACTGACGGCCGGCCAGGCACCGTCAGCGGCTGTATCAGCAGGCGCTGGAGTAGGGCGACTTCGTCAAGTAGTCAGTCACGCTCTCACTCAGGGCACTTAGACAGTCGTGACGTACGCGAGACCGCGAGCTGGTATCGCAGCGCGTAGAAGACCACATCGGCGGGGGTAGGGCTCATGGCACAGTACGCACCCGGGCAACTGATCGACCGGTACCAGCTGGCTAATCTGATCGCCCGCGGCGGCATGGGCGAGGTCTGGAAGGCCTGGGACAACGAGTTGCACGTCGACGTCGCACTCAAGCGCGTGAATCTGGCTGATCCGGACGCCACCGCCGACGACTGGGCCGAGGCAGTCGCGCGCGCAAGGGTCGAGGCACGGATCGGAGCCAGGCTGCGTCGTCACCCGAACGTCGTGACCGTGTTCGATGTCGTCACCGAGGCCGACGGCATGCCCTGGCTGGTCATGGATTACGTCGAAGGCCGGACGTTGCTGGACCAGCTCAAGACAAACGGGCCTCTCCACGAAGACGAGGCGGCCAAGATCGCCGGTGCCATGCTGGACGCGCTGCAGGCCGCCCACGCTGCTGGGATCATGCATCGCGACATCAAACCCGGCAACGTCCTACTGGGCGTCGAAGGCAGTGTCTTCCTGTCCGACTTCGGCATTGCCAAGCGCCTCACAGACACGTCCATGACCGTCACCGGCAAAATCCTGGCATCGTTCGAGTACGCCGCTCCGGAACGGATCGAGCCCACTCTCGGCGACCCGGACGGAACCGCCGCCGATCTGTTCTCACTCGGCGTCACGCTGTATGAGGCGGTCGAGGGAATCTCGCCGTTCCGCCAGGACCCACCATCGTTCCTGACAACGATCAACGCCATCTGCACCAAACCGCACCCCCCGATGACCAGGGCGAAGCGCCTTGCGCCACTGATCAACCAGCTCCTGGCGAAGAATCCCGCCGACCGGCCCGGCATCGACGAGGCACGGACGCTCTTGGTGGGGAAGGGGCAGGATCGTACCGAGAAGGCCGAACCGCAGCCTCCGCCGCCACC
>NZ_JAACYW010000129.1 GCF_015356825.1 Catenulispora rubra | reverse complement strand
GCCCCCACCCACCCACAAGTCACAAGCGCCGTATTTCCATATACCCCGCGGGGTATACTGCGCAGCGATGATCCCCCCGATTCGGCGACGCACGCCGGGAAGGAGCGGCGAGGTGCAAGTCGAGCCCGAGACCGTTTCCGACGTGACCAAGCGGCTGCGGCGCGCCGAGGGCCAGATCCGCGGCGTCATCGCGATGCTGGAGTCCGGGCGGGACTGCTCGGAGATCGTGACCCAGCTCG
Source organism: Catenulispora rubra (assembly GCF_015356825.1). Classification (GTDB taxonomy): domain Bacteria; phylum Actinomycetota; class Actinomycetes; order Streptomycetales; family Catenulisporaceae; genus Catenulispora; species Catenulispora rubra. Next base: position 30,364 of record NZ_JAACYW010000129.1, on the reverse strand, counting down.
CCGCCGTGTCCCGGGCGCTGGACCGGGCCGGGTTCAAGGTGATCGCCGGTGGATTGCAGCAGTGCCTGGAGACCGCGGACGCCGGGGAGCGCGCGGCCAACGTGGCGCAGATGGAGAAGCTGTTCCTGTCGCTGGCTTGAGCGCTGCGCACGGGCCGCAAGAGATTGACCGTCGGGGAAACGACCATCGCGCGGAGCCGCCGATCCCCGTAGGCTCAGTGCGTGACCGAGCCAGGACGGGTGATCGGGGGACGCTACCGACTGGTGGATCGGTTGGGTTCCGGAGCGTTCGGACAAGTGTGGCGCGCCTACGACATGCACCTCGGGGTGGACGTCGCGGTGAAGCAGGTCCTGCTGCCGATGGAGGGCAAGGGACCGCAGGCCGCCGAACGCGTCGCGCGCGCCGCCCGCGAGGCGCGCAACACCGCGCGGTTACGCGACTGCCCCAACATCGTGACCGTGCACGACGTCCACATCGAGAACGGCGCGCCGTGGATCGTCATGCAGCTGGTGAAGGGCGAGAGCCTGGCCGAGCGCGTGGCGCACCGCGGCCCGCTCACCGAGAACGACGCCGTGGCCCTGGCCCGCGACCTGTTGCGCGCGCTGGCCGCCGCGCACGCCGCCGGGATCGTGCACCGGGACGTGAAGCCGGGCAACGTCCTGCTGGCCTCCGACGGCACCGCGCTGCTCGCGGACTTCGGCATCGCCGTCCGCTTCGACGACCAGCGCGTCACGCGGACCGGCACCTTCATCGGCTCGCCCGGCTACGTCGCGCCCGAGCGCGTGATCTCCCAGGACGCCGGCGCGATCGGCGACCTGTTCTCCCTCGGGGCCACGCTTTACGAGGCCGTGGAAGGCGTTCCGGCGTTCCGCGCCGACATCATCGGCTCCGTGGTGGCCGGGCAGCCGGCGCCGCTGCGCCGGGGCGGCCGGCTGACCGCGCTGATCACCCGGCTGCTGGACAAGGACCCCTCGACCCGGCCGGACGTGGCCGCGGCGCTCGCGCTGGTCGGCGACTGGACGCCGCCGCCGACCGTCCAGTCCTCCGGACTGCTGCCCTCGCTCACCCAGGACGTGCAGCTCGGCGTGGAGTGGGTCGAGCACTTCGCGTTCGTCAACGAGCGCCTGCGCAACGACGACGTCGCGGCCAGCCGCGGCGCGCGCACGGCCAACGCGTCGGAGGCGATCCGCAGCATCCGCACCGAGATCGGCGTCAACCAGAACGAGTTCCTGGCGGCCGGCCGACGCGAGGTGCACGCCGTCGTCCGGGTCAGGACCGCGGACTCCGGGACCGGGGCCCCGACGCACGCCGCCGCCGCGGCTGCCGCGCGGCGTGCCGATCGCAGCTACTCCTCGAAGCCGGCGGCGGTGGCCAGTGCCGACGGACCGCCGGCAGTGGTCTTCATCGCCGACTGCTCGCGCTCGCTGGCCGAGCCGGGGCGGTTGGCGGGCGTCAAGGCCGCTTTGCGCGCCGGGATCGACGAGCTGCCCGACGGCGCGCGGTTCGCGGTGATCGCCGGACGCGCCGACAGCCAGGCCGTCTACCCCGAGGACGGCGGCACCGAGGCGGTGACCGCGGTCTCGCGCGCGGCGGCGAAGGCCGCGGTGGACCGACTCACGGCGTACGGAGGGCGCGAGATCGGGCTCTGGCTCAGCCGCGCGGCCCGCATGTTCGCGCTCGGGTCCGGGCCGGTGCGGCACGCGATCCTCATCGTCAACGGCCGGGACGAGGGCCTGCATCCGTCGCGGCTGGCGATGACCGCGCGCGCCTGCACCGGGCTGTTCACGGCCGACTGCCTGGGATTGGGCGACGACTGGGACGTCCACGAGATGCGCCTGGTCTCCGAGCAACTGTCCGGCACGATGGCGTTGGTCGCCGAGCCCGAGGCACTGCCCTCGGCGGTGCGCGACGCGACGGTCGGGGCGGCGGCGAAGCGGGTCGCAGACGTCGAACTCAGCCTGTGGACGCCGAGCGGAGCGGTGATCCGCTACGTGAAGCAGGTCGATCCGGTGCTGCGCGACCTGACCGACAACCGGATCCCCGGCGACGCGGTCCGCACGGTCGGCTTCCCGACCGGGGCGTGGGGCGAGGAGACGCGGGAGTTCCACATCTGCGTCGAGGTCGCGCCCGGCGAACTCGGACAGGAGAAGCTGGCGGCGCGCGTGCAGCTCACGGCGCGCGGGCCGGAGGCCGTGGAGGTGCTCGGCGAGGGCAAGATCCGCGCGGTGTGGGTCGACGACGAGACGCTGGTGATGCGCGTCGTGTCGAAGGTCGGCCCCTACAGCGGGCAGTCGGGGCAGTCCGGGCAGCAGGCCGAGGCCGATCTGTGGGTGGACCCCGAGATCGGCGACCTGGAGCGCGAGCTCGCGGGCCTGGCCGACGATTTGTCGCAGGCCGAGGCCGAACTCGCGGAGGTCCGCAACCTGCTCGCGGTGTTCGGCCGCGCGCACGCGCGCATGTTCGCGCCGCTGCTGGCCGAACTCGACGAGATCGAGGCCCGCATCGCCGAGGTGCACGCGGCGCGCAGCGGCCGCGCGGACGACCAGCGCGACGCGGAGACGGCGCGCGAGCGCGCGCAGCAGTCGGCCCGCCAGGCGGACGAGGAGAAGGTCCGCGCCACCCGCGCCGACCCCCCGCGCCCGGCCCCGACCGGCGAGGCCAAGCGCATGTACCGCAAACTAGCCCGGCGCTGCCACCCCGACCTGGCCGACGACGAGGCGGACCGGCAGCGCCGCGAGGTCTTCATGGCACGCGTGAACGACGCCTACACTCGCGGCGACATCGGCCTGCTGGCGCAGCTGTCGCGCGAGTGGGACGCGGAGGGCCCGGAGGGCACCACCGCGCCGCCGAAGGACCCCGGCGAGCGCAGGAAGCTGAAGGAGCACCTGCTGCAGGCGCTGTCCTCGGTGCACAACCGCCTGGACCGCATCCGCGACGAGCTGGTATCGGCCCGCGAGTCGGAGCTCGGCCGGATCGTGTTCGCGCCGGGCCAGGACGCCGGGATGCCGGCCGCGATGCGGCGGCTGGACTCGATGGCGGACAAGCTGAAGGCGCTCGTCGATGAGCGGCGGCGGGTGCTGGACGGGTTGCTGGACAGCGCCGGGGTGGGGGACGACGCCGGGCGGTAGGCGGCCGGCGGGAACGCCGAGCATGGCGACTCATGGCGAACTGGTCTGCCGGGTATCGCCTGACCCCTGACCGCGATTAGCGATCTCTTTTATCAGGAAGCAGAGACGGTGGGTATGATCCGCGCCAAGCGATCAACACCGCCGAGGGGCCGGGTCCGGCCGGGATGGGGAGGCGACATGTCTGACGAGGCGAAGTGGACGACGCCCGAAGTGGACACCGAAGTCGCCACTCCGGCGCGCATGTACGACTACTACTTGGGCGGCAAGGACAACTTCGCGGCCGACCGCGAGGCCGCCGAGAAGGTCCTGAAGAACATGCCGAAGGTGCGGGCCTTCGCGCGCGCCAACCGGGCCTTCCTCGGGCGCGCGGTGCGGGGGATCGCGGCGGAGGGGGTTTCGCAGTTCCTTGACGTCGGCATCGGGCTGCCGGGGCCCGGCGGGACGGTCGCGTCCGCACTGGCGGCCCGGCCGGACGCTCGCATCGTCGGCGTCGACAACGACCCGATCGTGCTGGCCCACGCGCGCGCCCGGCCGGTGGACGCCGGGATCGGGGCGGCCACGATCGTCAAGGGCGATCTGCGCGATCCGGCCGCGATTCTGGCCGATCCGCAGGTGCGCGGGGTGCTCGACTTCGAGCAGCCGATCGGCGTGCTGCTGATCGCGGTGCTGCACTTCGTGGGCGACGACGAGGACCCGTACGGCGTCGTCAGCACCCTGATGGACGCGGTCCCGGCGGGCAGCTTCCTGGCCCTGACGCACGTGACCGGCGACTTCGACCAGGAGCGCCTGGCGGTGTCGGCGCAGGCGTACGAGAAGTCGACGGCGAAGCTGACCGTCCGCAGCGCCAAGGAGACCGCGGCGTTCTTCGACGGCCTGGACCTGCTCGACCCCGGCGTGGTGCTGCTGCCCCGGTGGCGGCCGGACGGTCCGGTGCCCAGGGACGCCGACGACATCTGGATGTATGGGGCGCTCGGGCGCAAGAAGTAGGGACGAAGTAGAGGAGAAGGCGGGGGAGCGGTCTCCAGCCGGTTGCCTGCGGGCTCCGCGGTGACCAAGGTGGGAGTCGTCCATCTCGGAACGGAGCCTGCATGACCCAGCTCACCCGACCAACCACGGCCGACCTGCTGCGCGGGCTGGAGGATGTCCTCCCGGGACTGCGCGACCTCTACAAGGACCTCCATGAGCATCCCGAGCTCTCCTTCCAGGAGGTTCGCACCGCGGGCATCGTCGCTGAGCGGCTGCGCGCGGCGGGGTGGGACGTCACCGAAGGTCTCGGTGGCACAGAGAAGATCGCCGGTACCGGTGTTGTGGGCGTGCTCCACGGTGGCCTGAATGATGGCCTGAACGGCGCAACAGAACCGCCCGTCATCCTCCTGCGCGCCGACATGGACGCCCTCCCGGTCCGCGAGGAGACCGGCCTCTCCTACGCCTCCACCGTCACCGCCACCGACCTCGACGGCACCGAGGTCCCCGTGATGCACGCCTGCGGCCACGACGTCCACGTCGCCTGCCTGCTCGGCGCCACCGACCTGCTGGCCGCCAACCGCGCGTCCTGGGCCGGCACCGTGGTGGCCGTCTTCCAGCCGGCCGAGGAGCGCGGCGGCGCGCCGAAGATGATCGAGGACGGCTTCCCCGACCGCTTCCCGCGCCCCGAGGTCTGCCTGGGCCAGCACGTCGGCCCGGCGCCGGCCGGGCTGGTCGGCACCCGCCCCGGCGTGGTCATGAGCTCCTGCGACACGCTGCGCGTGAGGATCTTCGGCCGCGGCGGGCACGGCTCGATGCCCGAGGCCACCATCGACCCGGTGGTCATCGCTGCCGCGATCGTCATGCGGTTGCAGACGATCGTGTCCCGCGAGATCGCCGCGAGCCGGTCGGCCGTGGTGACCGTCGGTTCCATCCACGCGGGCAGCCGGGGCAACGTCATCCCGGACGACGCCGAACTCGCCATCACCGTCCGCACCACCGCGCCGGCGGTGCGGGACAAGGTGCTGGCCGCGATCACGCGCGTGGTGAACGCCGAGGCCGCCGCCTCCGGGGCGGAGCGGCTGCCGGAGATCACGCCGCTGGACGAGCTGCCGCTGCTGGTGAACGACCAGGCGGCGACCGACGTCGTGCTGGACGCGTTCCGCGATCTGCTGGGCGCGGACCGGGTGTTCGTGCTGCCGAGCACGCTGACCGGCAGCGAGGACTTCGGACACTTCGGCGCCACGCTCGGCGTCCCGTCCGTGTTCTGGCACTTCGGCGGCCTGGACCTCGCCGACTTCACCGAGCAGGACATCCTGTCCCTGTTGGAGGACGGTGTTCCGGCCACGCTGCCCAGCAACCACTCGCCGAAGTTCGCCCCGGCGGTCGACCCGACGCTGGAGGTCGGGGTGCGGCTGATGATCGCCGCCGCGGGCGCGTGGCTCGCGGGCACGTCGGCGGGAGAATAGGCGTTGGGCCTGTTAGGCCTGTGGAACGGGGCTTTCTGGAAGGGAGCGCTGCATGGGTGTCGGTGGGTGGCTGCGCAAGAGCACGGACCGGTTCCTGAGCCGGTTCGAGGATCCGCTGGAGCAGTTCGAACTCGCCCGGCGGCGGCAGCTGGATCTGTTGGGCGATCTGGAGCACCGGCTGCTGCTGGTGCAGCCAGGCTCCCTGGAGGAGGCGAACCTGCTGAAGGCCAAGTCCGATCTGGAGGGGCGGATCTCGGAGTTCCAGGGCATCATCGCGCGGTTGAAGGCTTCGCAGTCCGCCGGGGCCTCCGCTTCGGCCGCGGACCGGCTGGAGGAGGAGATGGCGCGGTTGGCCGAGGACGCGAGGCGCTGGGGCTGAGTGCCGACTGGGGAAAGCCACTGCCCCTTGAAAACAGGCGGCCCCTCAATGCAGCCGATCTTTGAAACCGCCGGCCTCCGGACCCGGCCAGCCCTTGAGCACCGCCGACCCCGGAACACAGGGGTAAAGCTGGGGTTGATGGAAATGCCGTCAAAGGCCTGAGGTGTTAGGTTTCCCCTCATGCAGGCATCAGCGCAAATCGGCGTCACCGGACTCGCCGTCATGGGCCGCAACCTGGCGCGGAACTTCGCCCGGCACGGCTACACCGTCGCCCTCCACAACCGCACGGCCGCTCGTACCCACGCCCTCGTCGAGGAGTTCGGGAGCGAGGGGACGTTCGTCCCGACCGAGACCGCCGAGGAGTTCGTCGCGGCGCTCGAGAAACCCCGGCGCCTGATGATCATGGTGAAGGCCGGGGACGCCACCGACGCCGTGATCGACGAGTTCGCCCCGCTGCTGGAGCCCGGCGACATGATCATCGACGGCGGCAACGCGCACTTCCTGGACACCCGGCGCCGGGAGCAGGCGCTGCGCGAGCAGGGCATCCACTTCGTCGGCTCCGGCGTCTCCGGCGGCGAGGAGGGCGCGCTGCACGGCCCCTCGGTCATGCCCGGCGGCTCCGCGGAGTCCTACGCCGTGCTCGGGCCGATGCTGGAGGCGATCAGCGCCAAGGTCGACGGCGAGCCGTGCTGCACGCACATCGGCACCGACGGCGCCGGGCACTTCGTGAAGATGGTGCACAACGGCATCGAGTACGCAGACATGCAGCTCATCGCCGAGGCCTACGACCTGCTGCGGCACGTCGCGGACTACACCCCGGCGCAGATCGCGGACGTGTTCCGGGTCTGGAACAAGGGCCGGCTGAACTCCTACCTGATCGAGATCACGGCCGAGATCCTGGCGCACACCGACGCCGGGACCGACAAGCCGTTCGTGGACATCGTGCTGGACGCCGCCGAGCAGAAGGGCACCGGCCGCTGGACCGTGCAGACCGCGCTGGACCTCGGCTCGCCGGTGACCGCGATCGCGCAGGCCACGTTCGCCCGCGTGGCCTCCAGCCGGACCGCGCTGCGCGAGGCGTACCGGACGCTGCCCGGCGGCACCGAGCACCCGCTGCGGCCGCACGAGGCCGAGCGCTACGTCGCCACCGTCGAGCACGCGCTCTACGCGTCCAAGGTCATCGCCTACGACCAGGGCTGGACCATGATCAAGGACGCCGCCGAGGAGTTCGGCTGGGACATCGACCTGGGGAGCGTCGCGGCGATCTGGCGCGGCGGCTGCATCATCCGCGCGGCGTTCCTGGACCGGATCCGGGCCGCCTACAACACCGACGCGTCGCTGCCCAGCCTGCTGTCCGAGCCGGAGTTCGCCGACGAGATCTCCAAGGCCCAGGTGCCGTGGCGCGAGGTCATCGCCGCGGCGACGCGGCGGGGGATCCCGGTCCCGGCGTTCTCGGCGGCGCTGGCGTACTACGACACGCTGCGTGCCGAGCGGCTGCCGGCCGCCCTGATCCAGGGGCAGCGGGACTTCTTCGGGGCGCACACGTACCACCGGACCGACCGCAAGGGCGCGTTCCACACCCTGTGGGCGGAGCCGGGGCGGCCCGAGGTCGAGGCCTGATTCGTTCTCGGTACAGCGTTACAGCGTTACAGCGTTACAGCATGACGGCGTGGGGTGAGCTCCGGCTCGCCTCACGCCGTTTCACGTTGATATACGTTGTCTTACGCCGTTTCCGGCCAGTTCCGCAGGGCCAGGTCCAGCGCGTCGAACGCGGCGTTCCAGGAGGCGTCGGCGGTGCGCGGGTTGTGCTGGTAGGAGCCGGCCGCCTCCAGCGTGACGAAGCCCAGGATCGTGGCGCCGAGCAGCCGGACGGCGTCGGTCTCGGCGGGTTCGCCCAGGGCGTAGCCCCGGAGCAGGGCACGGGTCAGGTCGGAGTGCCGGCGCGCGGCGTCGGCGGCGGGGGAGTCGAGGGGCAGGGGCATCCGCGCGGCGGCGAACCGGCCGGGGCACTCCTTGGCGTAGTCGCGGTAGGCGGCGGCGAAGGCCAGCAGCGCCTCGCGCCCCGAACGGCCCGCCAGCGCCTCGGAGAGCCGGTCGGCCAGTTCGCCCAGAGCCCGGCCCGCGACCCGGACCCGCAGGTCGTTGGCGTTGCGGATGTGCGAGTACAGGCTCGGTTCGCGCACCCCGAACCGGCGCGCCACGACCCCGATGGTGACGTTCTCGAAGCCGATCTCGTCGGCCAGCTCGGCGGCCGCGGTCACGAGGACGTCGGGGGACAGTCCGGCGCGCGCCATCGATCTCCTTCGTTGGTTAATGATTTGCCTAACCCACTTAGGCAACCTTACCGTACCGGACATGGAACCGATCACCGAGCGCGAGATCCGCACCAGCTTCGTCAACTGCTCCAAGGGCGAGGCCCAGCGGCTCGGGCTGCCCACCGACTTCGCCGACAAGCCGTGGGCCGACCTGGACTTCCTGGGCTGGCGCGATCCCGGCGCCCCGGAGCGCGCCTACCTGGTTGTCCACCACGAGGGCCGCACGGTCGGCATCTCCCTGCGCGCCTCCGGCGGCTCGGCACGCGGCTTCGGCGCCCGCAGCATGTGCTCGATCTGCCTGACCACCCGCACCGGCGGCGGCGTCGTGCTGATGACCGCGCGGCGGACCGGCGAGTCCGGCCGCAACGGGAACTCGGTCGGCCAGTATCTGTGCTCTGATCTCCAGTGTTCGCTGTTCCTGCGGGGGATCAAGGGCTCGGCGAACGGGCACGACCTCGATGAGTCGGTGGACCTGGAGGGCCGGCTCGCCCGCGCGGATGCGAACCTGCACCAGTTCTTGAAGCGGATCTTCACGGAGTAGAGGCGTGTGGCGGACCGACTTCCGGGGCGCGCGGCCGGTCAGATCATCGCCTCGATCAGCCGTCGGCTGACGATCAGCGCTTCGTAGAGTCCCTGTTCCGGCGAGGTGCCGGAGGCCTGGTGCAGGACGACGCCGAGGACGAGGTGGTCCTCGCCGTTCAGGGTGCGGTGCGCGGCCCACATCAGGGCGCCGCCGGCCGGGGTGCTGGAGCCGGTCTTGCCGCCGATCACGCCGTCGGAGCCGAGGAGGGAGTCGGTGTTGGGCAGGAGCGTCGGGTCGTTCGGGACCTGGGTCGTGGGCTCGCCGGTCAGGGCGAGCAGGGTGGGGTCGGTCAGCGCGCTCTCGGCGAGCAGCAGCTGGTCGGCCGCGGTGCTGCGGGTCGTGGCGTCCAGGCCGCTGGGGTCGGTGTACGTGGTGTTCTTCATGTCCAGCTCGGCCGCCGCGTTGTTCATCCGGTCCACGAAGGCCGTCTGGTCGCCGGCGTCCCAGCGCGCCAGCAGCCGGGCGACGTTGTTCGCGGACGGGACGAGCATCAGCTCCAGCAGCGTCCGCTCGCTGAGCCGCTGGCCGGCGCGCACCGGGGCCGAGCTCTCGTCGCGCGAGTAGGACTCGGTCTCGGCCTGCTGGTCGACGGTGATGTCCGGTCCGTTCTGGCCGTCGGTCAGCGGATGGTCCCTGAGGATGACGTAGGCGGTCATCACCTTGGCCACACTCGCGATCGGCACCGGGGTCTGGCCCCCGCAGGTGCCGAGGTTCCCGACGCCCTGCGCCCACAGCGCGCTCTGGCCGTCCTGCGGCCACGGGAGGGAGATGGCCAGGGCGCGGTAGGCCGGGTCGACGATCTTGAGGTCGGGCTCCGGCGGGGAGCCGCCCCGGGTGGCGTAGATGGCCGCGACCGCTCCGCCGCCGAGGGCCAGTGCGGTGCCGACGGCGATGAGGGTGGTGCGAAGACGCAGACGGAGGCGCCGCCAGCGCCGGGGCGTCTCGGTGGGCGCTGACGGCTTCGGCGCTGCTGGCTTCCCGGCCGACTTCTCAGCGCGCTCAGCGGGCTGCTCTGCCGATTTCTCAACGGGCCTCGTAGCGGGCTTCTCAGCCGACTTCTCAGTGGGCTTCACTGCGGGCTTCTCTGTGGGCTCCGCAGCGCGCTGCGCGGGCGGCTTCTCTAATCGGCCAGGCGCAGCCTCGGATCCCGGCGCCGGCTCCACCGCTGGCGCCGCCGCCTCGGACCGCTCGGACTCCGGCTCGGTCGCCGGGATCTCAGAGCGCTCCGATGCCGCCTGCTCTTCCAGTTCTGGATTGGGCACCCATCGAAGCTAGCGGAGCCCCCTCGTAGAACGCGATCTCGAACGGAAGGTTGTGACAGAACTGCGGGACATCACTCAGGTCCGGCTAGGCCAGGAAGGTCGTCAGCACCGCCGCCGCGGCACGCAGCTCAGCAGCCTTGTCCCCATGGCCCGAGCCCTCGTAGACCTCCGCGGCGTGCTCGCGCTCGGCGATCTCCGCGCGCACGATCGCCGCGACGTCCGCCTCGCTCAGCTCGCGGCGCGCGGCCTCGGCCGCGCCGATCCCGACCGCGCTGGCCTCGATGGCCCCGGCAGACGGCACCACAGCCACGTCCACGGCTTCGGCGTTCTCGATCGCGGCGAGAGTGGCGCGCAGGGTAGAGGCGGTGGCACGGTCGCGGGCCTTCATCGCGGCTGGGAGCGCGGCACGGAGGCGGTCACGCAAGGGATTCGGGTCGGTCATGGGATGACCGTAGGTGTGCCAGCCACCGGTGATCAAACGCTTATACCGAACCATTCGGCCAAGGCGGCTACTGTGCGCTTCGAATCAGTGTGATGCAGCCCGATGATCCCGAGCCGCGCGGCACCCTGCAGGTTGTGCTCCAGATCGTCGATCATCACGCACTCCGACGGCTCGACCCCCAGCCGCGTGCACGCGAGCTCGTAGATCGCCCGCGACGGCTTGCGCACCCCGACCTCGCCGGAGATCACCGACGTGTCGGCCAGCTCGGTCAGGTCGTACCCGGCATAGGCGTCGTCCCCGAGCGAGTTGGAGACGATCGCCACCGGCACGTCGGCGGCGCGCAGCGCGCGCATCGCGGCGATCATCTCCTCGTCCGGCTTCAGCAGCGCCTGGAACGAGTCGACGAACCCCGGCGCCGGCACGACGATGCCGCGCGGCGCCAACAGCTCGGCGATCCCGCGCTCGAACTCCGCCTGGTCGATCCGGCCGCACTCGTGCTCCACCAGCAGCGCACCGGCCGCCGGCTCGGCCCGGAACAGCGTCCCGAACAACGCCGGATCACCCGACACTGACACCGAATACGTTTCGAAGGCCTCGAAGACACTCGACGTCAGCACGCCGCCGAAGTCGGTGAGCACTGCGCGCGGTGTGGTGCTCATGCCGACTCCAAAGGCGAGAACTGCGGGGGACGACGCTCCAAGTAGCTGTGCACGCCCTCGGCGGCGTCGGGATGCCGGAACGACTCGTGCATCAGCTTGTCCGCCAGCGCGATCGCGCTCGGCAGGTCCGAATCCATCGCCAGGTACACCTGCCGCTTCATCAGCGCCATCGACCGCGGCGAGCAGTTCTCGGCGAGGTCGGCCGCGTAGGCCAGCGCGGTGGACAGCAGGGATTCGGCCGGCAGGACGCGATCGACCAGCCCCAGGGACAACGCCTCGTCGCCGAGCACCACGCGCGCCGACATCAGCAGGTCCAGGGCCCGGCTCTGCCCGACCAGGCGCGGCAGCAGCCAGGCGATCCCGTACTCGGCGATCAGGCCGCGGCGCGCGAAGGCCGTCGTGAACTTGGCCTCCGGCGTGGCGAACCGCAGATCGCAGTACAGCGCCTGCACCAGCCCGAGCCCGGCCGCGGCTCCGTTGATCGCGGCGATCAGGGGTTTGCGAAAGGACAGCGGCCGCTCGCGGGGCCGGCGCTCGGCCTGCGCCTGGGCCTGCGAGACGGCGTCCGGATCGACCGTGCCGAGCTGCGACAGGTCCTCCATGTCGGCCCCGGCGCAGAACCCGCGTCCCGCGCCGGTGACCACCACGACCCGCACGCCGTCGTCGGCCTCCGCCTCGTCGAGCAGCGCGAAGTACCGCTCCTCCAACGGGATGTTCCACGCGTTCAGGCGCTCCGGCCGGTTGAGGGTGAGCAGCAGGACCGCGCCGTGCCGCTCGGCCAGGACCAGCTCGGGTGCCTCGGTCGTCTCGGGTGCATCAGTGCTCTGTGTCATGGCATCTCCTCGGTCGGTCCGGCTGCCGGTCCTCGGTTCCCAGTCCTTAGTGCTTGGCCCTTGGCCCTAGTCCTTCGGCCCGCCGGCGGCGTAGATCACCTGGCCGGAGACGAACCCGGCGTCCTCGCGCACCAGGAACGAGGCCACGGCCGCGATGTCCTCGGGCTTGCCGGAGCGGCCGACCGGGATCTGGCTGATCGCCACCTCCCGGAAGACGTCGAAGTCGACACCCATCCGGGCCGCGGTGGCCTTGGTCATTTCGGTCTCGATGAAGCCCGGCGCGATCGCGTTGGCGGTGACGCCGAACTTGCCGAGCTCGATGGCCAGCGTCTTGGTGAAGCCCTGCATGCCGGCCTTCGCCGCGGCGTAGTTCGCCTGGCCCCGGTTGCCCAGCGCCGAGGTGCTGGACAGGTTGACGATGCGGCCGAACCCGGCGTCCACCATGTGCTTCTGGGCGGCCCGGGACATCAGGAACGCGCCGCGCAGGTGGACGTTCATCACCGCGTCCCAGTCCCCGACCGTCATCTTGAACAGCAGGTTGTCGCGCAGGATCCCGGCGTTGTTGACCAGGATCGTGGGCGCGCCGAGCTCGGCGGCGATCCGGGTGACCGCGTCGGCCACCTGCTCCTCGTCGGACACGTCGCAGCCCACGGCCAGCGCCCGGCCGCCGGCCTTGGTGATCGCCGCGACGGTGTCCGCGCACGCGGTCTCGTCCAGGTCGACGACGGCGACCGCGTGCCCGTCGGCGGCCAGCCGGGCGGCCACGGCCGCGCCGATGCCGCGGGCGGCTCCGGTGACGATCGCGGTGCGCGGGGTGTCGTGCGGGGCGGTGGCGGTGGTGGTCTGGTCGGTCATGGCAGGGTCCTCAGCGCTTCGGTGATCAGGGCGTCGATCATGTCGGTGGTCGGGGCGGACGAGGCGGCGCGGTTGCGCGGCTCGTCCAGGACGCGCCGCAGCACGCCCTCGGCGATGATGGCGATCTTCCACAGGCCCAGCGCGTGCCAGAAGCCGAGCGCCGAGCCGTCCCGGCCGCCGGCGTCGAGGTAGGCGGCGGCCAGCTCTTCGCGGCTCGGGAAGCCGGGCATCATCGAGTGGCTGAGCAGGCCCGCGCCGGCCTCGCCGGCCGCCGGCCAGTACGCCAGCAGCGTGCCGACGTCGGCCAGCGGATCGCCGAGCGTGCACAGCTCCCAGTCCAGGACCGCGGTGACCGCGCCGTCCCGCGGCGAGACGATCACGTTGCGCATGTGGAAGTCGCCGTGCACGAGGGTGAGCTCGCGCTGCTCGGGGATCGCCGCGGCCAGGCGGGCCGTCAGCGTGTCCAGATCCGCGGACTCGCGGGTCTTCGAGTGCTGCCACTGCGTCGTCCAGCGCTTGAGCTGGCGCTCGGCGTAGGGCTTGTGGCTGGCCAGGTCGACCAGACCGGTCTTGTCCAGGTCGACGGCGTGCACCGGCGCCAGGGCGCGGGCGATCGACAGGCCGACGGCGTGCCGGGTCGGCTCGCCGACCCCGGCCACGACCTCCTTGCGGTCCAGGACCAGGCCGTCGACGAACTCCATCAGGACCATCGGGACGCCGTCCGCGTCCCACACACCGAACACTTGCGGGACGGGCACGTCAGAGTCCTGCAACGCGGTCAGGATGCGCGCCTCGCGGGCCACGTCGTGCGCCGAGGCCAGCAGGTGGCCCAACGGCGGGCGGCGCAGGATCCAGCGGCGCTCCGGACGTCCGGTCGCGTCGGTGACGGAGTAGGTCAGGTTCGACTGGCCGACGCCGACCCGGGTCAGGGTCAGCGGGGGCTCGTGCTCGATCCCTGATTCGCGCAGCCAGCCCGAGACCAGTGCCGGCAGTTGTTCCAGCGCGGGACCGGTAGCCGACTCGGCTGCCTCGGACGCCTTGGATGCGTCAGCCGCCTCGGATGCCTTGGATGCCTCAGACACCGGCCTGCCCCAGCAGCGCGCCGCCGTCGATGACCAGCGTCTCGCCGGTGATCCAGGCCGCGGCGTCGGAGGCCAGGAAGGCGACCGCCGCGGACACGTCCTCCGGCTCGCCGATGCGGCCCAGCGGGTAGGAGCCGGCGACCTCCTCCTCGCGCTCGAACAGGGCCGCCGCCAGCTTGGTGCGGACCACCGCCGGCGCCACGCCGTTGACCCGCACCTTCGGCGCCAGCTCCAGCGCCAGCTGCTTGGTGACGTGGATCAGCGCGGCCTTGCTGGCGTTGTAGACGCCGAGGTTCGGCGCGACGTGGATGCCGCCGATCGAGGCGGTGTTCACCACCGAGCCGCCGTGCTCGCCCATCCAGGCCTTCACCGCCAGCGAGGTCCACAGGATCGGGCCCCACAGGTTGGTGTCGAAGGTCTTGGCGAAGCGGCTCTTCTCGATGTCGATCAGCGGGCCGTAGGCCGGGTTGGTGCCGGCGTTGTTGACCAGGATGTCCAGGCTGCCGAAGCGCTCGATCGCGAAGGCCACGCAGGCGCGGGCCGCGTCCTCGTCGGTGGCGTGCGCTTGGAAGCCGACCGCGGTGCCGGGTCCTTCGACCTGCTTGGCGGCTTCCTCGGCGTTCTCCTTGGTGCGCGAGGTGAGGACGACGTTCGCGCCGCCGGCGGCCAGCGTCTGCGCGATCGCCAGGCCGATGCCGCGGGAGGCGCCGGTGACGATGGCCGTGCGGCCGTTCAGCGAGGGGATGAGGGGGCTGGTCATGAGCTGAGGGGACTCCTGGTCGATGTTCGGATACCCCGGTGCCGAGGTGTGTCGAGGCCGAGGTGTGTCGGCACTGCGGTATGTCGGCACCGAGGCGTGGTGAGGGCGTTCGTCAGTGCTTGTACTTGGCGAGTTCGATCCGGGCGATGGAGCGCTTGTGGACCTCGTCCGGCCCGTCGGCCAGCCGCAGCGTCCGCAGGTGGGCCCAGGCCCAGGCCAGCGGGAAGTCGTCGGTGACGCCGGCGCCGCCGTGCACCTGGATCGCGCGGTCGATGATGCGCAGCGCCATCTCCGGGGCCGCGACCTTGATGGCGGCGATCTCGGTGCGCGCGGCCTTGTTGCCGACGGTGTCCATCATCCATGCGGCCTTCATCGTCAGCAGACGGGTCTGCTCGATGTCGATCCGGGACTCGGCGATCCAGTCCTGGATGTTGGCGCGCTCGGCGAGCGGCCGGCCGAAGGCGACGCGCTCGGAGGCGCGGCGGCACATCAGCTCCAGCGCGCGCTCGGCCATGCCGATGGTGCGCATGCAGTGGTGGATCCGGCCCGGGCCCAGGCGGGCCTGGCTGATCGCGAAGCCCTCGCCCTCGCCCTTGAGCAGGTCCTCGGCCGGGACGAAGACGTCCTCGAAGGTGATCTCGGCGTGCCCCTCGCGGTCCTGGTAGCCGAAGACCGGCAGCGAGCGCACGATCGTGACGCCCGGCGCGTCCAGCGGCACCACCATCATCGACTGCTGACGGTGCGGCTCGGCCTCCGGGTCGGTCTTGCCCATGACGATCAGCACGCGGCAGTTCTGGTGCATGGCGTTGGACGTGAACCACTTGCGGCCGTTGAGCACGTAGCCGCCGCGCGCGTCGTCGCGGACCATGCGCATCTCGATGTTGGTCGCGTCCGAGGAGGCCACCGCCGGCTCGGTCATCGCGAACCCGGACCGGATCTCTCCGTCCAGCAGCGGCCTGAGCCACTTCTCCTTGTGCGCCTCGGACCCGAAGAGCGTGAACACTTCCATGTTGCCGGTGTCGGGGGCGGCGCAGTTGGTGGCCTCCGGCGCGAGGTGGCTGCGGCCCATGATCTCGGCCAGCGGCGCGTACTCGAAGTTGGTGAGCCCGGGGCCCCATTCGGGATGCGGATGGAAGAGATTCCACAGCCCCCGCTTCCTGGCCTCGGTCTTCAGCTCCTCGATGATCGCGGGCTGGTGGTGAGGGTCCCCGGAGGCGCGCATCTGCTCCTCGTAGACCCCT
Organism: Catenulispora rubra; assembly: GCF_015356825.1. Classification (GTDB taxonomy): domain Bacteria; phylum Actinomycetota; class Actinomycetes; order Streptomycetales; family Catenulisporaceae; genus Catenulispora; species Catenulispora rubra. Next base: position 14,393 of record NZ_JAACYW010000129.1, on the reverse strand, counting down.
TCGGCGGGGTAGACCTGCTCGTCCATGAAGGCGAGGAGATCGTCCTGGTAGCGCTTCGCGCGGTCGGAGACAGCGAACATGGTTCCGGTATAGTTGAGGTCGGCGTCAAGTTCAAGTAGGGAGACGGCGTTTCGGTATGGCAAAGGCTGAGGTACGCGTCACACCCCGCAGCGCTCGGGGGATCCGCACGCGGAACGCGCTGGTCACGGCCGCGCGCGTGGTGTTCGAGCGCGACGGGTACCTGGACGCCCGGTTGGCGGACATCTCGGCCGAGGCCGGGGTCGCCTCGGGCTCGCTCTACACCTACTTCGAGGGCAAAGAGGAGATCTTCCAGGCGGTCGCCGAGCAGGTGACCGAGGAGATGGTGCACCCGCACCTGCGCGCCCGGACCGGGGTCACGGACCCGCGCGAGCTCATCGACCTCGCGAACCGCGAGTACCTGCGCGCGTACAAGAAGAACGCCAAGCTGATGGGCCTGTTCGAGCAGGTGTCGCAGGTCGACGAGGAGTTCCGCGCGGTGCGGGTCGAGCGCGCGAACGCCTTCGTGCAGCGCAACGCGAAGATGATCCGGACGCTGCAGGACGCCGGGGCCGCCGACCCGGAGCTGGATCCGCTGCTGACGGCGCACGCGTTGTCGGCGATGGTGTCGCGGATGGCGTTCGTGGCGTACGTGCAGAAGGTGCCGATGCCGTTCGAGAAGTTGGTGGAGACACTCAACCGGATCTGGATCAAGGCGCTGAGCCTGCCGGCTGTGGGCGGTTCCGAATAGGGTCCCGGGCATGGGCTACAACACCGACTTCCGGGGTGCGGTCACGGTCGTGCCGCCGCTGAACCGGCATGAGACCGCGTATCTGCGGCGCTTCGCGGGGAGCCGGCGCATGGACCGGAGCTTGGGCCCGTATTACTGCGGCACGGGATTCGCGGGCCAGGACCGGGAGCCGGACGTCCTGGACCACAACAAGCCCGGGTTCGGCCAGCCGGGGCTGTGGTGCAAGTGGGAGCCGACGGACGACGGCGGCGGGATCCAGTGGAACCAGGCCGAGAAGTTCTATTACGGCGAAGAGTGGATGGCTTACTTGATCGCGACCTTCCTCATGCCGGGGGCGTCGCTTGCCGAAGAACTCAAGTCCCGTGTCGAAGGTCGTTATTACGCGCCGGAGTTCGCCCACTTCACGTTCGACCACGTGGTGAACGGCCTCATCGAGGCTGAAGGCGAAGAGCCCGATGATGTCTGGTCACTTGTCGTCACCGGCAATGTGGTCACCGCGCTCTACCCGCCGGACTGAACTGCCCGGCGCCGCCAGGGCTCACCGCGATGAGCCCCGGCGAAACCGTGATCAGGCCTGCGGCAGCTCCACCAACTCCGCCAGCCGCCGTCGGTGCCGCGAAGGACCGCCGAGCGCGAGCGACGTGCTCTTCGCACGCTTCAGATACAGGTGCGCGGGGTGCTCCCAGGTGAAGCCGATGCCGCCGTGCATCTGCACGCACTCCTCCGCGGCCTGCACCGCGACCGCCGAACAGTGCGCCTGCGCCACCGCGACCGCGATCGCCTGCTCCTCGCCGGTGGCCGACACCGCGTGGCGCGCGACGGCGCGGGCCTGAGCGATCTGCACCCACAGCTGCGCGAGCCGGTGCTTGAGGCCCTGGTAGGAGCCGACCGCGCGTCCGAACTGGTGCCGGGTCTTCACGTACTCGACCGTCGTCGCCAGGCACCGTTCGGCCAGCCCCAGCTGCTCGGAGGCGAGGATCGCCGCCGCGCTGAGCAGTGCGCTCTGGAGCGCGCCGTAGCGGGTCGTGAGCAGCATGCCGGGGGTGTCGTCGTACTCGATGTCGCAGAGCACGCGGGTCATGTCGAGCGACGTCACCGGCGTGCGCTTCGCGTCCGAGGCCTGCACGACGTAGATCGAGCCGTCGGCAGGGACCAGCAGCACGTCGGCCGGCAGCGCGTCCGCGACGCTGGTGACCCGGCCGGTGACCCGGGCCTCGTGCGGGTGCTCGCGGGGCGGCCACGGCGTGACCGAGACCCGGCCCTTGTACGTCGTGTCCGGCGAGCGCGTGAACGGGATCGCGACGGCGACCGTCTGCTCGCCGTCGGCGATCCGGCGGAGCAGCTCGTCGGCCGCGGCGGCGGTGCCGTTGCCGGCGTCGCGGACGGCCAGCAGCAGCGCCGTGGCGGTCAGGTTGCCCAGGAACGGGACCGGCGCGACCGCCTTGCCCAGCTCCTCGGCGACCACCGCGGCCTCGCGCAGCGAAGCGCCGGCGCCGCCGAGCGATTCGGGGATCAGCAGTCCCGCCGCGCCGATCCCGGTGCCGAGAGCCTTCCACAGCTCCGCGTCGTAGGGCTCGGCCGACTCGGTCCGGGCCAGCACCGCGGCCCACGGCGCGCGGTCGGCGAGCAGGTCGGCGACCGCGGTGCGCAGCTCTTCTTCGGGCTCTGAGTAGAGCAGTTCCTCGCTCACCGGGGGAGGTCCTTCCACGCGACGTCCTTGTCCACCCGGATCTCGCCGGGCAGGCCCAGGACGCGTTCGGCGATGATGTTCAGCAGGATCTCCGAGGTGCCGCCCTCGATCGAGTTGCCCTTGGCGCGCAGGTAGCGGTAGCCGGGGGAGCGGCCGACGAAGTCGACGGTGTCGGGCCGGCGCATGGTCCAGTCGTCGTAGCGCAGGCCCTCCTCGCCGAGCAGTTCCAGCTCCAGGCCGGAGATCTGCTGGTTGAGCGTGGCGAAGGCGTACTTCGCCGCCGAGCCCTCGGGGCCGGGCTGGCCGGCTGCGAGCTGTGCGGACAGGCGCATGGCCGTCAGGCGCGCGGCTTCGGCGGCGACCCACAGGGTCATCAGCCGGTCGTGCAGCGAGGCGTCGCGTACCGCGGGATTCTCCCGCCAGCGCTGGGCCAGTACGCCGATCATCCCCGACTCGCGCGGCGAGGACCCGCCGCCGATCGCGACCCGCTCGTTCATCAGCGTGGTCTGCGCGACCTTCCAGCCCTCGCCGACCGCGCCGAGGCGCTGGCTGTCGGGGATGCGGACGTCGGTGAGGAAGACCTCGTTGAACTCGGCCTCGCCGGTGAGCTGCCGCAGGGGCCTTACTTCGACGCCGGGCGCGGTCATGTCCAACACGAAGTAGGTCATGCCCTGGTGCTTGGGGACGTCCGGATCGGTGCGGGTGACCAGGATCGCCCAGCGCGCCTCGTGCGCCATGGACGTCCAGACCTTCTGGCCGTTGACGATCCAGTCGTCGCTGCCGCTCTCGCTCTCGCTGTTGCTGTCGCTGTCGCGTACGGCGCGGGTGGCCAGCGCGGCGAGGTCGGATCCGGCGCCGGGCTCGGAGAAGAGCTGGCACCAGACCTCCTCCCCGCACCACAGCGGCCGCAGCCAGCGCTGCTTCTGCTCGTCGCTGCCAAAGGCGAGGATGGTCGGCGCGGCCATGCCCAACCCGATGCCGATGCGCCGGGGGTCGTTGTCGGGCGCGCCGGCCGCGGCGAACGCCTTCTCGGCGACCGGCTGCAGGTCACGCGGCAGGCCCAGGCCGCCGAGGCCTTCGGGATAGTGCAGCCAGGCCAGCCCGGCGTCGAAGCGGGCTCGGAGGAAGTCCTGTTTGCTGGTGGTGCGGGGATCGTGGGCGGCCAGGAAGTCCTGGACGCGGTTCTCGAGGTCGTGCTGGGTGATCAATGGCGGCACCCTTGCTTTCCAACCGGTCGGTAACTGTCCGCTCAGTATTCTCCCGGCGAGGGTGGTGTCAACAGGGGTGATCGAATTCGACGCTCATGATCGGCCTCGTGATGGGCGTCATGATCAGCACTCGTGATCGGCCCACCACGCCTTCGCGGCGGCCAGCAGATGGTGGCGGACCTTGGCCACGTGCGGGTTGGCCGAACCGCCGGGCCTGCGGACCAGGTACGCGGTGTTCAGGGGTGCTTCGTCGGGCTCGTGGAGCAGGGCCAGGGCTCCGCTGTCGAGTTCGGCGCGGCAGAGGTACTTCGGGAGGACTGTCCAGCCGGCGCCCGCCACCACGGCCGTGCGGATGCCGCGCAGGTCGGGGATCGTGGTCAGCTGCGCCGGGGCGGTCAGGCGCTCGTTGAAGACGTAGCGCCAGTAGCGGCGGATTATCGGGAGGTCGGCGTCGTAGGCGATCAGTGGGATGTCGGCCAGGGCTGCTGGGAGTGGTGCCGGGGGCACGGTCGCGGGTGCTGCCGGGAGTGTCGCTGGAAGTGCTGCCGTGAGTGGTGCGTCCTTCAGCCTTTCAGCCCACACCGGTGCCGCCACCAGGACGAACTCCTCGTCGGCGAAGGGCTCCGAGACCAGGCCCCGGGAGTTCGGGCGGCGGGTGGAGATCACCAGGTCGTGACGGCCGGCGCGGAGTTCGTCGAGCAGGTCGTCGGTCAGTCCGGTGGTGACGCGGAGCTGGACGCCGGCGGCGATCAGCGGGGCGGCGAGCCGCATGCCGACCGCGCCCAGGAACTCCGCCGGGCCGGCGAGGTGGACCGGTTCGGTGACCGGGGTGTCGGCGTCCTCGCTCAGGCCGGACAGGTGGTCCAGCGGGGAGGCGACTTGCGCGGCGAGGTCGTCGGCGTAGGGGAGCGGGGCGACGCCGCGGGCCCGGCGCTCGAACAGTTCGCGTCCCAGGCGGGTCTCCAGCGCGCGGATCTGCGTGGTGACCGTCGACTGGGACAGGCCGAGCAGATGCGCCGCGGCGGTGAAGGAGCCGGAGCGGTGTACCGCGAGGAAGGTGCGTAGTTGGTTGAGGTCCAGTGGTTCGGCCATGCGCCGAGGCTACCCCGACCCATCGGAAAATCGATACTCGCCATCGGAGTGCCCATTGGTCCCGATAAGTTCATGAGGTTTACTGTCTTGGCATGGCGAAGATCCTGATGGTTCTGACCGGTGCCGACTCCTGGACACTGAAGGACGGCACGAAGCATCCGACCGGCTTCTGGGCCGAGGAGGCCGTGGTGCCCTACCAGGCGCTGAAGGCGGCCGGGCACGAGGTGACGGTCGCCACGCCCGGCGGCGTGGTCCCCACCCCGGACGCCGGCAGCATGTCCGCGCAGTTCACCGGCGGCGAGGACGGCGCACAGCAGATGTCCGACGCCGTCGCCGCGATGACCGAGCTCCGCAGCCCGGTCGCGCTGGCCGGCGTCTCGGTCGACGACTACGACGCCGTGTTCTACCCCGGCGGCCACGGCCCCATGGAGGACCTGGCCGAGGACGCCGACTCCGGCCGCGTGCTGACCACGACCCTGGCCTCCGGCAAGCCCCTCGCGGTGGTCTGTCACGGCCCAGCCGCCCTGCTCGCCGCACACAACGCGGAAGGCACCTCGGCGTTCGCCGGCTACCACGTGGCGGCCTTCACGAACGAGGAGGAAGTCCAGGGCGGCCTCGCCGACAAGGCGAAGTGGCTGCTGGAGGACCGCCTGCTCGCCGACGGCGTCGTGGTCGACAAGGCCGCGCCGTGGACCCCGCACGTGGTCGTGGACCGGAACCTGATCACCGGGCAGAACCCGATGTCCTCCGCACCTTTGGCGGCCGAGCTGCTGAAGGCGCTCGGCTGACGGTTGGCGGGCGGCCTGCCGATCGGCTGGCGTGTCCGGCTGGTCGGCAGGCTCGCTCAAGGCGCTCGGCTGAGCTTTGCCTTGAGCTTGCGTCGGCGGTTCCGGCGTCCGGCGTCCGGTTGCCGGCGTTGCCGAGCAGTGGCAGCGCCGGTGCCCGTCGGCGACGATGAGCAGGCCGGATCCATCCGCTCGCGCTCATCCTCTTGTATCCCTCACCCCTCACTCTCTTGGAGCAACCCGTGTCCGTCACCAGCCGTGAATGGCAGCTGATCGCCCGCCCCGTCGGGGAGCCGAAAGCCTCCGACTTCCGCCTCCTGCAGGCCGAGGTCGCCGATCCCGGGCCGGGGCAGATCCTGGTGCGGAACACGTGGCTGTCCGTCGACCCCTACATGCGGGGTCGGATGAACGACGTCCAGTCCTACATCCCGCCGTTCCAGCTGAACGAGCCGATGACCGGCGGCGCGGTCGGCGTCGTGGTGGCGGCCGGGGAGGGCTCGGCGGTGCCGGTCGGCGCGACCGTCTCGCACTTCGAGGGCTGGCGCGAGTACGCGCTGCTGGACGCGTCCAAGGTGCAGCCGCTCGACGTCTCGGCGGTGCCGCCGCAGGCCTACCTCGGCGTGCTCGGCATCACCGGTCTGACCGCGTATGTCGGCCTCACCGAGATCGCGCCGGTGAAGGAGGGCGACGTCGTCTTCGTCTCCGGCGCCGCCGGGGCCGTCGGCTCCGTCGCCGGGCAGATCGCCAAGAAGCTCGGGGCGTCGAAGGTCATCGGCTCGGCCGGCGGGCCGGAGAAGGTGCGCCGGCTCAAGGACGACTTCGGGTACGACGTCGCGATCGACTACCGCGAGGGCGAGCTGCGCAAGCAGCTGAAGGAGGCCGCGCCGGAGGGCATCGACGTGTACTTCGACAACGTCGGCGGCGACACCCTCGACGCTGCGCTGACCCGGATGAACCTGTTCGGCCGCATCGCGCTGTGCGGCGCGATCTCGGTCTACAACGCGGAATCCACGCCGACCGGGCCGCGACACCTGACCAACGCCATCGGCAAGAGCCTGACGCTGCGCGGCTTCACCATCGGGCACCACATGAAGACGTTCCCGGAGTACATCGGCAAGGCCGCCGGCTGGCTCGCGGAGCGGTCGCTGCGCGTCGACGAGACCGTCGTCGACGGGATCGACAACGGTTTGAACGCCTTCTTCGGGGTCATGAGCGGAGCCAACACCGGGAAGATGCTGGTGCGGCTGACCGAGGACTGAGGGTCTGAGGGTCTGAGGGTCCGAAGGTCTGAGGGTTCTGGTCCGAACGGTCGTCTCGACCTCCCGCACGGCGTCCGGGTGGGATAAGGAGGACGCATGCGTATCGTGATTGCGGGCGGCCACGGACAGATCGCCCTGTTGCTGGAAGCACGCCTGAGCGCCGACGGACACGCCGTGCAGGGGCTGCTGCGCCGCCCCGACGGCGCCGACGATCTGGTGGCCGCCGGGGCCGAGCCGGTCGTGTTCGATCTGGAGAGCGCCACCCCCGAGTCGCTGGCCGAGGTCATCCGCGGCGCCGACGCCGTGGTGTTCGCGGCCGGCGCCGGCGGTGGGAGCACGGCCGAGCGGAAGTACACCGTCGATCTCGGCGGCTCGGTGCTGCTGGCCGACGCCGCCGAGCTGGCCGGGGTGCGGCGCTTCGTGCAGATCTCCTCGATGGGGGCCGGGGCGCCCGCGGCGTCCGGCTCCGACGCGACCTGGGTGGCCTACATCGACGCCAAGACCAAGGCCGAGGACGACCTGCGGCCCCGCGACCTGGACTGGACCATCATCCGGCCCGGCGGCCTGCTGAACACCCCGGGCCTGGGACTGGTCCACCTCGTCCCGCACACCGGCCGCGGCACGGTCCCGCGCATCGACGTCGCGGACGTCCTCGCCGAGGTGATCGAACAGCACGCGGCCGTCCACCAGACCCTCGAACTGGTGTCCGGGTCCACCCCGATCTCCCAAGCCGTCGAAGCCTGGAAGGGATGAAGAAATGCAATACATCACTTTGAATGACGGCGCGCGCATCCCGCAGTTGGGTTTCGGCGTCTGGCAGGTGCCCGACGACGGGGCGCAGGCCGCGGTCGCGACCGCGCTCGAAGTCGGCTACCGGCATCTCGACACCGCGGCCGCCTACGAGAACGAAGCCGGCGTGGGCCGCGGCATCCGGGATTCCGGTCTCGCCCGCGAGGACATCTTCCTCACCACCAAGCTCTGGAACGGCGACCACGGCTACGACGCCGCGCTGCGCGCCTTCGACCAGAGCCTGGAGCGCCTCGGCACCGACTACGTGGACCTGTATTTGATTCACTGGCCGGTGCCGGAACAGGATTTGTATATCGAGACCTGGCGCGCCCTGGAGAAGATCAACTCCGATCGCCGGGCCCGCAGCATCGGCGTCTGCAACTTCACCGCCGAGACGCTGGAGCGCCTGGTCGAGGAGTCGTCCAAGACCCCGGCGATCAACCAGATCGAGCTGCACCCCTACTTCTCGCAGCCGGCGATGCGCCAGCTGGACGAGAAGCTGGGCGTCGTCACCGAGGACTGGAGCCCGCTCGGCCAGGGCGGCGACCTGCTCAGGGAGCCGGTGCTGGCGCGGATCGCCGAGGCGAAGGGCAAGACGCCCGCGCAGGTCGTGCTGCGCTGGCACCTGCAGCTCGGCGACGTGGTGATCCCGAAGTCGGTGACGCCGTCGCGGATCAAGGAGAACTTCGAGGTCTTCGACTTCGAGCTCACCGAGGCCGAGATGGACGAGATCACGATGCTGCGGCGGGACGACGGCCGGATCGGGCCGGATCCGGCGCATTTCAATTACGTGGGGTAGGTGGGCGGGTAGGAGGGCGCGAGTTTGGTTCGTCGGCCCTCCTGCTGTGTGGGGAGGGCCGATGAGGTGGTCGTGCTGTGTCAGTCGGCTGCCAGTACAGCGCGCAGTTCGCGCGTCTTCTCGTGCCAGGGGCTGTCGGATCCGTCGACCCCGCTCCATTCGTCGCCGAGCTCGCTGTCGTCGGCCATGGTGCGGTCGATCGCCGCGATCGCCAGCGGCAACAGGTCGGTGGTGAGGGGCGGGAGCGGCTGTTTCGGGCCATAGTCGGCTGCCACGAAGCGCGCGCCGTCCGACAGTTCGCGGGCTACCAGCGCGGCCGCGGCTATCGCGTACGCGCCGGTGTCGCCTTCCAGGTATCCGTCGCAGTCCGCGGCTTCGCGAAGCGCCTCGCGGATGGCGGCGGCGCGGTCTTCCTGCGGGAGGTCGTCGAGGCGGCCGGAGAAGTCGGCGGCGTCGTCGTTGTCGAATGGTCCGGCGTCCCAGAAACCCATGGCGGTGTCCTCAGTCCCCTGTTCTCAGGTCTCAGTCCTCGGTGTCTTCGTCGGACTCTTCGTCGTCGTCCTCGCCGGTGTAGGCGTTCAGCGCCTCGCGGGAGCGGGCCAGGACGCTGATCCAGGCGCCGTCGACGGCGTGCGCGAGGAGGTCGTCGCCGACGTACCACGTCGTCTGGTACCACTCGGGCTGGATGCGGGGGAGGGCGGTGAGGCCGTCGTCCTCAAGGGCTTCGGGGCCGAGTTGGGCCCAGCACTTCTCCATGCTGTCGACCTCCGTGAGGACCGTCTCGGACATCAGGGCTTCGACGAGGGCCAGCGAGAGCCTGTCCGTCCAGGGCATCCACTCCTCCTGGGTCTTGTCGAGGAGGTCGGCGCGGTAGTAGGTCGGCGGGTCGTCCTGGTCCAGGTCCTCGACGAGGACGCCCCACCAGCAGACGCCCTGGTTCTCGTCGCGGAAGAGCAGGGCGCCTTCGTGCGTCTCCAGGTTCTCCGGCGTGGTCAGCGGGTCCTGGTTGCGGGTCAGGTCGTCGCGGCGGCCGAAGAGCTTCAGCGCCTCGCGCAGCGCCGCCGGCAGCGGGAGGCCGAGGGCGGCCGCGGCGGCGTCGAGGTCGGCGTCGGAGTAGCCGTCGCCGTCGGCGAGCGGGCGTTCGGACCAGTCGGCGGCGAGGACCTCGGCCACGCGCCAGGCGGCGGCGCGGTCGCCGGGGGCGGCCACGGCGGCGTCTAGGGCCGCGGATATGCGGGCGGCGGCGGTTTCGGGGGCCGCGTGCGCATCGATGTCGGTCATGGGGCCACACCGTAGCGGCGGGCACCGTCAACTTGCGCGACCATGGCTTGTATGGAGAACGACGGGCTCGCAGTTGCGGTGATCGGGCTGGGCGGCATCGCCCGGGGTGCGTACCTGCCGGTGCTGGGGACGCGTGCGGACCTGCGGCTTCGGCTGATGACGCGGGACCGGGCCCGCCTCGACGCGCTCGGGGCGGCGTACCACGTGGCGCCGGAGTCCCGGTTCACGGAGCTGGAGGCGCTGCTCGACGATCCGCCCCAGGCGGCGTTCGTGCACGTCGCGACGATCGCACACGCGGAGGTCGTGACCCGCCTGCTGGACGCCGGGGTCCCGACGTACGTCGACAAACCGCTGGCCGACACCCTCGCCGAGTCCCGGGCCCTGGTCGCGCACGCCGAGCGCACCGGCACACCGCTGATGGTCGGCTTCAACCGCCGCCACGCACCGGCCTACGTCGCGGCGGCACGTGCCCCGCGCGAAACCGTGATCCTGCAGAAGAACGAGGCCGACGCCCCGGGGGCAGTGCGCGACGTGGTGTTCGACGACTTCATCCACGTGGCGGACACACTGCGCTTCCTCGCGCCGGGCGAGGTCTCGGACGTGATGGTCTCCGGCCGCGTCGAGGACGGAATGCTGGAGCACGCGGCCCTGACCCTGTCCGGCCCCGGCTTCACCTGCTTCGGCACGATGAACCGCCGCGCGGGCGCGAAGGCGGAGCGCCTGCAACTGATCGGCGACGGCCACCGCCGCGACATCCACGACCTGGTCGAGGGCCCGACCGGCTGGACCCCGGTGGGGCGGGTGAAGGGCATCGAGCAGATATGCGAGCACTTCCTCGCAGCGGTGCGCGGCGAGACGCAGTACCCGGACCTGCAGGACGCGCTGGCCACGCACGAGCTCTGCGAGCAGGTGGTCGAGCGGCTTGCTGAGCGGCTGGACGGGTGACGCCGGCTGCGTCGGCGGGGGCCAGGGCGGGAAGGCAAGTAGCTGATGAGCGACCACAGCGAGGCGGGTGAGGACGGCGGGCCGGTTGGGGATGACAGGCGCGCTGGAGCTGCGGCTGGCGCTGGCGGTGCTGGTCGCGATGCGCGCGGCGAGCTCGGGCAGAGTGGTGAGTGCCGCGATCCGGAGGGCTCCGGGCGGTCGGATGATCGGAGCGGCGCTGCTCGCGTGAACTCTGCGCGCGGCGAGCTGAGCCACCCGGCTGGCTTCCCGGCAAAGGCCCGCATCGCCGCAGCGATCCTCGGCCCGTTTCTCCTCACCACTGTCTACTTCACCGTCCCCTTCGGCCCGATCGGCCCCAAGCACCGGGTCCTGGCCTGGCTGATCCTCGCGGGACTGCTCGCGCTGCTGGCTGTGGGCATGGTGGTCACCACCAATCGGGCGCTGACCGATCAGGTCGGGCGCTATCGGCATCCGGGTGTCGGCGTTCTGTTGCTGTCGTGGGCTGCGATCCTGGTCTTCGCGGCCAGTTACTGGGCGATGGCCACGCGGCAGGGGCAGTTCGTCGGGCTCGACACGCGCCTGGATGCGCTCTACTTCACCGGGATCACTATGGCGACCGTCGGGTATGGCGACATCCATCCGAGTGGGCAGTTGGCGCGCGGGGTGGTGCTGGTGCAGCTCGTCTACACGCTCGCGTTCCTGGTCGGCGGGGTCGCGGCGGTGCGGACGCGGGCGCGGGCCACGCTGGTGCGCCGGATGGGTGGGTAGGTCCGATGCTCAACTGGCTCAGCAATCTGCCGCCCGCGCTCATCTACGTCGTCGTCGCGCTGCTGGTCTTCGCCGAGGACGCGCTGTTCGTCGGCTTCGTGCTGCCGGGGGAGACCGCGGCGGTGATCGGCGGGGTGCTGGCGAACCGGGGCACGGTCAACATCTGGCTGCTGGCGTTCCTGGTGGTCTGCGCGGCGATCGCGGGCGACAGCGTCGGCTACGAGGTGGGGCGCCACTTCGGCGAGCGCCTGCTGGACACGCGCCCGTTGCGGCGCCACCGGGTCAAGATCGACAAGGCGCGCGCCCTCATCCGGCGGCGGGGGCCGGAGGCGGTGTTCCTGGGACGCTTCGTGTCCTTCTTCCGGGCGCTGATGCCGCCGCTGGCGGCGATGTCGCGCATCCCGTACCGGAAGTTCCTGCTCTTCAACGCGCTCGGCGGGCTGGTGTGGGGCGTCGGGTTCACCCTGTTGGGCTACTTCGCCGGCGCCGCCTATTCACGAGTCGAGCACGTCGTGGGGCGGATCCTCGCCGGGGTGGTGGCGGTGATCATCATCATCGGGCTGATCATGTGGCGGGTCCGGCGCGGCCGGGTCGACCGTGCTGAAGAGGATGCCGGCGACGACGAAACCCCAGCCCCCGGCGACGACGTCACCCGCTGACCGACTCCCCGTCCCGCGCGACGACCGTCAATCCGCTACTGCGAGAAGCAACCGAGCCCGTTCTGAGAGCTCTGCGATACGCGCCACATCGTCGTCTCCGTCCACGGCCAGCAGGATCGCCAGGACGCGATGCGCCAGGCAGGCCCGGAACGTCGCCACGTCCGACGCCGCGATCGCAGCACGGGCCAGGCTTTCGACGGCCGACGCGGGCGCCGTGCCGATCACCGAGGCCAGCAGGCTCGTCAGGTCGATGGTGCGGGTGCCCCGGCCGAACCCCTCCAGGTCGATGACGGCGGACAGCGCGCCGTTCCGGCTGAGCAGGTTGGCGGTGGTGAAGTCGCCGTGGACGAACTCCGTGCTGGGCAGCGCCGGGACCGGATGCGGTACGAAGGCGAGGGCTCGGGCGGCGAGGCCGGCCAGGCTCGGGTGGAATTCGTACTCTGCGATGCCTCCGTTGAGGAACAGGGTGATCATCGCCGACCAGTCCCGTTCGGGGCGTGGCCGAACGTCGGCTTGCAGCTCGATGGCCGCTGCCGCCTGGGCGAGGACGTCGGCGTCCGGGCCCGCCGGTTCGGAGTCGGGTCCGGAATCAGGCTCGAAGCCGGTCACGAGAAAGTGGCGCTCGTCGTCCAACGGGCCGTGCGCGAGAAGCGGCGGGGTCGGATACCCGGCGGCGCGCAGTGCGGCGGCTGTGGATTCCAGCGCGGCGAGCTGAGGGCCCCACCACGTGCCGTGCTTGATCTTCACCACGGCGCGCTCGTCCCCGGAGCCGAGGAGCTGGACGCTGTCGGAGCGTCCGCCGACGAGGCGACCGAGCACGGTCCACGAACGGCCGGTGGCGCGGTTGACCGTGCGGAGGTCGTCGGAGGTCAGTCCGGCCGGCTCCTGCCGCGTGTCTTCGCTCTCTGATACGTGCAACAGCCGGTAACCCTGCTTCGACGCGGCACGCCGGGCCGGGAAGCCGGTGTCGTTGAGCCAGGAGTGCAGGGCGTCGGCGCCCATCGACTGCTTGATGACGAGGTAGGCGTCGCCGCCGTGGCACAGGCGCCGCAGCCAGCCGTCGAGGAGTTCGTGCATCGACGAGCGGCCGATCTTGATCGGTGGGTGCGAGTAGATGCGGTCGAAGCGGAGGGCGGCGGGCACGGCCTCCGGCTCGGCGACGACGACGTTCTGCACGCCGGCCGACGCGGCATTGCGGGCGGTAAGGGCCAGGGCACGCCGGTTGACGTCCACGGCCCACAACCCGGCCTCGGGCTGGCGCATCCCCATCGACACGGCGATCGCGCCGTAGCCGCACCCGAGGTCGACAACGCCGGTGCACGGCGCGGGGATCGGGGCGTTCCGGATCAGAACGCTCGTACCCCGGTCGACGCGCTGCGCGCCGAAGACGCCCTCCGCGCTGACCAGCGGTATCGGCGCCTCACGGCCCGGTACGTCGAGGCTCACGACACGCTCGCGCGCGGGACCGTCCGGCTCGGCGCGCCAGTACTCACCACCCATGGCGCGAGTGTCGCAGTCGGGGATGGCAGCGGCATCTCATTAAGCGTGCCGGGGCCAGTAGTCTTCCGCTGTGACCTCGGATGATCTTTCTCCTCGCACAGATCTGTGGCTGATCGCCGGCCTCGGCAACGCAGGTCCCTGGTTCGCAGGGACGCGCCACAACGCGGGTTTCTCGGTCGTCGAACACCTCGCGGCGCGCGCCGGGGCGCGGTTCCGCTGGGCCGGGCCGCGGTGCCGGGTGGCGCAGGTCGAGCTGGCCGGGTGCCCGGTGTTGCTGGCGAAGCCGTTGTGGAACATCAACAAGTCGGGCGGGCCGGTCGCGGCGTTGATGCGTGCCCGGCAGGTGCCGGCCTTGCGGTTGGTCGTCGTGCAGGACGATCTGGACTTCCCCTTCGGCTCGGTGTGGCTGAAGCGCGGCGGGGGACCTGGCGGGCACAACGGGGTGCGGTCGGTCTCCGACACGCTGAACAGCCGCGAGTACGCGCGGCTGCGGTTCGGTGTGGGACGCCCGGCGAAGGGCGAGAAGGTGGGCCGGTTCGTGCTCGGCAAGTTCGCCGAGGCGGAGCGGGAGCAGATGCCCGCGTTGCTCGACCGGTGCGCGGAGGCGGTGGACCTGCTGATCGCGCAGGGGCTCGATCGGGCGCAGACGGTGCTCCACACGGCGCAGCGGTAGAAGGTGCGTATGTCCTGGCAGGTACGTACGTCCTCGCAGTAGAACGCTCTCCACCGCCTTCCGGCAACCCGCACCTCTGGTCGAAGTCATCCTGTCGTGACAGCGTGTCAGGGGTGAACGATTCTCGGGAATGGGAGGCACCCGGCTACACCGAGATCCGGGAGCTGGGGTCGGGG